>JANQJG010000027.1 GCA_028281785.1 Rhodospirillales bacterium
GCGCCCATGATCGGCGGCATGATCTGGCCGCCTGTCGAGGCCACGGCCTCCACGGCGCCGGCGAAGGCCGGGCGATAGCCGATGCCCTTCATCAAGGGAATGGTGAAGGTACCGGTGGTCATCACATTGGCCACGGCCGAGCCCGACACGGTCCCGAACAGGCCGCTGGTGACCACGGCGACCTTGGCCGGGCCGCCGGCCGAGCGCCCCGTCAGCGCGACCGCGAAATCCATGAACAGCTTGCCGATGCCCATGCGGTCGACGAGGGAGCCGAAAATGATGAAGAGCACCATGTAGGTGGCCGAAACCGCCACCGGAATGCCGAAAATGCCCTCGGTCGTGATGAACACCTGCTCCATCACCACGGAGCTGTCGATTTCGGCGAAGAACAGGCCGTAGACCAGGAAGCAGACGGCAACGGCCGGCAAGGCCGGGCCGACGAGACGGCGGGTGGCCTCGATGATCAGCAGGATGATCAGGATGCCGAAAATCCAGTCCCCGGGAATGAGGGGATCGACATAGATGAACCGATTGTACAGATAGTCCTGCATGACGATGGGATAGCCCGCCGCCGCCAGCGCCGCGAAGGCCAGCAGCGCCCCCGCCAGGGAGGGGACGTCGCGCCGCTCGCCCTTGAGCGACACGGTCAAGAAGGTCAGGAACAGGGCCAAGCCGACATGCAGGCCCCGCATCACGAAGGGCGCCGGCGGTCCGGCGAAGGCCACCCACATGTGATACAGAGAAAACCCGGCGGCGATGACCTGGATCGCCCCCATCACCAAAGTCATCAAACGGTTCACGGCGGCCCCACCCTGCTTGCGGCGTGGCCCGGCGACGGGACGATCCGCCGCCGGAGCCCTCCTTCAGCCTTGCGTCAGTTGCTGACGTTCACGCCGCGCGACGCGTAGAACTTGATCGCGCCGGGGTGGTAAGGCACGCCCAGGTCGGAGGCCATTTCCTCGACCGTCAGGGTGGCCAGGTTCCTGTTGACGGCCGACAAGGTTTTCAGGTTGTCGGCGACGGTTTCGAGGATCTTCGCGATATTATCGGCCGAATAGTCGCAGGCCGCGATCATGTGGGTGTCATAGGTGATCGCCGGCGTGTCGGCGTCCATGCCCGGATAGCTGCCGGCCTTGGCAATGCGCTTCTTGAAGGCGGCGTTCTTGGCCTGAAAACCCGCGATCACGTCGTCGGGCACCGCCACCAGCTGGACTTCACGGGCCGAGGCGAGATCCATGATCGCGCCGGCCGGCAGGGCCGTGCCCAGGGTGAAGACGTCGGCATTGCCGTTCTTCATGGCATTGACCGAGTCGTTGTAGGAGACGTGCGAGACGGCATCGAGATCCTTGTAGCTGAGATTGGCGATGGCCAGCAGCTCGCGTGTCAGCTGCTCGCCGGTGTGACCCTTCTGCTGCGTGGTCAGGACCTTGCCCTTGAAGTCGGCGATGGACGTGATGCCGCTGTCGGCGCGCACGACGATCTGGAACCACTGCGGATACAGAACGCCCACATTGCAGACGTTCTTGACGGCGCTCTTGAAGGGCGCCTTGCCCTTGGTCGCGTCGACGGTCGAGATGGAATTTGCAAGACCGACCGGGAACTTGCCGGCCTCGACGCCGACGATATTGGCGATACCGCCGCCCGGCTGGATGGACATGGTCAGGCCCGGATTGGCCTTCTCGAAGGCGCTCTTGATGGCGCCGCCTAGTGGATACCACGACCCGCCCTGCGAGCCGGTGGCCATGTGGACGTTCTCGGCCAGGGCCGGCGAGCCGATGACCGCAGCCCCGAGCACGACGATACTGGTGATCAGTGCTTTGCGCATGGATTTCTCCCTTGTGATGTGACGTGGAAGCAAACCTCGTCTGCTGGATGATCCCCGCAACCGATTCCGCCGCCGGCGCGGCGGCGATCGAGCAATCTTTTCCCGGAATTGTGGTGGGTCCTTCCCAAAGCCGTCCCCGATTTCTTTTTTTTCAGCCTATGTTGGTGTGACAAATCTGTCAACATATCGTTTTCATATTTTGCTGATCGATCTGGCACCCCTCCGCCTGAAAAACCACGGCGGGCTGACAGAAAGGCATCTAATCTTTTGTTTATAAATAATTTATTTAGTAGAGCATTACATATCTTCAATTTCCCACCATTCTTGCAGAAAAAATCTGTCAGACACATTGTGCATGGATCGTTTTTCGCCTATCCTTCGACCCTACGATAAGGCCCAGGACATCCACGAACATGGCAGCACGGCACAACCTCAGCGATCGGCTCTATGACGCCATCCATTCAGCGATCATCGGCGGCGAATATCCAGAGGGCACGCGTCTGCCGCCGGAGAAGGAGCTGAGCGAACGCTACGCCCTTTCGCGCCCGGTGGTACGCGAGGCCCTGGCGCGCTTGCGGTCCGAGGGGCTGATCCGCTCGCGCAAAGGCTCGGGCAGCTATGTCCTCAAGCGCCTGGCCGTGCCGCCCAGGCTACCGGAGGGCGTCGGCAGTATCGCGGAGATCGAAGAGTGCTTCGAGTTCCGCCTGAGCATCGAGGGCGAGAACGCCTATTTCGCCGCCCTGCGCCGCACCGAGGAGGATTTGGCGGAAATCCGCCGCCAGTTTGACGCCTTCTGCAAGGAAACCCGGTCGCAATTCGGCGGCATCACCGACGACTTCAACTTCCATGTCGCCATCGCCCGCGCCACCCACAACCAGTTCCTGCTCTATTCCTTCCTGTCGATCGAACAGCATGTGCTGTTCTCGATCGGCGTCATCCGCCGCCTGACGGCGCTTCCGCTGAAGGATCGCCGCGAGAGCCTGATCGCCGAGCACGAGGCGATTCTGAACGCCATCGTCGAGCAGGACGGTAAGAAGGCCCGCTCGGCCATGAAGCGGCATGTTCGCCGCTCGAAAATTCGGATCTTCGAAGGCCGCAACGCCTAGTGGTGCGGCCGAAACGGATGGTACCCATCCGTTTCGGCGGAAGCACCACGGGGTTCATAGATTCTGTGGTTCGATCGTGACGCTCGGGTACCAAGCGTCACGATCGAACCACTAGGGCCCGATTCGTACGGACAAGCCAGATACGACCTTGCATTTTCATCTCATTTGGAGTCATAAGGCGCCAGCCTGCCCATCGAGGCCAACCTGACCCACAAGACTCAGGGCCATCTTGACCGTCACGACAGGCCGTAACTCGGGTTCGAATCGTCGTCGCGGCTCACTCACGATCAGCCTTCGATCGCGTGTCACGGACGCGCAACGGGCCGTTTGATATCCGGGCCGACCGACGTTCGACCTTGAATTTTCGTCATCCTCGCGAAGTTCCGCGGCGGATACGTCTCCATTTCGAACAATGGGGAACAGATGGCTCGAAACAAAACCGCATCCCTAACGGCCGGCGCCGCCGCGCGCGAGTCCCGCACGCGGGGCGGAAACCCGCTCCTCATCCAAGACCCGCCCCACGAGGCCGCGCCGCACGATATTCACGCTTTCAGGTCGGGCACCCCTATCACGTCGTATGTCCTCGACACGGGCACCGACCTCTCCACGCTCGAGCACAAGTACCATGACGTCCGTCGGCGAGCCCGCCGCCGGCAGGTTCGGCGCTTTCAGCGGCTGCATCCGAAGACCGTGGCGGCAATGCCGAGCGGCATGATGTCTCTCTCCCTGTACGCGATGCTGTTCGCAAACGAACGCCGGATTCTGGAGATGAGCGTCAGCCACTGGTGGTCGTTTCTGGTGCCGGTGTCGATCGCGCTGCTGTTCTCCCTGGTGCATGGCAGCTTCACCGGAGCCTTCTGGGAGGCGGTCGGCCTGCAACCCAACACCATCAGAAAGTAGCCGACGGCGGGCAACTAAAGGTTCAGAGGGACGCCACCCAGCATCATGGAACACGCGGGCGCACTCACCAATTTCATCGACCTCGAACTGTCGACCGTCGCCATCCTTTTCGTCGTCGGCGTTATCGCGGGCATGGTCAGCGGCTTCATCGGCTCGGGAGGCGCCTTCGTTCTGACGCCAGCGATGATGAGCCTCGGCGTGCCCGGGATCGTCGCGGTCGCCAGCAATATGGCGCACAAATTCCCCAAGGCGCTGGTCGGCGCTTACAAGCGCGCCAAGTTCGGCCAGGTGGATTTGAAGCTGGGCCTCGTCATGGGCGCCTCGGCGGAGGCCGGCGTGCTCTATGGCGCCGAGCTTCAGCAAAACATCAAGGCCGAGTTCGGCGATGCCGGCTCGAACCTCTATGTCAGCCTGGCCTTCGTCATCATCCTCTCGCTCGTGGGCAGTTTTGTGCTGTGGGACACCTGGCGGACCTACAAGTCCGACGCCACCGGTCTGGAGGAGAAGCCGAACAAGCTCGCGCTTTGGATCAGGACGATCCGCATCCCTTACACCATGGTCTATTTTCCGAGCATCCGGTCGGAGATTTCGGTGCTCATCACCCTGCCCCTTGGCTTCGCCACCGGGATGCTGGCGGCGACGATCGCCGTCGGCGGCTTCATCGGCGTTCCGGCCATGATCTATGTGCTTGGCGTGCCCAGCATGATGGCAACGGCCACCGAGCTGGTCATCGCCTTCGTGATGGGGCTCGGCGGCACGATCAAGTTCAGCCTTCATGGCTTCGTCGATATCCGGCTGGCGATGATTATCCTGGCGGGCTCCCTGTTCGGCCTTCAGATCGGCGCCATCGGCACGACCTATGTCAAAACCTATGTGGTCAAGGGCGTGATGGGCATGATCATGATGCTGGTGCTGTTCAGCCGCTTTTTCGTGATCCCGGTCTATCTGTCCGATCTGGAGGTGATCGCGCCTCTCGACGCTTCCACGGCGAGCATTCTCAAAGTCGTCAGCTTCGGCATCATGGCCTTCGCCCTTTTCGGTGGCGCGGTCGCCATCCTGACGGCCTTGCTCAACGGCATGGCCCGGGCGCGCCGCGAACAATCGCAGGCCGAGCCCGAGCTCGCAGCCAACGGTTGAGCATATTCGCTAGGCAGGCCCACTCACTTATGCGAGGCTCCCATCGCGATGACAGGGACGACGAAGACGGACCCCATGCCCAAGATTCAGATGTCGCCGGTCGGTCGTCTCGAGAAGATCGTCCTGGCGAGCGATGGATCTGAGTTCGCGGAAAGCGCCGAGCGCTTGGCCCTCGATCTCTGCGACCGGGCCGGCGCCTCGCTGCACATTGTGCGCGCGGTCATGGCCGGCGCCTGGGGATTCTTCACGCCCGGGGGCGCCACCTCGCTGGGGGACGAGGCCGCCGCCCATCTCGAAAAGCTGAGCGCCGACGCCAGCGCCCGCGGGATCCCCTGCACCACCGCGATGCCCCAGGACGGCGATCCGGCCGACGGCATCGTCAAGGAGGCGAAGCGATTCCAGGCCGATCTGATCATCAAGGGACGGCGCGGCGCGTGGGAGCCCACGCGTCTGATCGTCGGCGATTCGACGGCCAAGGTGATCGGCAACGGGCCCTGCCCGGTTCTGGTGGTCCCGAGAGCCGGCCATCTGTGGTCGGAGATCGTGATCGCCACGGACGGGTCGCGGTCCTCGGACGCGGCGACCGTCATGGCCGCGACCATGTCCAAACACACGGGAACGCCGGTCGTCGTGCTGTCGGTCAAGGTGCCGAGTCATAGCGAGCGACGCCAAGGCGAGGCGCAGGCGATCATCGATCGCGCCGTGGCCTATCTCGAACAGGAGAACGTGCAGGCCATCGGCGTCGTCGAGGACGGCCTGGTCGACGATGTGGTGATCGCGGCCTCCCATGAGGGCGATTCCCTGATCCTTCTCGGCACCTTCGGGCGTACGGCCGTCGGCCCGCTGTTGGGCAGCAAGACCGAACGCATCGTCAAGAAGGCCAAGGGCGCCGTCCTGGTCGTCGGCGCCTAGCAGGCTGCTGAAAAACTCGTTGAAGGCCTTGCCTCGTTCTCGTACAGCCCGATTTCGCCAAACCGTTCGCGGCAGATCGACAGGGCCGCCTCCGCCTCTTGCCTGTCGCCGAGCAGTCTTTCGAGGCTGCCGATCAAAGGCGGGCCTATACACCATGCGAGGTCGCTATCGTCAAATATAGATGCGGCATATAGCTGAATATATTTTTGGAATAATTCTAAATGACTACTCGGTTTCGATGGAGCAAAAGAGTTGATACGAAATACTTGGGAGATTTAGTGTTAACACCTAAGAAATATCTATTCTGACACAAAACTGCTATAATCAACAGGTATTAATCCAAGATAACAAAAAGAAGACTAACGGGTCATTTAAGCTAGGATCCGATGAGGCGGGGTGCATACTGCTGACGGGGGTAACGGCTGTGCGGCAGCCGATTCTCTGGCGGGGCGAATACTTCAGGGCAACTTCCGAGCGTAAATGCGCCGGCCGGCCGCTTCGCGGCGGTCGGGCGGATTCGGCGTGGCCCGTTCGGCCGAACGGGCCAGAGCGGCCGAGACATGCGCGTCCGCCTGCGAATACGACAATCAGGCATCCGGCGATAGGCCGGAGGCGTCAAAAAGTGGGAGCAATGGAACATGGCAGCAACTGGTAACGAAGCCCGCCAGGAGCAATCCTTGGCGTCTATTCTGAGCGAGGTGTCCGACTGGAGGCCGGGCGACAGGCTCGACTGGAGCGATGTGTTCCCCGTTTGCGAGCCGCCGTCGACGATCCCCCCGGACAACCCTCCCCTTGGCACGCCCGGCGACGACGTGCTGCATGCGTTTTTGGATGCACAGTATATATACGGCTTGGGCGGCAACGACCGAATGTACACATGCGGCTTCGAAGAGGGGGGGCTGTATGGCGGAGAAGGCGACGACCTGCTCCAGAACGGCGGCTTTGACGGAGGGCGTCTCGTAAATGGCCGCAAAGAAGTCACCCTCGATGGAGGGCCCGGGGCGGATCTGATATTCCACGCGGGCTCTGAAAGCGGCGAAGTCTATGGCGGCTCGGGGAATGACATCCTGGTCGGCCATGGCGGCTATTCCTTTGAAATGAATATACTTTTCCTCGACGGCGGTGAGGGCGACGATTTCATCGACGCCTATGGTGCAGAAGCCTTCGGCGGTGCCGGGAACGACACCATGCTGGGGAGAGAGGCCATTCTTCATGGCGGCCAGGGCGACGACGTTCTGGAAGTGTATGATTCTTACCGTTTCAACGCCGATGCTTACGGCGAGGAAGGGAACGACGTGCTCGTCGGACGAGCGGGCGAAGAACATGGTGCGGCTGGACGTTTTCGTCTCTTTGGCGGAACCGGCGACGACGAGCTGACCGGTCACATCTGGGAGGGGGGACACGCCGTCATGGACGGCGGCGACGGCAACGACACGCTGGTCATGAAGATCTATGAGTACGGCGGTTCCTACTGGGCCCATGGCGGCGACGGCGATGACAAGCTTACCGTCATCAGCAAGCGCGACGCCGACTACAATAATCAGGATGTCTGGCTTAACGGCGGAAACGGAAATGATAGCCTCAAAGGGGGAGTCGGAGAGGACATGCTCCTCGGCGGGTCCGGAAACGACATTCTCAAGGGCCGGGAGGGCGACGACCTGCTCGAGGGCGGCGACGGCAAGGACCGCCTGGAAGGAGGCGACGGCGACGATATCCTCAACGGCGGTTCCGGGAACGACCATCTGACCGCCGGTTCCGGCAACGACGAGCTTTATGGCGAAACCGGCAACGATCTTCTAAAAGGCCGCGACGGAGACGACGTTCTTTTCGGAGGCGAAGGAAAGGACCGCCTGGAGGGCGGCGACGGCCGCGACACGCTCACCGGCGGCGCCGGCCGGGACACGCTCTTGGGCGGCGCGGATGCCGACATCTTCGTCTTCGGAGAAGGCGATGGCAACGACAGGATCAAGGACTTCGAGGACGGCCTCGATGTCATCGACGTGAGCGAATTCGGCCTCTCTGGCGTGGACGACATTCTCGACATGACAACCGAGGACAAGAGGGGCATCGACATCGATTTCGGCAACGGCGACAAACTCGAGATCTACGGCGTGGCCTATAAAGACATCACAGCCGATTGGTTCGACTTCACTTGAGTGTCGTCGAAGGGGGGCAAACCAACCGTCAACCACGCCCATTTGGCAAGATTGACGGAGACTGCGGGAGGAGGTGTCTTGCCCGTAGCATAGGTGTTTGGTCCCTGCCCTGAGGACACAGGAAACCCCAAGCGAGCCAAGATGCCATCTCGGTCCGGGCCCGGGGGTTGGCCGCATAGGAACGGCCCATGGTCGGAAAGAAGAGTTCTCGGTTCGTGGCGTCGGAAGCCGTCCTGAAAAAGGCGGTGGCCGCCTGTCGCCTGGGGTTTGTGATCGTTGCCGTCGCCAGCCTGTGCATCAACCTCCTGATGCTGACGGTCCCGATTTACATGATGCAGCTGTTCGACCGCGTGCTGGCGAGCCGCAGCACGGACACGCTGCTGATGCTCACCGTCCTGGCGGCGGCGGCCCTCCTTACTCTCGCGCTGCTCGACATGGTGCGAACCGTTCTGCTGGTCCGGATCGGCACCTGGCTCGAACAGCGGGTCAGCGGCGCCGTTCTGGAGGCGAGTGTCGTCGGCATCCTGCGGTCGAGGCACGATCCGACGATTCAGGGGCTTCGCGATCTCTCCACATACCGGACCTTTCTGAGCGGGCCGGCCATTTTCCCGATCATGGATTCGCCCTGGACACCCATCTTCGTGGCGGTGATTTTTCTGATGCATCCGTTGCTTGGCTGGATCGCCATATCGGGCGCTGTGGTGCTGTTCGCGTTTGCCATCACGAACGAGCTCGCGACACGCGGCCCGCTGCGACAGGCCGGGAGCGCCTCGATTCAATCCCTGGAGCGGGCCGAGGCCGCGGTTCGCAATGCCGACGTGATCGAAGCCATGGGCATGCTGCCCAACCTGATCAACCGCTGGAACCGGGCCAACGCGGGGACATTGGCGCTCCAGGCCCGGGCGGGCAGCCGAAGCGGCGGCATAACGGCCGCGTCGAAGTTCGTCCGCCTCGCCTTGCAGATCGGCATGCTGGCAACGGGGGCCTGGCTGGTGATCAATGCCGAGGTCACGCCCGGCGTCATGATCGCCGCGTCGATCCTTTTGGCCCGGGCGTTGGCGCCGGTCGAGCAAGCGATCGGAAGCTGGAAGACCGCCGTGTCGGCCCGTACCGCCTATCAGAGAGTGGCCCGGCAACTCCGCGAAACGCCCTTGCGGGGGGAGGCCATTCCGCTTCCCACGCCGAAGGGCCAACTGACCGTAAAGCAGGCCGCCTATGTCCATGAAGGCGCGACCGAACCGCTGTTCACGAACGTCTCGTTCAAGCTCGAACCCGGCGAGCTCCTGGGGTTGGTCGGCCCGACCGCGTCCGGCAAGACGACCCTGGCGCGCCTGCTGGTCGGCAACCTCAGCCCGCGAGCCGGCCATGTGCGCTTGGACGGGGCCGAGGTGTCCCGCTGGCCGCCCGAGGATCTCGGCCGTTCCATCGGGTACCTGCCGCAGGATGTGGAGCTGTTCAGCGGCACCGTTGGCGAGAACATCGCCCGCATGGGCGAGGCCGAGCCGGACGCGGTCATCGCCGCGGCCCAACTGGCCGGTGTTCACGAGATGATCCTGAGCCTTCCGGGCGGCTACGAGACGGAAATCGGCCCTGGGGGGGCGGCGCTCTCCGGCGGGCAGCGGCAGCGAATCGCCTTGGCCCGGGCCGTCTACGGCGATCCCAGGTTTTTGGTTCTCGACGAACCGAACGCCAGCCTCGACAGCGACGGCGAATACGGCCTCCACAACGCGCTGACGACACTGCGCGATCGCGGGGCAACGGTGGTGGTTATCACCCACCGTCCCGGCGTCCTGCGCCAGGCCGACAAGATCGTCGTTCTGAGGGGCGGGCGGATGGAGAGGTTCGGCCCGGCGGACGAGGTCATGGCCGCGATCGCCGGTCCCCAGTTCCTCCAGCCGGGCGCGAAGGCATCCGCAGCCGTGAGTAGTGGGAGCAAGCCTGAATGACCCAAGGTGAGGTTCTTCGCCCGGCTCGCGCCACCGATCCGATGGAGCGCCATGCGGACCAAGCCGTGGGGCGCAGACCAAGGATCGCGTTACCGGTCGTCGCCGCGTTGGTCGTGATCGCGCTTTTCTTTGGGGCGCTGGGCACCTGGGCCGTCTTCGCGCCACTCGAAAGCGCGGCGATCGCGCCCGGCGTCCTGAGTGTCGAAACCAACCGCAAAACGATTCAGCACCTGGAGGGCGGCATCGTCGAGAAGATCCTGGTCTCGGAAGGCGAGCGGGTTACCGCCGGCCAGGAGCTGCTTCGCCTCGATGGAACCCAGGCGCTCGCCACCCTCGACCTGCTGAAGGGGCGATACCGAGCCTTGTCAGCCCTGGAGGCGCGTTTGGTCGCCGAGCGGAACGGCAGCGAGGCGGTCGCATTTCCTGATTGGCTGCTGAAGGAAGAAGCGGATCCGAAAGTTCAGGAGATCATCAAAGGCCAGGTCGGTATTTTCGAGGCCCGACGAGACATTCTGAGCAGCCAGGCCGCGATCCTGAAACAGCGCATTCTGCAGTTCGGCGAGGAAATCACGGGATTGCGGGACGAGATCGCGTCGAATAACCGACAGCTGACGCTGATCGCGGAGGAAATCGTCGACGTCGAGAAGCTGTTGGAGGGAGGTCTGGCAAGACGGCCGCGGCTTCTGGCACTGCAACGCCAAGCGGCCTCGATCGAAGGGAACCGCAGCCGCAATCAGGCCGCCATTGCCCGCGCCAAACAACAGATTGGAGAGACGGAACTGCAGATCTCGGAGCTGCGGACGAATTTGCACAACGAGATCGTGCATGAGCAACGCGAGGTTCAAACGGAGCTTTTCGCCCTTGCCGAGCGCCTGCTGGCGGCCGAGGACGTTCTGCGCCGGACCACGATCCGCGCGCGCCAGGACGGAACGATCGTGGAATTGCGCGTGCACACCACGGAAGGCGTGATTGGGCCTGGCGAGCCACTTATGGATATCGTGCCGAGCGGCGAGTCCCTTCTGGTCGAAGCGCGGGTCGACCCCGCCGACATCGACGTCGTGCATCCCGGCCTGTCGGCCAAGGTTCGCCTGACCGCGTTCAGCCAGCGCGACATGCACCCCCTGGACGGTAAAGTTCTTTCCGTTTCCGCGGATCGGCTCACCGAGGACCGTACGGGGGAGGCATACTACCTGGCGCGCATCGTGCTGAACGAGGAGGCGGGCGAGCAGCTGGGTGACGGCGAGCTCTATCCGGGAATGCAGGCCGAGGTCATGATCGTCACCGGCAGCCGAACCGCGCTCGAATACCTGCTGAGACCGCTCGCCGCCAGCTTCCGACGCGCGTTCAAGGAGAGCTAGAGCATGTCACTAACCAAGACCACGGGTAAATCACTCGGTTTGTCACATAGCGTCGTCGCGCCCGCATCGACGAGCTCCGACCGCGGCCCATAGCCATAGAGGACGCCGACCGTCGGCATTCCATTGTTGCGGCCGCTGATGATGTCATAACGCCGATCGCCAACCATCGCGGTGGTTGCAGGGTCGAGACGCTTTTCCTTGAGGACCCAGGCGAGCAGTTCCGTCTTGTCCGCGCGAGTCCCGTCGAGTTCCGAGCCGAAGACGGCCTCGAAAAACCCCGATAGATCGAAATGGTCGATGACCCTCTCGGCATAGACCGACGGCTTGCTGGTGGCCACGAACAGGCGTTTCCCGTTCGCGATCAAGGCCGCAAGAGCCTCCCGAATCCCCGGATAGACCTCGTTTTCGTACAGCCCGATGTCGCCAAACCGTTCGCGGTAGATCGACAGGGCGGCTTCCGCTGCTTGCCGATCGCCGAGCAGTTTTTCGAGACTGCCGATCAGCGGCGGGCCGATACACCATGTAAGGTCGTCATCCCGAAGGGGAACGGCACGGTTCAGCTTTTCCAGGGCATAGCGGATCGAACGTGTGATCCCCAGCTTCGGATCCGTCAGCGTGCCGTCGAGATCAAAGCAAATGGCGTTCATGCGACGACCTTCCATTCGTATCGCGAGGCCGTGGTCGCCAAACCGCCCGCCGACCACAAGGTCTATCTATCCGACATCATTCGTCACTATGCGCGCCGCGACCGGGCCGAAGGATGGGGACCGGCCGGCCGAAAGCCGTCAAAGCCGGAAGACCCGGGTGACGGGGCCCGACGCCTCCCAGCCCTGAACCAGGAGGCGGCCCTTGGCGGCGTTCATGATGGCGGCCAGGCGGGTCGCATAGTTGCGGATCGGCGGCACGACCCAGGAGAAGTCATCGGGCTGGGAGTCGCGGCGCTGTTCCATGAGACGCCAGCGACCGAGGCTGTCCTGGCCCCGGGGCCGCCCCGGAACCTGCTGGGCGAGCCAGTGATTGGCGGCGGAGGCAGGCGCCTCGCGGACCCTGGCGCTCTCTTCGAGGCGCTCGATCACGCAGCCCTCGCCGGGCTTCATCCCGCTCAGGATGAAGAAGACGGGCAGGCAGAGCGGGACCGTGCACAGCATCTCCTTGGCCTCGGCATAGTCGCGGCAGCGGTCGAAGACCCGGCGCAGGAGATGGGTCGGCGGCAGCCCGGTGTGCCGCCAGACGCCGATCCGGTTGACGACCCAGTCGATGGCCATCAGCGGATAGGTACTGCGCGCGGGCGGCTGGTTGAGGGCGGCGCTGAAACGCCCCGGGGCAAGGCCGGTCGTAATGCCCGAAAAGCCCGGCCAGCTGACGTTGTAGTAGTCGCCGGCCGCGCCCCGCTGCCGCGCCACCATAAGGGTCCGGCCGAGGCCGTCGAGGGGCCAGTCGAGGGTCCGCAGCAGGCGGCTGCCCGCCCCCGACGGGTCGGGGCCGACGCCGGTCGTGCAGCTCCACTCATAGGAGAGGTTGAGCATATAGGCGCCGGGCTGGCCGAGATGGTCGGAGACGGCGCCGATTTCGGCGAGATAGGGGTTGTCCGCGTTCTCCAGCCATCGCCGCGCCACGGCGTCGCCAACGCCCAGCGCCAGACGGCCGTAGCGGCCGCGGGCCATTTGCACGATCTCCGCCAGGAGCTCGGGCGCGGCCTCGGCCAGGCCAGGCGCGCCGGCCGCCCCGATCTCCACCAGCGGGATGTTCGGCAGACTTCCACCGGCCGATGTGACATTGACGTCCAAGAAGCACGCTCCTCCGACAAACCCACTTCAGTTCAAGATATTGCCCCAGCCGACCCCGCATGCAAATGGGGTATGTCGCTGGGAGATCGAATGACAACACCAAGAATTCACCGTGATTTACCGATCCCCGACGGCTAATATCCCGCCCTCTGCCCAATCACCCAAACCCAGCCCCACGCGGAGGGAGATCATGATCCCGCGCTATAGCCGTCCCCGGATGACCGCTATCTGGGAGCCCGCCAACCGATTCCGCATCTGGTTCCTGATCGAGGCCCATGCGGTGGACGCCCTGGCCGAGCTCGGCGTTGTTCCGGCGGCCGCGGCGCGCGCCGTGTGGGAACGGGGCGACACGCCCTATTCCGCCGAGCGCATCGCCCGCATCGACGCCATCGAGGCGGAGACCCATCACGACGTGATCGCTTTCCTGACCGAGCTCGCCGAGCGGGTGGGCGACGAGGCGCGATTCGTGCATCAGGGCATGACCTCCTCCGACGTGCTCGACACCTGTTTCGCCGTGCAGCTGAGCCAGGCCGCGGACCTCCTGCTGGAGGATCTCGACGGGCTGCTGGCGGCGCTCGAACGCCGGGCCCGCGAGACCAAGGACCTGGTCTGCATGGGGCGGAGCCACGCCATCCATGCCGAGCCGACGACCTTCGGCCTCAAGCTCGCGGGCTTCCATGCCGAGTTCGCGCGCAACCGGGCGCGGCTGGAGGCGGCGCGCCGCGACATCGCCACCTGCGCCATCTCCGGCCCCGTCGGCACCTTCGCCACCGTCGATCCGAGCGTCGAGGCGCATGTGGCCGAGCGCCTGGGCCTCACCCCCGAGCCGGTCTCGACCCAGGTCATTCCCCGCGACCGGCACGCCATGTTCTTCGCGACGCTTGGCGTGATCGCGAGCTCGGTCGAGCGGCTGGCGACGGAGATCCGGCATCTCCAGCGGACCGAGGTGCGCGAGACGGAGGAGTATTTCGCGCCGGGGCAGAAGGGCTCCTCGGCCATGCCCCACAAGCGCAACCCGGTGCTCACGGAGAATCTGACCGGCCTCGCACGGGTGGTGCGCGCCGCCGTCACGCCGGCGCTGGAGAATGTCGCGCTGTGGCACGAGCGGGACATCTCCCACTCCTCGACCGAGCGGGTGATCGGGCCGGACGCGACGATCGCCCTCGACTTCGCGCTGGCGCGGCTGACCGGCGTGGTCGAGAAGCTGCTCGTCTATCCCGAGGCGATGAAGGAAAACCTCAACCGGCTCGGCGGCCTGATCCATTCGCAGCGGGTGCTGCTGGCCCTGACCCAGGCCGGAGTCAGCCGCGAGGACGCCTATCGCATCGTGCAGCGCAACGCCATGAAGGTGTGGGAAACCCGCACCCCCTTCCTCGGTCTTTTGAAGGAAGACGCAGAGGTCACGCGACATCTCGACGCGACGGCGCTGGAGGGGCTGTTCGACCTCGGCTATCACACCAAGGGGGTGGACGCCATCTTCGCCAGGGTGTTCGGCGACGCCAAGAGATAGGTGGCCCGGCGAGTCTCGTTTCGGACTCCCGGGGTGTTCGTTACCCCGACCCCGTCAGCCAGATGATGGTGTGCGTTTCGTCGTCGAAGACCCGGACCGCGTATCCCCTGTTTCGGCACGCGGTCTCATAAAAGCGAAAATCCTCCATTTGCTTTGAGACAAGCAGGGCGCGACGGTAAGAACGTCCGATGCCCTCGGCTTCCAGGAGCACCGGGAGCCGGTATAGATCGCCCAACGGTATGTCGATTGCTGCCCGACGCCAGTCATAAAGAATGTTCTGGCAACTTTTCCCTTTCGCTGCCTCGGCGGCGGCGCGGGCACATTCGCGCACCGCCTCCAGATCGAAAGTTCCGGTAAGCACAATTTTGACACAAGGGATGCTGGCATCGAATTCAACGGTGTAGGGCACGTCTTCTTCCTTCCATTTCCACCCCCTTCTTCGAGGGTTCGGGAAATTATCCGACCTTTTTCCTGCATCTTGCGTACGGCCGCCGGACCGCGCAAGCCAGCCAGACGTGCTATCCTCCCGGGAGAATGGGAAGTAGGGTCACCTCATCGGAGGTAATGCCAACGGTGCAGATGCCGCGGCAGCTTCTACGCTGTAAACTCTGGGACTGGGGTCGCCGATCCGGGAGAGCCACATGAGCAGTGAATGGGTCATCGCGATTGCCTCGGCCGGGGCGCTCATCGTAGCGGTCTGCGCCATGTGGGTCTCGCATGCGTCCCTCAAACAGGTGGAGCGGACAACCAACGCCGACCTGCTGACCTCGGTCCTGAACGAGTATCAGCTCGAGGTGATGTTTCGGAACCTGCGGACGCTCGGGGCCTTCGGCCGCAGCGAGGAGGGGCAGATGCTGATCGGCCAGTTCAAGGATCTGCTCGACGGGTCCAAGCAGCCCGAGGAGGCGGACATCGAGGCTGCCCGCAGCTACCTCTCGACCTATGGGGACGGCATCGAGCCCGCGCGGCGCAGCATCGACCGATTCTACAACAAGGTCTGGCGGTTGTACGGCAAGGAGTATCTCAGCCGCGAGGACGTCGCCATCATCGCCGATACGCAGGGCAGCAAACTGCTGATGTCCGTCGCCCGGCCCTTGACCTATGCCGTCGCCTTGACCGAAATCCAACCGGAGGACAAGAGGAAGCACCGGGCCGCGGCGCGAGAGGTCGGCTGGTACGATGACTTCGGCGCGTTAATCGGCCAGCAAAAATCCGTCAGGGGCACGGACTGGACGACCATTCTGCTCTGCATTCTGGGCGCCGGAGCGGTGGTCGCCCTGCTTATCCCGATTCCGCCCAACGCGGAGAACATGACTTGGCATCCCTACGCCCTGGCCGGCGCGGCGGTGCTGCTCGGCCTCGGCCTCGGGCGAACGCGCTGGGGCCGGGGAAGATTCTGACGCTGGCGCGCGGCGAAGCGGTCACAATTGCCCCCGTTTCGTCCGAATACTGCCGTATCCCCGCCTTAATACCCGCTTAACCGACGATTTCCAGGCGAGAGCATGATGTGATGAGGTTTACGCGACTGCGTGCCTTGCTAGCCACCATCACGGCCGTAGCGGCGACCCCACTTGCGGCCCAGGCCGCCTGCCCGGCCCCGGAAGGAACAGAGGCGCGGTCGGGCAGCCAGGGCCGGGCCGGCGAGGTCCAACTGGAAGGATCGGCGTCGGAAGACAGCTCCTGCCTGTCGCTCGCGGTGACCATGCGCGAGCGCCTCCGTCTCGAGCTCGGCCACCACGAGGCGGAAGAAGGGCTGACGGAGCATCAGGCCATGCGGGTCGACCTGGTCCAAGGTTCCGGTATCGACTGGGACATGGACGCCGTTTACGACACCCTGCCCGCC
Organism: Rhodospirillales bacterium; assembly: GCA_028281785.1. Taxonomy (GTDB): domain Bacteria; phylum Pseudomonadota; class Alphaproteobacteria; order Rhodospirillales; family Shumkoniaceae; genus JANQJG01. The sequence goes on from JANQJG010000027.1 coordinate 16,481, forward strand.
GATGGCGGCGTGTTCACGCTTGAGCAACGCCTCCGCCTTGAGGACCTCCGCCTCGCCGGCGCGTGGTCGAACCGTCACGAGGAGGAAGAGTCTGAGCGGAGCTGGCGGACATCCGCCGAGGCGGACCTGCTCGAAGGGCCCGATTTCGGCCTTGCGGCGGAGACCGAATACGAGGCGACGGGCGTCACCGACGACCAGGAGCAGACGACCTCGGCCGGACTGCGCAGCCGGCTGAGTCGCGCCGAACTCGCGCTCAATCAAAGCCGGACCCGGCGCGACGGGCTGACCGTCGAGACATTGAACTCGGCGGAAACCAGCCTGCGGGTGGAAGGGCTGCTCCAGCATTTGGAGCGGCTTTCCCTGGGCGCGAGCCGGCTGACGGATGGGCACGCGACCGATGACACCTACCGCCTGAGCCTGGACACGAGCGAGGATGGCGATATCGCCTTCGCCTATCTTGACGAGGACGCCGATCCGGGTTGGGAGATTTCCGGAAGCTTGCCCATCCCCACGGGCTCGGGCCTGCCGCTGCGGCTCGACGCCGCGACGAGCTGGCGGGCGACGGGGCCGGCGGCGCGGTTTGAACTCCGCAGCGAATTCGACTTTTGAACAAGCGAGTTGATGATTGACCTCGTGCTTCGACTGCGCTCAGCATGAGGTCAATCATTTCAATACACTCCCTCATCCTGAGCGACGTCGAAGGATGAGGGCCGTCTCGAAGGATGCGGCTTCGGCTCAGGCGGCCTCTTCAGACGGCATCGGCGGCTTGGTTCCCGTAAAGCTGGGCCGCGCCGTCATCAGCCCGCCCACGCGACCGAGATTGGCGAAGGGCGCGAACAGGCCCGACCCCTCGGGAAGCTGATGCAGGTAGAACATGATCGGCGCAATCAAAAGGTCGGCGATCGACGGCCGGTCGCCGCCGGCGACCCAGTCCCGGCCCTCGAGCGCCCGGTCCAGGATGGCGAGATATTCGCGGCTTTTTTCCAGCGCCGGATCGATCACGGCGCGGTCGGGCTGGCCGTCCTCCCCCCGGGGAAAGACGTACTGCAGCACGCAGTCCCGGATCATCACGCCGTAGAAATAGTCGTTCACGGCGCTGATCCACTGCTCCATCACCGCGCGGCCCTCGACATCGGCCGGCTGCAAGGTTGATCCGTCGAAGGCCTCGTCGACATAGCGGCAGATGGCGGTGGTCTCGTAGAGCACGAAATCGCCATGCCGCAGGACCGGGATCTTGCCGAAGGGATGGAGCGCGCCAATGGTCTCGCTGCCGGGCGCGACAGGCTCCAGATCGTAGGCCACGCCTTTCTCCTCGCAGGCCATGCGCGCGGTCCGCACATAGCTGCTGCGCGGGTCGCCGTAGATGATGATGTCGGCCATCGGTCGCCCCCTCAGGCAAAAAGCTTTTCCAGACAAACGAAGGAGCTGCTCCAGCCCTGATTGTGCCGGTCGCGCAGGTCCTCGGTCGGGAACCCTTCATGGGCGAGAATGAGCTCGGTGGTCTCGCCCTTGTCCCGGAAGATCAGGGTGACCAGGGTTTCCACGTCGTCCATCTCGCCCGTGGCCCAGGCCCAGGTGAAGACGAGGCGCTTCGGCGGCGAAATTTCCTTGTAGACGCCGGTCACCGTGTGGTCGTTGCCATCGGGCGACCGCATGGTGATGCGATAGGTGCCGCCGACCCTGAGGTCGATCTGCACCTCGGGCACCGTGAAGCCCTCCGGGCCGAACCATTCACGGACCCTCTCGGGCTCGCTGAAGGCGGCGAAGACGGTCTCGCGGCGGGCCGGGAACTCCCGGCGCAGGGTCAAGGTGATGGGGGCGGCCGACTGGGCCTCAGCCCCGATCGTCGGGCTTGCCGCCGTTGGATTCGCGCTCATCCTGTGATCCTCTCTTCTGCTCGATACGCTTCAGATACTCGGTCAGTGCGTCGAACTGCCCCTCCCAGAAGCGCCGGTAGCGGCCGATCCAATCCGCTGCTTCCTTGAGCGGCTCGGGCCGCAGGCGGCAGCGTCGCCATTGGCCGTCCTTCTCGCGGGCGATCAGTCTTGCCCCCTCAAGAACCTTCAGATGGCGGGAGATCGCGGGCAGCGAGATGTCGAAGGGCGCAGCCAGCTCTCCCACCGGGGCCTCGCCCTCGGCGAGCCGGGCGAGAATAGCCCGGCGCGTGGGATCGGCGAGGGCGGCGAAGGTGGCGTCCAGGGATGGAGTCGCGTGCATACCGGCGTTTCCGCTGAAAGTAGGTCTCGTTTTTATTTAACCATGTTGTTAAATACCGCTTTCTCCAGCCGCGAGTCAAGCCTATTCCACCGCCGGCCCCTTGGCGGCATGGGTAATTCGATGCGATGGCAAGTCAACCAATACAGAGTCGCCACACGGATATGTCTCCACCAGGAAATTCCGTGCATCCACGCAACTTTTATATGCATAAAAAAGCATGGTTTTATGAAAAAATCTCTAGATTCGTGTTTCTCGCCCTTTTCGATAAGACTGGAATCCGATTTTATTTAGCTGTTCTCTTGCAGCCTGTACTTGTCTTTGTTAATTTCAATTGTTCGAGTTTTCTGTTTGGTCAATGGCATGGAAAAAACCGAAAACCGCCATTTGATATACGAGAAAATCCATATGACGCTTCGACAGCGGATCGAAGCGTCGGATCTGGGCCCCGGAGCGGTCTTGTACGAATCAGCGGTCGCTCGGGCTTTCGGCGTGAGTCGTGCGCCCGTCCAAAAGGCCTTTGAACTGTTGGCCGATGAAGGCCTGATCGAGCCTGCCGAGCGGCGGGGTTACGTGGTTCGCCCCCGGGACACCGATCATGTGAACGCGGGCCAGGCTTCAACGCGCCAACGTACGAGCGCCGACCATCTGGCGATGATCGCCGGGACGTTTCGCAGCAGCCGCCCGGTCGCGACCTGGCAGCGCATTTACGGCGAAGTCGAAAAAGAGCTGGCCGCGCGGGCGGTTTTTGGCCGAGCCCGCGTCAATGAGCATGAAATGGCGCGTTCCTTTTCGGTCAGCCGCACCGTCGCCCATGACGCCCTGATACGCCTTCACAATCTTGGCATCCTCGACAAGGACCGCCAGTCGCGTTGGTTCGTCGTGCCCCTTACCCATGAGCGAATCCGAAATCTTTACGAGGTTCGGCGGCTGTTGGAGCCTGCGGCGCTGCTTGGCGCGGCGGGACTGCTCGCGGAGAACGAACTCCTCGCCGCGCGTGACCGCATCGACCTGGCGCTTGCGCGCTATCCGAACTTGACGGTCGACGAGCTCCACGACCTGGAAACAGATCTTCACGAGCGCTGGATCGGACGGTGTCCGAACATTGAACTGGTCACGCTCCTACGCCCGACACAGCTCCAGTTGATCTCCAATAAACACATGCTGGGAGCGGCGGTTCGATTGCCGGATCGCGAGCCGTTCCTCAACGAACATCGCGCGGTAATCGACGCCCTTCTCGACGACAATCCGGAAGCGGCCAGCCGGGCGCTGGTCAACCATCTTCTGTTGGCCGAAGACAATGTTCACGCTCGCGCCGACGCCCTGCGCACATCCCCGCCGCCGCCCCTGCCGCCTTACCTTTCCGAAGGGTAATGGCGCGCGAAACCCGTTACCGGAAAAGGTTCGGCAAGAACAAAGCGATGCTCGGAATATAGGTCAGCAGCATCAGAGCCGTAATCAACACGAGGAAGAACGGGCCGATATTTCGCAGAAACAGCCCGACACTGGCCCGCGCGATGCTGCAGGTCACGAACATCAGCACCCCCAGGGGCGGCGTCAACTGACCGATCACCAGGTTGAAGATCATCACGATTCCGAAGTGGATGAGATCGATCTCGAGCGCGTTGAGCAGCGGCAGCAGAATCGGAATCAGGATGATGATGACCGAGATGGTCTCCATGAACGTTCCGACGATGATCAGGAAGACGTTCAGGATCAGCAGCACGACCAGCGGGTTCTCGGAAATCCCGGTGGTGAAATCCAGCATTTGCTGCGGCGCCTGCGCGATGCCCATCACCCAGGCGAACGGCGCCGAGGTTCCGACGATCACCAGGATCGCCGAGGATTCGCGCGCCGTCGACAGCAGAATCCGCGGCAGTTCACGCCAATCCAGCGTCCGATAAACGACCAAGCCGACGAAAAACGCGTAGGCCGCCGCCGCGGCCGCGACCTCCGTGGCGGTGAACACCCCCATGCGGAAGCCGACGATAATGATGACCGGCATCATCAGCGCCCAAACCGCCCGCTTGAGTTCGGTAACCAAACGGGCGCGCGAGAACGCCTCGTCCTTTGGATACTTGCGTCGCCACGCCAAGGTCGCCACCGCCAACATCAGCAGGGCGCCGATCATGAGGCCGGGCAGAATGCCGGCAATGAACAGGTCGCCAATCGAAACGTTGGCCTGCCAGCCATAGACGACCATCAGAATCGATGGCGGAATGATCGGGCCGAGGGTGGCCGTCGAAGCCGTCAGGGCGACGCAGAAGCCCTTGTCGTACTTGTTCGCGATCATCTGCGGCACGAACACGCGCGTGGTCGCCGCGCAGTCAGCCAGAGACGACCCCGACACGCCGGCCATCAGCACGTTGGCGACCACGTTGACATGGGCGAGGCCGCCGCGGATGTGGCCGACCATCGCCCGGGTCAGCGAGAACAGACGCTCGCTGATGCCCGATTCGTTCATCAGCGTGCCGGCCAGGATGAACAGCGGAATCGCCAACAAGGGAAAGGACTGCACTCCGGCGGAGACGCGCTGCGCGACGATCGATAGCGGAATGCCCTGATCCCAGATGATGAAAATCGACGCGCCCGCCAACGCATAGGCGATCGGCACGCCCAGAACGAGCAAGACCGCGAAGGCGACGAGAATGGCGAGGACGGTCATGACCTTGCCTCGGGCGTGGCGTCGTCGCCGATTTCGGTGATCGACATGAACGTCCGATCTATTCCTTCGACGATCGCCACCCGCAGGATGTGAACCATCGCGAAGGCGGAGGTTACCGGCAGGGCGAAGAACGCATAGGAGAAGGAGATGTCGAGCATCGGCGTCCGGTCATCCATGACCGTGAAGGCGTAGACCAGCCCATGCCAGACGAAGACCGACAGCATTACGGCCATGACCGCAATCGCGCCCAACCCCAGAACGATCTGCGCCGCGCGTGGCAGCAACCGGACGAACGCTTCGACGCGCAGGTGAAGATGGGCCCGGAAACAGGAACTGGCGCCAAGAAAAACCATCCAGGTGAACAGGATGGTGACCAGCTCCTCCGTCCAGGTGAACGGCGCGTTGAACACGTACCGGAAGATGACCGCAGTGAACAGAACCAGCGCAACGACGGCGAAACAGACCCAGATCAGGGCGTTTTCGACGGCTGCAATGGTGTCGTCGATTCGCGACAGCAACCGAACCATCGGACAAGACCTTGATAGCTGGACGGAGGGGCCCCAGTGGAAGACGGCGGGCGCCCGCCGGACGCCCGCCGAACCGGAAAAAAGCTACTTGATCGCGCGCAGCTTGGCGATCATGGCTTTCATGTTTTCAATATTCTCCTTGCCCCAGCGGTCTTCCATGACGTCGAAGATTCCGCTCATCTTGGCCGCGAAGGCCGCGCGATCTGGATCGTCGATGACCGTCACCCTGCCGTTGGAACGAATCTCTTCGAGCATGCTCTCTTCACGCCCCTGCTGAAGCATGGTGTTCTTGGCCGACGCCGCCCGCGCCTCCTCGATGAGGACCCGCTGATGCTCGGGCTTCAGCTTTTCCAGCGAGTTGCGGTTCATGATGATCATGTTGTTCTGGAGCATGTGTTTCGTCATGACCACATACTCCTGAACTTCATAGAAACGCCGCGAGAAAATGGTCGGGATCGGGTTTTCCTGGCCATCGACCGTCTTCTGCTGGAGCGCGGTGTAGACCTCGCTGAACGCAATCGGGGTCGGCGCGGCGCCCAGCGCCTTGATCATTTCGACCCAGATCGGCGATTCGGGAACTCGAATCTTCAAATTCGCCATGTCTTCGGGGGTGCGGACCTCGGCGCCGAGCGTCGTCAGATTGCGCCATCCCCAATACCAGATCTTGGTCAGCGGCACGATGTTATGCTTGTCGCGCAGTTCATCGAATTGGGGCTGCATCGCTTCGCTTTCGATGACCGCCTGCGCCTCGCGCCAATCGTTCCACAGGAACGGCGTGCTCGGAATCTCGAGACCGGGCACGAGGGTGCTGGCGGCGGGCAGTGACGGCGCCGAAATGTCGAGCGCTCCCAGCTTTACCTGCTGGACGAGTTCGACCTCCTTGCCGAGCTGCTCGCCCGGAAACACCTTGATCACGACTTCGCCGTTCGTGCGTTCGGCGACCCGATCTGCAAACTCATCGAACAGATCGGCCGCGATTTCACCCGAACCGTTTCCATGCCCGAACCGCAGATTGGTCGTCGCATGGCCGTCCTGCCCCGCGGTCAACGCGAGGATCGAGACCACGGAAAGGACGGAAAGCGACCGAAAAATGACTCTCTTCATTCCTGGTGTCTCCCTTGATTGCCGGGCAGCGCGAAAATGGAAGATACGGCACTGCCGGTTTGCCGCCCGTTTTGTTGGTGGGGTGACGGTACAGCAAATGATCATTGTATGCCATAGTCATTTTACTCCGGCCGCGCATGGGCGAAACCGTTCGTACGCCCCCTCAAATCGTTCATTTCCGGCGGGGTTGAATGGCCGCAGAATCACCGGGAAGCGACCTATTAAGAAACCGACCGTCTCGTTTTTGAAAGAAGCGTGGGAAGCACGATGCCGACGAAGTCGATGCCGACATGGGCGAGGATGTCCGCGACGATATCGCGATACCAAAGATAGAAGGCCGCCAAAATGGCACCGAAGAACATGGTGGTCAGCGCCGGCGTCCAGGGCCTGTGACGCCGAGTATTGGGGGGTGACGAAGGGATATCAACTTGCTTGGCGGCGGAGCCCGCCTGCCGCGATCCACTGCCGGACAGGCAAGACGAAGGCGAGTCCGGCGAGCAGGCCCGCGGCATGGGCGAGCGGAACCGGCGGCCAGGCGGTGTCGGCAAACAGCGTCTGCCCGGTGGCCATCTCGAAACCGATCTTCGCGAGCACCCCTGCCCCGCCGAGCAGGATCCAGGGGCTGCCCGTCGCCCGCCAGCCGGCGACCACGGCGAGGACGAAGGTCGCGGTGAGCACCCCGGACAGTCCGCAATAACCGAGGAGGCCGGGCCGACCCCACCACAGCGCCGCGTCGATGGCGAGGCAGCCGGCCGCGAGGATCGCGAAGTATCGGCAGGGCGAGGGCCGTTCCAAGATCTCGAACATCGATCCCAGAACCAGAAGGGCGAGCAGGTTCCAGACCAGATGATCGGGGCCGGTATGGACGAGATGCCCGGTAAACAGGCGCCAGAACTCGCCCGCCTGGATGCCGTCCCGCGTGAAAACCAAGAGCTCGGGCCGGGGGCCGAAGATGGCGTGAAGGACGAGCGCAAGGCCGGCGAGGGCGAAGGTGGACCATGGCGGCGTGATGCCGCCATGGTCTCGTCGCGGGGAGTTAAGGGAGGTCATTTCGCGGCGACCCGGTGGGGAAGAAGGAGACAGAGCACGGGCACGCCGATCATGACGATCAGGAGGAGCATCGCCGGATCGATGGCCCCGGAGCCGTTGCCGCCACCACCATGCCGGGGCGTTGCCGAGGCGTACATGGGCGCGGCATTGTCAACGCGCCGGGACTGCACGGGCTGGTTCGCCCGTTGCTGCCGCGCCGCGTCCTCCATGGCCACACGCTGTTCGTTGCGGCGGTCGATGCCGAGCTGGGCGAAGACCTCCTCGCGGACGACGATCATCGAGGTGTAGGGGGTGACCAGGCCGTACTCGACGGCGAGATCGGTGATCGCCGAGCGGTGCTCGGATTTCTCACCGAAATCCTCGATCTGCATCATCATGTCCTCGATCCGCGAGAACGCCCACAGCCGCTCGATCTCGGGATTGAGGGTCGCGGTCTCGGGGAAGTCGAAGCGCGTGCCGAAGGTGACCGGCCGCCCCGAGATCTTGCCCGAGAGCGTCACCTCGGCCGGCCCATGGTTCCGATAGTGGCCGAAGGCGATGAGCTGCTGGCCCCGGTAGAGGCTGCCGAACTCTTCCGGCGTCAGGTCGCGCACGGGTACGCCGTCGATGGTCAGGGCCACGTCGTGCAGGGCCTCGTGGGTGACCTTGCCGGTGGCCGAGACGATGGCGCCGACGATGTCGTCGCTGTTGGAGATGCTGAAGGCGGTGCCGCCGGACCTGCGGGTGATGGCGCCGAGGAGCGGCCGGTTGGCGCTGTTGCCCATGATGAAGGTGAAGAGCCGCACGTCCTTCTTGCGCACGAGGTCGATGAAGGCGCGCTGCCGGACCTCGCCGACATTGGCGACGCCGTCGGTCACGAGCAGGACGGCGCTGGTGCGGTCGGCGTCCAGGCCGTTGGTGCCGAGGTCGAGACCGGCGTAGAGATTCGTGCCGCTCCCCGGCTGAACCCGGCGCAGGTCGCGCATGGCGGAGTCGATGTTCTCCGGCGTGGCGGCAAGAAACGCCGTCGTCATCGGGATCGCCTGTTCGTCGAAGAGGACGATGCGGAAGCGATCCGAGGGCCGCAGCTTGCGGAGGCCGCGCTCGACGCCGTCGGCGAGGGTCTGGAACTTGCTTTGCATCGAACCTGACTTGTCGAGGACGAAGGACCAGTCGGCGCCGCCATTGATCGGCTTCAGGTCATCGCCCGGCGTCAGCACCATCATGAAGGTGCCGGGCTTCTGGGGATCGGGGCGATGGGCAACCATCTCGACGCGGCCGGGAAGGCCGGCTTTGAGTCGCCAGTAGACGATGACGTCGGTGTCCAGCCGGACTTGGCTCGTTGCGGCCGCCGGTTCGGGCAGGGGCGCGGCCGAGGGGCCGTCGTTGGACGCCGCCGCGGTCGATGGCGCGGCCGGGGTGGACGCGGGCGAGGCGCCCGCCTGGTTGGTCAGGGAGATCCGCCAATCGCCGCCCGAGGTCTGGGACACGACCGCCTGGGGGTGATTGGGCAGGCGAACCGCCTCGACCGGATAGGAGGAGCGCAGGATCAATTCGAAGCTGAACCGGCCGTCGACGCGATCATTGGCCGTCCAGAAGGCGAGCTTCGCCTCGTCGACGCCCCCCTCCTCCAACGGATAGGCGTAGCGGCCGATGCCGGTGTCGAGATGGGCCGGCTGGATGTAGACGAGGCGCACGCGCACGTCCTGCCCCGGCTGCACCGGCCAGACCGAGATGTCGAAGGTTGGGTAGTCGTCCTGCTCGGTCAGGGCCGCCTCGCGACCGGCCGCCTTCTCCTCCTCATAGACCCGACGGGCCTTCTCCTTGGGCAGGACCTCGGCGGTCACCGGCCGGCCGTCGATCCAGTAGGTGAACTCGGAAACCGCCGCCTTCTCCGGCACCGGGAAGGAATAGATCGCCTCGTACTCCCGGTCATGGGTATTGGCGAAGGTCTGCTCGATGCGGGTGACGGCATAGCCGTCCTGGATGACCACGCGAACGTCGTGGCTGGTGATGCTGAGCTCCGGATCGCGCCCGTCGGCGGGCCGGAGAAGACCGGCCGCCTGGGCGTCCATCGCGCCCACGTGAACCATCGCGGCAACGCCCATGGCGAAGGCCAGGATGGTTCTGGAAAGCGTCGTGAACATGGCTCTCTCCATAACAATTTCAATTGAACATCGTTCAATTACAGTCTCAAAAATTAGCGGTCACCCGCATAATTGAACAATGTTCAATTATCTTGCCTTGATGCGCTCCGGGAGTCAAGTCTATTTTGAACGGCGTTTAATTAAAGAAATGAGACAGAGGATGGCGCGGCGGAACGATCACTCCCGGGAAACCCTGCGCGAGATGGCTCTGGACGCCGCCTGGCGGATCGTCGACTCGCAGGGCGCACCGGCCCTGACCGCGCGGGCGGTGGCGGCCGAGATCGGGTACTCGCCGGGCACCCTTTACAACATCTTCGGCAATCTCGACGATCTGATCGTGCAGCTCAACGGGCGCGTGCTGGATGCGCTGCATGCGCGGGTTTCGGCGGCCCCGCAGGGAGCCGACCCGGTCGCGGATCTGTTGGCGCTGGCCCAAGCCTATAGCGATTTCACGACCCATCACCGGGCCCTTTGGGACGCCCTGTTCGAGACCCGCCTTTCCGAGGGTCAGAGGCTGCCGGACTGGTATCTGAAGAAGATCGACACCCTGCTGGCCGCGGTCGAAGAGGTGCTGTCCCGGGCCCTTCCCGAGGCCGAGCCCGCGGCCCTGCGGCGATCGGCCCGGGTGTTGTGGTGCGGCGTGCACGGCATCTGCTCGCTGGCGCTGACGGGCAAGCTCGGCCTTGTAACCTCGGAATCGGTGCGGGTCATGATCGAATCCCTGGTCCGCAACTATCTCGACGGCCTACGCGATGGGGAGGTCGGGACGGCGAATAAGGCGTGAGTCTTTCTTCGAGCATGCTTGAGAAGTCCCATGGGACTGCGACACCCGTTCGAAGGCCGTTTACTGCCATTTTAGCGTGTGTTAAGGAGTAAATTTCATCGCAAAAGGTGGGCGGCTGGAATTTCGCTGTTGTTTGCCGCGCCGTTCTCCGAGAGAAGGGGCCGTTATGGGACGCGTCCTCTCCCCGACCGAGAAGCTCGACTGGCTGCGCCTGATCCGCAGCGAGAATGTCGGGCCGATCACCTTCCATCGGCTGCTGCGGCAATACGGCTCCGCCGGCGCCGCGCTCGACGCCCTGCCCCGGCTCGCCCGGGCGGGGGGCCGCCGGCGCGAGATCCGCATCGCGGCGCGGGCCGACGCCGAGCGCGAATTGGCCTGGCACGAGGAGCATGGCGCGCGTCTGATCGCCCTGGGCGAACCCGACTACCCGCCCCTGCTCGCCCATATCGAGGACGCGCCGCCGCTGATCAGCGTGCTCGGCCACCCCGAGCTGCTCGGCAAGGCGGCCATCGCCCTGGTCGGGGCCCGCAACGCCTCGGCCGTCGGCCGGCGGTTCGCCCGCGAACTCGCGGCCGAGCTCGGTCGGGCGGGGATGATGGTGGTGTCCGGCATGGCGCGGGGAATCGACGCGAGCGCCCATGAGGGGGCGTTGGACTCGGGCACGGTGGCGGTTCTGGGCGGCGGCGTGGACGTGATCTATCCGCGCGAGAACGGGACCTTGTACGAGGGGCTCCGCGAGCGCGGCGCCGTGCTGTCGGAAACGCCGCCCGGAACGGAGCCGCAGGCGCGTCACTTCCCGCGCAGGAACCGCATCATCTCCGGCATCGCGCGGGGTGTGGTGGTGGTCGAGGCGACGCAGCGCTCGGGCTCGCTGATCACGGCGCGCATGGCGCTGGAGCAGGGGCGCGAGGTCTTCGCCGTGCCCGGCTCCCCGCTCGATCCGAGGGCGCGGGGGACCAACAACCTGATCCGCGAGGGCGCGGTCTTGACCGAGTCGGCGGCGGACGTGCTGGCCGTTTTCGATCAGCGGGTCACGCGGCGGTCCCCGTCCGTATTACTGGCCGAGCCTCCGGCGGAGACGCCCGCGATCACGGGGTCCGCACAAAACGACACGGCCCGCGACTCACTGCTGGAGAGCCTGGGTCCGGTTCCGGTAGCGGTTGACGAACTGCTCCGGGATGGCCAATTCTCCTCTGCCGTGATATCGACGGTCCTGTTGGAGCTCGAACTCGCCGGCCGTCTGGAACGTCATCCGGGGAACCGAGTCTCCCTGTTGACCAAGAGTTAAGAAAACTCCCACAACAATTACCGTCCCATGAAAATCGTCGTCGTCGAATCTCCTGCCAAAGCCAAGACCATCAACAAATACCTTGGCAGCGGCTTCAAAGTGTTGGCCAGCTTCGGCCATATCCGGGACCTGTCGCCCCGGGACGGTTCCGTGCGCCCGGAAGACGGGTTCACCATGGATTGGGAGATCGCGCCCGATTCCGAGAAGCACGTCAAGGAAATCGCGAAGGCCTGCAAGGGCGCCGAGGAGCTGTATCTGGCGACCGACCCCGACCGCGAGGGCGAGGCCATTTCCTGGCATGTGCGCGAGGTGCTGGGCGGCCGTCGCGTGCTCAACGGCGTCGACGTGCGACGCGTGGTCTTCAACGAGATTACGCAGTCGGCCATCACCGACGCCTTCCAGCACCCGCGGGATTTGGACGAGGATCTGATCCAGGCCTATCTGGCGCGGCGCGCGCTCGACTATCTGGTCGGGTTCAATCTGTCGCCGGTGCTGTGGCGCAAGCTGCCGGGAAGCCGCTCGGCAGGGCGGGTTCAGTCGGTGGCTCTGCGCCTGGTCTGCGAGCGCGAGACCGAGATCGAGAATTTCCGGGCGCAGGAATACTGGACCGTCAAGGCCGACTTCCTGAACCAGGCCGACAAGACCGTGACCGCGACGCTCACCCATCTCGACGGCACCAAGCTGGAGAAGATGAGCCTGGGCACGGGCGCGGAGGCGGAGGCGGCCGTGCGCGCCGTCGAGACCGGCAGCTTTACCGTCGCCAAGGTCGAGCGCAAGCAGGTCCGCCGCAACCCCGCGCCCCCGTTCACGACCTCGACCTTGCAGCAGGAGGCCGCGCGCAAGCTCCATTTCAGCGCCCGCCGCACCATGCAGGTCGCGCAGCGCCTTTACGAGGGGGTGAATATCGGCGGCGAGACGGTCGGCCTCATCACCTATATGCGGACGGACGGCGTGCAGATGGCCCGCGAGGCGATCGAGGGCTGCCGCAGCCTGATCGGCGGACGCTTCGGCGGGACTTACGTCCCCGACGCGCCGCGCATCTACAAGACCAAGGCGAAGAACGCGCAGGAAGCCCATGAGGCGATCCGCCCGACGGACGTGGCGCGGCTGCCCGAACAGGTTCGGGGCTCCCTGGACGACGCGCAGCTTCGCCTCTACACCCTGATCTGGCAGCGCACCGTGGCCAGCCAGATGGCCTCAGCCGTTCTCGACCAAGTGGCGGCGGACATCGCCGACGGCGACGGCCGCACGGTGCTGAGGGCCACCGGCTCGGTGGTCGCCTTCGACGGCTTTCTCAAGCTTTACCAGGAAGGCCGCGACGACGCCGAGGGCGAGGCCACGGAAGGCCAGCGCCTGCCCGATTTGCGCGAAGGCGAGCCGCTGAAACGGATCTCGGTAACGCCGGAACAGCACTTCACCCAGCCGCCGCCCCGCTTTACCGAGGCGAGCCTGGTGAAACGGCTGGAGGAGCTGGGCATCGGCCGGCCCTCGACCTATGCGACCATCCTTTCGGTGCTGCAGGACCGCGACTATGTGCGGCTGGAGAAACGACGGTTCATCCCCGAGGACCGGGGGCGCCTAGTGACCGCCTTTCTGACCAGCTTCTTCCCCCGTTATGTGGAGTACGACTTCACCGCCAATATGGAGGAGATGCTGGACGACATCTCCGGCGGGCGCATCGACTGGAAGGGGGTTCTGAGCGATTTCTGGGTCTCCTTCAGCGAGGCCGTCGAAGCGATCCAGGGGCTGCGCACCAAGGAGGTGCTCGACGCCCTCGACGAACTGCTGGGACCGCATTTCTTCCGCGACACGGGCCAGGGCGATCCGCGCGCCTGCCCGTCCTGCGGGGACGGCCGCCTGAGCCTCAAGCTCGGGCGGTACGGCGCCTTCGTCGGCTGCTCGAACTATCCCGACTGCCGCTTCACCAGGCGGCTCGTCGTCAACGGCGGCGAGGACGCCGCGAACGGCGCCGGGGCCGAGGACGGGCGCCGGCTGGGAACAGACCCGGAGACGGGTTTCGAGGTGGTCCTGCGCCAGGGGCCCTATGGCCATTACGTCCAGCTGGGCGAGGCGCAGGAGAAGAAGAAGCCGAAGCGGGCCTCGCTGCCCAAGGGCCTGGAGCCGGCCGCCCTGGACCTGGAGAAGGCGCTCGGTCTGCTCGCCCTGCCGCGCGAGATCGGCGCCCACCCGGAAAGCGGTGAAAAGATCACAGCCGGCATCGGCCGCTATGGCGCCTATGTTCGCCATGGCGACGCCTATGTCTCGCTCAAGCCCGACGACGACGTGCTCACCATCGGGCTCAACCGCGCCGTCGCCTTGATCGCCGACGCGGGCACCAAGGCCAAGGCCGAGACCCTCGGCGCGCACCCCGAGGACGGCAAGCCCGTCACCCTGCGCGCCGGCCGGTTCGGACCCTATGTCCAGCACGGCACCCTGCGTGCCACGCTGCCCAAGAAGGTTTCAGCGGACGGCCTGACCCTCGAACAGGCCGTCGAGATCCTGGCTGCCAAGGCCGCGCGCGGCAATACCAAGGGACGCGGCGCGAAGAAGGCCGGCGCGGCCAAGCGCACGCCCCCCTCGCGGGCGTGACCAGCGCGTGGCGCGGTCCCGCAAGATCCCGCCGCCCCTCCCGAGCCGGGACGAGATTCTGGAATTCGTACGGGAAAGCCCCCGGCGGGTCGGCCGCCGGGAGATCGCCCGCGCCTTCGGCCTGACATCCGAGCAGCGCCCCGCCCTGCGCGACATCCTGCGCGAGCTGGAGGGGGACGGCCTGGTCGAGCGGCGGGGCGGACGACGCATGACCGCGCCTGGCCGCCTCCCGGAGGTTGCCGTGGTCGAGGTTACCGGCGTCGACGTCGACGGCGAGGTCCTGGCCCGCCCCCTCGCCCGGCCCGAGGACGAAGAGCCGCCGGTGATCCACATGGCGCCGCCGCGGCGCGGCCACCCGGCGCTCGGCCCCGGCGACCGCGTGCTGGCGCGGCTGACGCATCTGGGCGGCAACGCCTATCAGGGACGCACGATGCGGCGGCTGGCGGCGACGCCCTCGGTGGTGCTGGGCATCTATGACGAAGTCGGCGGCGAGGGGCGAATCCGGCCCGTGGACCGGCGGTCGCGCCGCGATTTCGTGGTTCCCATCGGCGAGGGCGGCGGCGCCGAGCCCGGCGACCTGGTCGAGGCCGAGGTTCAGCCCAGCCGGCGCCTGGGGCTGGGACGGGCGCGGGTCACTCGGCGGCTGGAGAAGGGTCCCCGCTCGGTCAGCCTGATCGCCCTGCACGAGCACGGCATCCCGACCCGTTTCTCGGAGGAGGCTCTGGCCCAGGCGGCCGCTGCCGGCGCCGCGTCGCTTGCAGACCGGGAGGATTTGCGCGACCTGCCCCTGGTGACGATTGACGGCGCCGACGCCCGCGACTTCGACGACGCGGTCTGGGCGGAACCCGACCCGGAGACGCCCGGCGGCTGGCATCTGCTGGTCGCCATCGCCGATGTCGCCCACTATGTGCGGCCCGGCGACGCGCTGGACGCCGTCGCCCGGGAACGCGGCAACTCGGTCTATTTCCCCGACCGGGTGGTGCCAATGCTGCCGGAAGCGCTGTCCAACGGCTGGTGTTCGCTGAATCCCGAGGAAGACCGCCCCTGCCTGGCGGTGCATCTGTGGATCGATGCCGAAGGCCGGCGGCGGCGCCACCGCTTTGTCCGCGGGCTGATGCGCTCGGCCGCCCGCGTGACCTACAGCCAGGCCCAGGCGGGAGCCGATGGTCGCCCCGACGAAACCACAGCGCGATTGAAGGAATCGGTGATCAGCCCGCTGTTCGGCGCCTATCGCGCGCTCGCCCGCGACCGCGACCGGCGCGGCGTGCTCGACCTAGACCTTCCGGAGCGGCGGGTGGTGGTCACCGAGGACGGAACGGTGGCCGGCATCGAGACTCGGCCGCGATACGACAGCCACCGCCTGATCGAGGAGTTCATGATCGCGGCCAACGCGGCCGCCGCCGAGACCCTGCACAAGGGCCGGAAGGTCTGCATGTACCGGGTGCACGACGCCCCGGCGGCCGACAAGCTGGAGGCGCTACGCGAGTCCCTGGAGGGCCTGGGCTTCAAGCTCCCCCGCGGCCAGACCGTCAAGCCGGCCCATTTCAACCGTATTCTGAAGGCGGTCGCGGGGTCCGACGATGCGCCGATGGTCAACGAGCTGATCCTGCGCACGCAGGCCCAGGCCGAATACACCCCGTGCAATATCGGCCATTTCGGGCTGGGCCTGCGCCGGTATTGCCATTTCACCTCGCCCATTCGGCGCTATGCTGATCTGCTGGTTCACCGCGCGCTGATTTCCCACCTTCGTCTCGGCGAGGGGGGTCTGGTGGAGGAGGCGCGGGGCTGGGACGAGCTGGGCACGGGGCTGTCGATGACGGAGCGGCGTGCCGCCCAGGCCGAACGCGATGCCGTCGACCGATTTGCCGCCGCCTGGATGGCGGACCGAATCGGCGCCACGTTTTCCGGCCGGATCACCGGCGTGACCCGATTCGGGCTGTTCGTCGCCCTGGACGAGACGGGTGTCGATGGGCTGGTCCCGAAACGCAGTCTGCCGGCCGATCTCTATCATCACGACGCGGTGCGTCATCGCCTCAAGGGGCGGCGTTCCGGACGGGAATACCGCCTGGGCGAACGGGTTGAGGTGCGGCTGGCAGAGGCGGATTCGGCCACGGGAGGCATGGTTTTCCACCTTCTGGATGCCGGCAACGCGCCGCCCTGGCGGGCCCCACGCGGGCGGCGCGCCAAAAAGGGGAGGTGACGCCCAGGCAAAAATGGATGAAAATCGGTATCGTCATGGTCGGATCGAGGTTCCTTGTTCGCGTTCCGGTAATTGGGCTCGCCCTTTTGGCGACGGCCTGCGCCCCGTCCCATTTGAGCGTGCGGGACGCGTCACGATTTCCGAGCGAGGCGGCCTCCGAGACCTTCGCCGTCGGCTACGAGAGCATTATCGAGAAATACATCGAGTCCGTTTCGGCCGGCGAACTCGCGCTCGAAGGCATGCGAGGCCTTGCCTCCATCGATCCCGCGCTTGGCGTGCAGCGCTCGGCGGCCGATATCGTACTCACCAACTCCGAGGAAGAGGTCGCCCGCTTTCCGGCGCCCGACCGCCACGATGTCGATGGGTGGGCGGACGTGACCGTGAAGACCGCCCTCGCCGGGCGGAAGGCATCCCCGGAACTGGCCAAGATCTCCGTCGAGAAGATCTATGAGGCCGTGTTCGACGGCGCGCTGTCGAGACTCGACGTCTATTCCCGCTATGCCGGGGCCGACCAGGCCCGACGCAACCGGGCCCGGCGCGAAGGCTTCGGCGGGATCGGCATCCGCTTCCGCATCGACGAGGATCTGATCAGGGTCACGGAGATCATGGAGGAGACGCCGGCCGCGAGGGTGGGAATTGAGCCTGGCGACAGGATCACCCATGTCGACGGATTTCCCGTCCACGGACTAACCGTGGAAGATATCGCCGACCGGCTACGCGGACCGGTCCATACCGAGGTCGAAATCGCCGTTCGGCGCAGCGGACGCGCCGATCCCCTGACGTTCGAGATCGAACGCGCCCATGTAATTCCCAACACGGTGACGTCGCAAGTCGAGGACGGCGTCCTGTTTCTCGAGGTCTCCCGGTTCAATCAGGCCACGGCCAAAAAAATCAGCCGGGCGCTCAAGGAAACCCGGCTCGAGTTCGGCGACGGCTTCCGCGGCGTGGTTCTGGACATGCGGGGCAACCCCGGGGGACTGCTCAAGCAGGCCGTCCGGGTCGCCGACCTGTTCCTGGCACAGGGCGAGATCGTGCGCACGCGGGGCCGTCACGCCGACAGCCTGCAACACTATGAGGCGCGAGGGGGCGACCTGGCCGGCGGACGGCCGGTCATCGTATTGATCGACGGCAAATCGGCCTCGGCCGCGGAGATCACCGGCGCCGCCTTGCAGGACAGGGGGCGGGCCATCGTTATCGGGACCACGTCCTACGGCAAGGGAACCGTTCAGACGGTCATCCGGCTGCCCAATGAAGGCGAGATCACGCTGACCTGGTCGCGGTTCGTGACTCCCTCGGGATACTTCCTGCACCAGCTCGGCGTTCGTCCCACGATCTGCACGAGCGGAATCGACGAGCCCGGAATTGACCCGATCGCCGACCTGCTCTCGCATCGTCCGGAGGCGTCCGCGTTGATGACGGAATGGCGCGTGACGGGCCTCAACGACCGCAATAGCCGCCGCGAGTTGCGCGCGTCCTGTCCGGCGCAACGCCGCGAATCGGATTATGAGCCGAAACTCGCCCGCCGCCTGATCGACGACAAACGCATCTTTGCGCGGGTCCTGGGGATCGGCGACGTTACCGCCGCGACGCGTCCGTAACCGCTTGAAACACTTTACAATCCGATGCGGCTTGACAGGGGCCGCGCGCTGGCTATCCTGCGCCGCGCCAACCGAGGACGAAGAGGCTTGAGAACATGGCCAAACCGAACACGATTCTGGTCAAGCTGGTGAGCACGGCGGATACCGGGTTCTATTACGTCACCAAGAAGAACTCGCGGACGAAGACGGACAAGCTCCAGTTCCGCAAATACGACCCGGTCGCGCGCAAGCACGTCATGTTCAAGGAAGGCAAGATCAAATAGCGCCTCCCGAACGCGGGAAACGCCTCTGATCCGCCGGAAGAGCCGCGCCAATCACTTGGCCCAGGCCGCCACCGCCCGAAACAACGTCTCGCTGGAAAACGGCTTCGACAGGTAGCCGACGCATCCAAAGCGCCGCGCGTCCCGCACCTCCTCCTCGCCGTCATGGGCGGATATGGCGACCACCGGCGTTTCGCGAAGATCCGGGTCCGCCCGCAGCCTCTCCACGACCTCGAAGCCCGAAAGCCCCGGCAGCCGAATGTCCAGGAGCACCAGGTCGGGCCGATGCGCGCGCGCCAGTTCAAGGGCCGACGCCCCGTCGCCGCTGGTCAGCGTCCGATAGCTCTGGGATCGCAGAAGCTCGTCGATCAACCTGAGGCTGAGCTCGTTGTCCTCAACGATCAGAACCGTCTTCGACATGTCGCCCTCCCCCTGGAGCGATGGGCCAATTCTAGAACGGATCGCGATCAATCGGAAACACCGCATGTTTCCAATTGATCGCGATCTGATCTAGCATGGGATCGCCCCCGAGGCCTGCCGAATCCGGCAAAAAAAACGCCGCCAAAGGCGGCGTTAAGTTTCAGTGCTGAAAGACAGAGATCGGCGCCACGCCCCGCGTGACGCTGGTCGAGAACGTGGTCGCGGCCCACTGGACCCGAAATCCACGATTCGAAGAGATGGATATCATAGAACGGTTCCAGGCTCTGTGACGGCCATCACGGCCCTAGGGACTGTGGACAGTTACCGCATCGATCTGGCTGGTGTCGAAAACCCGCCAGTTCCAGGAGCGAGGACGAAGGACATGCCGGGCATATTCGAGGACGAGCGACGCGGAAATGGGGGTTTTCGCCCAGCCCCTCCG
>JANQJG010000042.1 GCA_028281785.1 Rhodospirillales bacterium
GATTCGCCCCGCCTCTTCGGGCGAGCGGCCGAACAACGGCGGCTCTGGGAACTTACGATCCAGATAGGCCATGATGGCGAGCGATTCCGGCAGCACGAGATCGCCGTCGCGGAGCGTCGGCACCTTGCCGCGGGGGTTGAGCGCCATGTATTCGGGCGATTTGTGCTCTCCCTTAAACGCCTGGATCAGCTTTGAGGTATAGGCGACGCCCTTGAGCTCAAGCGTCAACAGCACGCGCCAGGAAGGTGCGCTGCCGCTGAACCAATAGACTTCCATTTCCGCCTCCATATCATGCCAGTGCGCATTGCAGCGCACCCTCTTACGACCGCTACTGATTAAGACGGGCTTAGAAACCCGACCGTACCCATTTGTTCCTCGGGTTCTTAGAGCCTGTTTGAGAAGTCGCTTCCTCCACGGGCCTCTATTCTTCCAACCGTTCGATATAGTCCGCCAACGCGTCCAATCGGCCGTCCCAGAACCGCTGATAATGCGCGATCCAATCCGCCGCGTCCTTCAGCGGTCCAGGTTCCAGACTGCACCGGATCACCCGGCCGTCTTTTTCCTTCCTCACCAGACCCGCGGTCTCCAGCACCCGCAGATGCTTGGAAATCGCCGGCAAGGACATGTCGTGCGGCGCCGCCAATTCGGTGACGCGGGAGGCCCCGTGGGCCAACCGGGCCAGGATCGCGCGGCGGGTGGGGTCCCCGAGAGCGGAGAAGACGGCATCGAGCGTCGCTGAATAATAGTTAACCATTTGGTTTAATATTGGCGCTGCGCCCTGATCTGTCAAGAACTACACGCGTGACCGGCAATAAGTCTTCCAGGTAATGAGGGTGTCAGGACCGGTCTCTACCGCAACTGCCACTTGCCGATACGGTCATCGGCAAGGTCGATGCCGAGGCCGGGTTCGCCGGACAGGACCAACGCGCCGTCGACGACCTCGGGCGGCGAGGCGAGCACATGCTCGAAGGACGGGTTGGGGTTGGCGTCCATCTCCAGCCAGTCGGCGCCAGCAACCCCTGCCGTCAGATGGGCACTGGTGTAGAGACCCACGGCGCCGCCGAAATTGTGCAGACAGAACCGCTTGCCCCGCGCCACGATGCTGCGGCCGATCTCAAAGCCTTCGGAGACGCCGCCGTTCTTGGTGATGTCGGGCTGCACGACCGCCGGATCGTAGGCATCCATGATTCGTTCGAACTCATGCGCGCCATAGGCGTTTTCGCCCAAGGCAAGTGGAAGGCCCCGGATGTGGGGCCAGCCCCGATAGGTTTCATCCTCGTCGACCGGGAAGGGCTCCTCCAGCCACTGAAGCTTCGCGGCCCGCAGTTCCACCTCCATGAGCCGCAGCATTTCCGGAGAGTAGGTCTGGTTCGCGTCGGCCATCAACGGGCGGTCGCCGGCCGCCTCGCTGGCTCCGCGGAGTGTCGCCGTGTCGGTCTCGCGCCCGAAGCTGATCCGCACTTTGAAGCGCCGATGGCCGATGGCCGTAGACTTCTCGATCAGCGCCGCCGTGACCTCCGGGCCGATGCCGCTGGCATAGACCGGCACGCGCCGCGGCGCGGCCTCGCCACGCAACGCATCGGCCAGCGGGACGCCTTTCTCGCGCGCCCAGGCATCCCAGATCGCCGCATCGACTCCGGCGATGACCTGTTGCACGGGGCCGGGAGCGCCCCATTGCAGCGCGAGCAGACGCAAGCGCTCACGCATCAGGGCAAAGAGGCGCCGGGGGTCGTCGATCACTTCGCCCATCAGAAGCGGCCGAACCACCTGCTCGAACAGATTGACCTTTTCCGAGCAGCCCCAATGGGGGAAATTGGCCCAGATCTCGCCCAGCCCGCGCGCGCCGGCCGCGGTTTCGACAACGATGATCAGATTGTGCCGCGCCTCCAGCCGGCCGAATGGGCCGACCAGCGGCGTCTCCAGCGGAAACCGCAGCAGCAGGGCTCGAAGATCGCGAATGCGGGGGTCAGCGGACATGATCGGTGGTTTCCTCGTCGGACCTAGGAGCTTAAACGGGCGCCATGAACTCGTCCCAAACAGTCGCGAACACCTTGATCGCCTGGTCGATATCCTCCGCCGTGACCTCCCGGTGGGTCACCAGACGCATGATCTGGGACGGATTGCCGGCCGTCCACAAACCCCGGTCGTTCAGTTTCTCGGCCCAGTCCGCCGCCACGCGTCCGGTGCGGGACAGATCGACCATGACGATGTTGGACTCGACGGACGTTGGATTGGCCAGCGACGGATCGATCGCATGAAGCCCCTTCGCCAGCCGTCTCGCGTTGGCATGGTCCTCGGCCAGGCGGTCGACCCCCTCGGTCAAGGCCACGATCCCGGCCGCCGCGAGGCCGCCGGCCTGACGCAAAGTTCCGCCCATCATCTTGCGGTACCCCTTGGCCCGGGCGATGACCTCGGCCGATCCGACGATCACCGAGCCGACCGGCGCGCTCAGCCCTTTCGACAGACAGAAGCTGATCGTATCGCTGTGCCGCGCCACCTCCCGCGCCGGCACTCCCAGGGCGACCGCAGCGTTGAACAGCCGCGCGCCATCCGTATGGACAGGGATCCCGACCTCGCCGGCGAGGTCGTGTACCGCCGCCATGTGGCCCGGCGACAGCACCGTCCCCCCGGCGCCGTTGTGGGTGTTCTCCATGGCGATGACCACGGTGGGCAATTCATTCGACGTCAATGACGGCCGTATGGCCGCGCGCAGGAAGTCCAGGTCCATCGCCCCGCGATCCCCGGCGATCGGACGATGGAAGAGCCCGGCGAGGGTGCTCAACGCCCCTAACTCCGAACGCAGAATATGCGCCTGCTCGTGCAGCAGGACCGTTCCCCGCTGACGCGCGCTGGCCATGAGCGCGATCGTATTGCCCATGGTGCCGCTGACGACGAAGAGGGCCGCCTCCTTGCCCGTGATCTCGGCAGCCAGGGCCTCCAGCCGGCGCACGGTGGGGTCCCCTTCGCGCCCTTCGTCGCCCAGTTCCGCATTCCGCATGGCGTCAAGCATGGCCTCCGTGGGCTTGGCCACCGTGTCGCTTCGCAGGTCGATTCGCCGCATGTCCTTCCTCCCAACACAGATTGATGGACATTCCTTGGTCGAGGGCGCCGCGGGAGTCAATGGGCGAGGAGTGCGTTCCCAATTCCGACCGTCGACGTGATAAGCTGCCGACAAACCCTGGCGGAGGAGGATCACGGATGATCAAGGTGCTTGGCCGTGCGAACTCGGTCAATGTGATGAAGGTGATGTGGTGTTGCGCCGAGCTGGGACTCGAGGTCGAGCGCATCGATCTCGGAGGCCCGTTCGGCGGCAACAAAGAGCCCGCCTATCTGAAGAAGAACCCGAACGGCAAGGTGCCGACCCTGGAGGACGGCGACTTCGTCCTTTGGGAGTCGAACGCGATCCTGCGCTATCTGGTCGAGGTCCATGGCGGCGAGCCTTGGCTTCCGGCTGATCCGCGCCAGCGTGGCCTTGCCAATCAATGGATCGACTGGAGCGCGACGGAACTCGCGGGGCATATGACGGTCATCTTTTTGCAGTTGCACCGAACCGAAGCGGATCAGCGCGATATGGCCGCGGTGGAAAAAGCGCGCCTTGCGGCGGCCGGGTTGTGGCCCATTCTCGACGCGCATCTCGGCGATCGCGACTACGTGCTTGGGAACACACCGACCATGGCCGACATCCCGGTCGGCGCCTTCGCCTATCGCTGGTTCGAGATGGCCATCGAGCGTCCGGACCTGCCCAATCTCGCGGCCTGGTATGGACGGCTCAAGGACCGGCCGGCCTTCCGGGAGCATGTGCTTCTTCCGCTGTCCTGACGGCTTCAGGGGAACGGCGTCACCGCTTGACAGCGCCGGCGACCATGCCCTCGATCAGATGGCGCTGGATGACGATAAAGAGAATCGTCGCCGGCAGGGCGCCCAGGGTACCCCCGGCCGTCAACAGACCCCATTCGATCTCGAACTCGCCGATCAGGGTTTGAATGCCAACCGTGATCGTGCGCACGTTCTGGCCCGCCAGAATGGCGGCGTAGAGGTATTCGTTCCAGGACGTGATAAAGATGTAGATCCCCGTAGCGACGACACCGGGCAGGCAGAGCGGCAGCACCACCCGCCACATGGCCCCGAGCCGGGTGCAACCATCGGTCATCGCCGCCTCATCGAGGCTGACCGGGATGGTGTTGATGTAGCTGGTCATCATCCAGGTGGCGAAGGGGATGCTGAAGGTGGAGTGGGCGATGATGAGCGCGAAATAGGTGTCGAGCAGGCCGAGCTTCCGCATCACCACGAAGAGCGGGATGATCAGCAGAACCACCGGGAACATGTTGATGACCAGGAATTTGAGCATCAGGAAGCGGCGGCCGGGAAAGCGAAACCGGGAAAAGCTGTAGGCCGCGGTGACGCTGAGCGACAGGCCGACGCAGACCGTGCCCACGGCGACCACCAGGCTCTGCCCCATGTTCTCGAGGAAGTTCGCCTTCGACAAAAGGCGGACATAGTGTTCGAGCGTCACCTGCTCGGGCCAGTAATCGATGGGTAGACGGAACAGCAGCTCTTCCGGCTTGATCGAGGTCAGCACCATCCAGAGATAGGGCCCGAGCCCGAAGGCGATGATCGCGAGCATGGACAGCTCGATGGTCAGGAATCGGTTCAGGCGGGATCGGCGGCCGACCATCACGTCACGTCCCTCCCCGCGCGCCGGAGATACAGCACCACGACACCCAGGAGCATCAGTGTGAAAAGCACGGCCAGGGCCGACCCGTAGCCGAAATCCATGGCGGTATAGGTTCTGAGGAAGGCGTAGAGCGGCAGGGTGTGGGTGGCATAGCCAGGCCCCCCGCTGGTCATCACATAGATCACGTCGATCGAGTTCGCGACCCAGATGATGCGCAACAGCACCGCGGTCACCAGCACGCCCTTTAGCGACGGCAGGGTGATATGCCAAAACTGCTGGCGTCGGCTCGCACCGTCGAGTTCCGCCGCCTCGTAGTAGCTCGACGGGATCGCCTGAAGACCGGCGAGGATCATCACCGCGAAGAAGGGGAAGCCCTGCCAAGTCAAGGTCAGGATGATGGCGTAAAGCGCGGTATCCGGATTCGCCAGCCAAGGCATGGATTGGGTCAGAAGCCCGAAGCGCAGCATGAAATCGTTGAGGACCCCGTAGTTGGGGTCGTAGACCCAGCTCCACATCAGGCCGATCACGACGCTCGGCAAGGCCCAGGGAATGATGATCAGCCCGCGCGCGAGCGCCCGCCATGGGAAGTCCTGGTTGAGGAGAATGGCCGCGGCAAACCCGAGGGCGAGTTGAAGCGAGACGGTCAGCGAGATCCAGATCGCCGTGTGCCACAGCGAGATCCAGAAGACTTCATCGGAAAACGCGGTAACGAAATGGGCGAAGGCGTTGAAGCGGATGTCCTGCGGCTTCCAGATGATGTAGTCGTGCACACTCATCCAGATCGCCTGCAGCATGGGATAAAAGATGATCACCAACGTCACGAGGACGACCGGTGAAAGGAGGACGTAGGGCAAGACCGGCAGTCGCCGGCGATAGCGTCTCGGCGTCATACCCATGCTGGCAGTGCGTATGCCCATCCCCGGCCCATTTCGATTAGACTACGGAAACGCCTGGAAAACGGGCCGGCATGCCCGGAAGCACACCGGCCCCGCAGTTTACTTGAAATAGAGATTATCGATATTGCGTAGCATCTCCTCGGCAGAGATCTCTCCGAGGAGCGCGCGCTGCATATTCGTAGGCCACGAGCTGCCCACGAACTCCGAGGTTTGCGGCTTCGCCGGCAGAGTCCTGGCGAAAGGCAGCGAAGCGACCGTGGCGTCGACGAAACGCTTTTCGTGAAGCGTCCATTCGGCCGAACCCGACTTGGTGACGGGCAGCTGCCCCGACGCCTTGTTGAACTCGACATTGTTGTCGCCCGAGGACAGGAAGGCGACCCATTTGAAGGCCGCGTCCTTGACCTTGGAGGCGGAGAAGACCGCCGTCGACTCGTCGCCGAACGCCGTCCAGGCGCCCTGCGTCCCTTGCGGCACCGGCGCCGCAGAGACCTTGTCGCCTAGCGCCTCGACCATCCCCGCGCTCGATCCGATATGATGGATGGTCATCGCCGTACGTCCGGCCTTGAAGCCACCCGTGATCTCCTTGAAGCCGTCATTCGGCGCGGAGGGCGGGAAGACCTTGTGCACGCGATGCAGATCGATGAACCACTGATTGGCGGCGATGGCCTCGGGCGTTAGAAGGCCTCCTTCCTTGTTGATGTCGGCACCATTCGGCAGCACGAAGGTCGCCCAATGGTCATGGCCGCCCTTGGCGCCCCGCATGCCGAAACCATAGACATCGATGCGGCCGTCATTGTTGGTGTCCAGGGTGAGCTTCTTGGCCGCTTCGAGGAATTCCTCGCGGTTGGTCGGGACCTTGACCCCGTGCTGATCGAACAGGTCCTTCCGGTAGTAGAGGTAGAGCACGACGTACTGCAGCGGCATGTAGTAGTTCTTGCCGTCCGAGGCGCGATTGAGCTCCCACAGTTCATCCTGGATGTCGGCTTTGCCATCCCAGGAAGCGATATGATCATCGAGTGGGTGCAGGGCTCCCATCTCGAGGAGCTGAGGCAGGGCGAACAGCTTTACCATCGCCACATCCGGCGGGTTTCCGCCGATAATCGATGTGTTCAGCTTTTCATAGTAGGTGTTCCACGGGATGTTCTCGGCCTTGATCTTGATGCCCGGATTCTCCTGCTCGAACTTGCTGACAAGCTGAGAGATCGGGTTGTCCGGGTTGTCGAAGTGGAACCAGAACCGGACCTCCTCCTCGGCATTGGCGCCGAACCCTGCAAACAGCAGGGCACCGGCAAAGACACTTGCGATGAGCCTACGCATTTTCATCTCCCTCCGTGTTGTTCCCGGATCGCGTGGATGCGCTCGCCCCGGGGGTTTGAGTTAAACCGATCACCTGTTCTTCTTTTTGTTGGGCCAGGACGGCCCGAAATCGACATCGTCAAGAAACCTCTCCGCTATCCTGGTCGGCCACCGTATCGACATGCTGTTGGATGACGCCGACGGCGAGATCGATATCCCGCTGAACGAGGGCCTCGACGATCCGCCAATGACGGCTGGCGGTCTCCAGCAGCGGCCGCGCCGGCCGTGACATGGTCATCTTGAAGCGGTGGTTGTGCAGCAGGCATCGGGAGAGAAACGGTTCCAAGGCCGGCAAGCGCGCCCGGCGCAGGACGCCCATATGGAGCGCGCGGTCGAACTCGCTCAGCAGATAGGCGTCCTCGGCCCGTGCCGCGTCCTCCATGCGGCGAACCAGTGCCGAGAATTCGGCAAGATCGGACTCCTCAAGTTTTCGAACCGCCCGCCGCACGCCCCGCGCCTCAATGCTGCGGCGCAGGAGAAACATCTCCTCCGCCTCCTCTGGATCGATCGTGGAAACGGACGTGCCCCGATAGCCGGAGCGGAGGACCAACCCATCTTCCTGCAAGCGGAGCAGGGCCTCGCGGACCACGCCCTGGCTGCAGCCGAACTGCCGCGCCAGACCGAGTTCGGAAAGCGCGTCGCCCGGTTCCGCCTCCCGCAGCATGATCTGACGTTTCAGAAGCTCGTAAACGGCGTCCCGCTTGCGGCCGCGCCCCAACAGCAATTGCGGCGGCTCACTCCAATCCGGCGTCTCGGATTCCGAAAGCTGATCCCTGTTGATTCCGCCCATGTCCCAGACGGCATTGTATCTAATTATCGATAATGATAATTAAGCACCAAGCGACGTGGATCGCAACCCCTTGCTTGCTCTGTGACCGACAGCTTGCGCAGCCCATCGGCGGGGTCGATAAAGGGGGAAAAGGGGTCGGGGATGGCAAAAATCGAACTACGATCTCT
The DNA here is from genome assembly GCA_028281785.1 of Rhodospirillales bacterium. Classification (GTDB taxonomy): domain Bacteria; phylum Pseudomonadota; class Alphaproteobacteria; order Rhodospirillales; family Shumkoniaceae; genus JANQJG01. The sequence continues at coordinate 7,885 of JANQJG010000042.1, forward strand.
TGTGAAGTTTTTCGGCGCGCTTCAGGTCGTGCACGACGTGGACCTGGAGATCGCCGACAAGGAGTTGCTTGTCCTGGTGGGGCCCTCCGGCTGCGGCAAGAGCACGATTCTGAGGATGATCGCCGGGCTCGAGGATATCACCGGCGGCGAGATTCTGATCGACGAACGCCGCATCAATGACGTTCCGCCGCGCCATCGGGACATCGCCATGGTCTTCCAGGACTATGCCCTCTACCCGCATATGTCGGTCTGGGAGAACGTGTCCTTCGGCCTGCGCATGCGCCGCTTCGAACATGCCGAGATCGATGGCCGCGTGGCAGAGGCCGCCCGGGTCCTCAAGATCGACAATCTGCTCGACCGCCGTCCGGGACAGATGTCCGGCGGCCAGCGCCAGCGGGTGGCCATGGGGCGGGCGATGGTGCGACGGCCCAAGGCATTCCTGTTCGACGAGCCGCTGAGCAATCTCGACGCCAAGCTGCGGGCCGAGATGCGTACCGAGATTCGGCGTCTGCATCGGGCGCTGGAGACGACCATGGTCTACGTCACCCATGATCAGGTGGAGGCGATGACCATGGCCGATCGCATCGTCGTCCTTCGCGAGGGCGTGGTCGAGCAGGTCGGCGATCCCGAGACCCTGTATGAACGCCCGGCCAATGTGTTCGTCGCCGGCTTCATCGGCGCGCCGAGCATGAACCTTCTGCCCGGCGAGTTGGTGGGGGCGAACGGCTCAATCTCAATCCGGTTGTCGGCCGAGCTGTCCCTGCCGATCCCGAGCGACTTCACAGGGCTGCTGGAGAAGGCGGAAAGCCGGTCGGTCATCCTCGGCATCCGCCCCGAGAAGCTCCATTGGCGTCCGGCCGGCACGGCCGCCGCGTCGCCTGACGAGATCTGCATCGAGTCGCGGGCCGATGTGATCGAAACGCTGGGCCCGGACACCCTGGTCTTTTGCCGCATCGAGAACCGCGACCTCGTCGCACGCATGGAACCGGGGACCGTGCGCGAGGTCGGGGCGCCCCTGACCCTGAGGATGGATGTGCGCCACCTCCACCTCTTCGACGCGGCCAGCGAGCGGCGGATCAACTAGACCACAATTCCTAAACCATAAGTTTTATTTCTCCTTTACATCCGACATTGGCGGCGCTATCTCCTGCGCATCCATTCAATGCCTAAGGAATCTTCTCTGTGAGTGTTGTGTTAGCCAAACGCTGACGCACGGCCGCCCTTCCCTGTAAGAGGCGCGAAGATCGGCCCGCCGCTTCGCTCTGCCGCGCGTCCCGAATCGTTTTCCAACTTCGGTGCAATTATGTGAGGCAGGAGCGAAGCCATGTTTCGCTGGTTCGAACAACTCATTGATCCCTTCCGAGATATGACCGGCGACCGCCCGCCGGAGCGGCTGGTCGCCTTCTATCTGCACTATGTCCGTCAGGCCTGGCGGGCGTTCGCGGCGATCCTGGTCGTCGGCTTTCTGGCCGCCATGGTGGAAGTGTCGCTGTTCGCCTTTCTCGGCGAGATCGTCGATCTGATGAAGGCGGCAGAGAGCCCGGAAGCCTTTTTTCAGGAGCACGGCACCCTCCTGATCTGGATGGCGTTCGTCGCGCTTGTCGTGCGGCCCGTGGTCTTCACGCTCCACAACGTGCTCATCAACCAGACGGTCGCGCCGAGCTTCACGAACCTGGTGCGCTGGCAGACGCACCGCTATGTGCTCGGGCAGAGCCTGTCGTTCTTTCAGAACGATTTCGCGGGACGCATCGCCAACAAGATCATGCAGACCGGGCCGTCCTTGCGGGAATCCGTGGTGCAGGTCGTTGACGCGCTGTGGTTTGTCTCGATCTACACCTTCAGCGCCATGGTCCTGTTCTTCCAGAACGATCCCCGGCTGATGGTGCCGCTGGTCATGTGGCTCACCGGCTTCGTCGCGGCGCTTGTCTATTTCGTGCCGCGCATCAAGGACCGAGCGACCATCATGTCGGCGGCGCGCTCGACGCTGACCGGTCGTATCGTCGACAGCTACACCAATATCCTCACGGCCAAGCTTTTCGCCCATGCGGATCGCGAGGGCGCCTATGTCCGCGACGCGATGGTCGATCACACCGAAAAATTCCGAGACCAAGTCCGCATGATCACGCATCTGGAGACGACGATCTGGACGATGAACGGCGTGCTGATCGTCGCCACCTGCGGTCTGGCACTTTGGCTGTGGAGCGGCGGTCTGATCACGCTCGGGGCGGTCGCGCTCGCCGCCGGGCTGGTCATCCGCATCAACAACATGTCCGGCTGGATCATGTGGGTGGTGACCAGCATCTTCGAGAACATCGGCACCGTGCAGGAGGGGATGGAGACCATCGCCCAGCCGTACGACTTGGTCGACCGGCCATCGGCGGGGATCCTCACGGTGGCGCGCGGGGAGCTGCGCTATGAGAACATCCGCTTCCACTACGGCAAGGGGGGCGGCGTCATCGACGATCTGTCGCTTATCATCCGGCCGGGAGAGAAGGTCGGCCTAGTCGGTCGCTCCGGCGCCGGCAAGTCGACGGTCGCCCACCTGCTGCTGCGGTTCCATGACCTGGAGGGTGGCCGCATCTTGATCGACGGCCAGGATATCGCCGCGGTCACACAGGACAGCCTGCGGGCCCAGATCGGCATGGTGACCCAGGACACCTCGCTTTTGCACCGTTCGGTGATGGACAACATCCTCTACGGCCGGCCGGAGGCGGGTGAGGAGGCGGCGATCGAGGCGGCCAAGAAGGCGCATGCGCATGAGTTCATCCTCGAACTCAAGGACGGTCATGGCCGACGCGGCTACCAAGCCCATGTCGGCGAGCGCGGGGTCAAGCTCTCGGGCGGCCAGCGCCAGCGCATCGCGATCGCGCGGGTGCTGCTGAAGGACGCGCCTATCCTTATCCTCGACGAGGCGACCTCGGCACTCGATTCGGAGGTCGAGGCGGCCATTCAGGAGCAGCTCTACAACCTGATGGTCGGCAAGACGGTGATCGCCATCGCCCATCGCCTCTCGACCATCGCGGCCATGGACCGGCTGGTGATCATGGACCGCGGGGCCATCGTCGAGGAAGGCGCCCACGAAACGCTCGTGTGCGCCGGCGGTCAGTATGCCCAGCTTTGGGCCAGGCAATCCGGCGGCTTCCTCCCCCAGAGTACGGCCGCCTGATAGGGGACAGGGCGTCGCTTACCGGCAGCGACGCCCCCACCAACTCAACGGCAGTCCCAGTATCGGCGAACTGCCAAGGGGACTCGGGCCTCTCCTTCGACAGGCTCAGGATGAGGCCCTCATACTGAGCAACGTCGAAGCACGAGGGCCATGTTCCGATGTCTCCCTTCAAACGCGCGCCGGAATCAGCCGCCGCCACGCTGGAAGCGTTGGTCGAACCAGTCGACGGTTTCGGCAACCTCCGTCTCGTCATACCCCTCAAACGCCAGGCGTACCTGCGCGACGGGAATGGCAAAGAGACCGATCCGGCGATCCGGCTGCGGGTGAAACGAAATCCGAAGCCGGCGATCGCCATCTTCTACTCGGACCTCTTCACCCTCGAATCGATGGGGGCTCCCGTCGAGCGCGCGGGCCATCACGCGCAAAAACTCGTCGCGCGTAATTCCCATCTCCTTCTCGATTGTCACGGGATCACCCATGGCTGTCCGAGGTTTTGACAGCGCTCCTCTCAACCACCAGCGATCGGCGGCCAGATCGCCACCACATCCGTCTCCTTGAGCCTGCGGGTCTCGCGATCATCTGGGGCAACATAGATTCCGTTGACCAGAACCAAGTGGCACATATCGGTCGGAAGCCTAAGCTTCTCCATGACGGCCGCCGGGGTCGCGCCGTTCGCGAGTTCGATCTCGGCCTCGTTCCGATCCGACCCCGGTGGCAGATAGCGATCGAGCATCGCGAACAGCTTCACCTTGACCTTCATACGGCCGTCACCCCTGGGTCCGCGCGACATAGGCCTCGGTAACCCGGTTCGGGTTTTCGAGGAGGCGGCCCTTCCAGTCCCCAAGGCGAACCCGCGTCTGAATCAATCCCCGCAACGTCCCGATGTGATCCGTGCGGCCGATGCAGATGGCGCCGACGAGGAGATCGTCGCCGAATTCCAGCCGGATGTAGCGGTAATGGTCCTCGTCCAAGGCTTCGGACGAGTCGCCGCCTTCCACGCCCTGCCATTGGCCGAAGGAGCTCGAGATCAATCCCGCCGTATCGAGCACGTTCATCACCAGGCTGCCCTGGTAGTCGGCGCTGCCCCCGGCCATGTTCATGGCGGCGATCCGGCCGTGCTCGACCGCCGTCGGCTGAATCGCGTGAACCGACCAGCCGCCCATGAAGTCCGGTCCCTGAGCCACGTCTCCGGCGGCGAAAATGCCGTCGACATTGCTGTGCAACTGTTTGTCGACGAGCACGCCGAAATCGGTCTTGACCCCGCTGCCCTCAAGAAATCCAATGTTGGGGCGCACCCCCGTAGCGACGACGACGACGGAGGCTTCGACGGGTTCTCCCTTGTCGAGCATCACCCGCAGGGTGTTCCGCTCCCGCCCGGTAGGTTCGATGGCCGAGACCCCGGTTGAGGTCAGTACGCGAATGCCACGACTCTCACACCAGCGCTTCATCATGGTTCCGGCTGTGGCGTTCATCATGCGCGGCACCATGCGGTCGGCGATCTCGACCACCGTCAGGCGCACCCCCCGCTTGATGAGGGATTCGAGGACGATGCAGCCGATGAAGCCGGCGCCCATCAGAACGACGTCGGTGTCGGGGGCCGCGGTCGCGGCGATGTTACGGGCATCGGCAAGGGTCCAGCAGGGATAAACCCCCGGCAGATCCAGACCGGGAATCGGAGGCCGGGTCGTGCTTGCTCCGGAAGCTACGAGGAGACGATCGTACGACAGCGACTCGCCACCCGAGAGCTCGACCTGTTTTTGGTCGGGCAGCACCTTTTCAGCCCGCGCGTGGCGGAAATCGATTCCCTGCTCTTCATAATGCGTAGGGGACTTCCTCAGATAGGTGCCCTCCTCCTCGATCGTGCCGGTGAGGTAGTAGGGAAGCGCCATGCGCGAATAGGGCGGTTCGGGCTCATCGCCCAAAAGAACGATTTCGCCGCCCGGATCGGCCTTTCGCAACGTCTCAGCGGCGACGACGCCGGCCGGTCCGGCCCCGACAATCACATGCTTCATTCTCCGCCTCCTATGACACACCCGCACCGCAGGCCCCCGGAGGCGACGAGTCCTCCGGGGGGCGCCGATGCTCTCTCGTCAATATGGCGAATCCGATCCTGGCCTTACAGGGCCAGCCTCTGCACCGTATCGTTGGTCGGCACGCCGTCCTTTGTCCAGCCCCGAGCCTGGTAGTATTCGGGCAGCATCTTCTTGAGGTCGTTGACCTTGCCCTGGGCCGGGCCGGTTTTCGCCGCCTCCTTGAGGAGGCGTTTGGGAAGGTTGTCGTCCTTCGCCGTGAAGCCGGCATCCAGGTTGAAGCGCCGCTCGAGATTCCAGATCCGTTCGCCGACCTCCAGCAGCTTGTCGGTACTCCAATCGCCCTCGCAGGCGCCATCCACCTGCGGCGCGATATCGTCGAGCGTCCAGGCGAAAGTCGTGAAGACGCAGAGACCGCTCGAGTCCACGGCCGCCGTCGCGTCCTGGAAGGCCTTCACGAGCCCCGCCTTGCCATCGGAAACCAGCGGGTCCGTCTTTTCCGGAATGCCCAGGATCTCCGATGACACCGTATAGCCCCGGAGATGGCAGGCTCCCCGATTGGATGTGGCGTAGCCCAGGCCCATTCCCTGGATACCCCGGGAATCGTAGGCCGGGAATTCCTGGCCCTTGACCGACATCGACAGGTCGGGATGACCGTACTTCTCGCAGAGCCGCTTCGACCCGAGGCCGATCTCCTTGCCGATCCCTTTGCCGGCCGCCGTCAGATCGGCGAGCTTGGCCAGCGCTTCGGCGGAGCCGAACGGCATCGCGACCCCGCCCGTCTCCTTGTCGGTGATCGCCCCCATCTCGTAGAGCTCCATGGCCGCCCCCACCGTCGCGCCGAAGGAGATCGGATCCATACCCTGCTCGTTGCAGATGAAGTTGGCGTAGGTCAGTGCTTCCAGATCGTCGACGCCGGTCGCGGCACCGAGCGCCCAGGCCGCTTCGTATTCGAGGCCGCCGGAGGGCGCCCAGTATTCCGGCCTGTTGACCACGGTGAAGTGGTTCTTGTCGATCTGCGAGATTCGGCCGCAGGCGATTGTGCATCCGAAACAGGCCTGATTGGTCACGAGGTTCGACTTGCCGTCGCTGGTCCGCTTCTCCTGCATGGCCTCGGCCGAGATCTTGTGCGCGCCCTCGAACTGCACGTCCTTGTGATTGCGCGTCGGCAGGGCACCGGTCTCGTTGATGACATTCATCAGGACCTGGGTGCCATAGGTCGGCAGCCCCTGCCCGGTCACCGCGTTTTCGGCCAGCACCTTCTTTCCCGCCGTCACCGCGCCCATGAACTTGCCGAAGTCGTCGACCTTGATGCCCTGGGTGCCGCGCACGGCGATGGCCTTGAGATTCTTCGATCCCATGACCGCGCCGACCCCTGAGCGCCCGGCGGCGCGATGCAGGTCGTTGACAATGCAGGCAAAGAGAACGCCAGCTTCACCGGCCGTTCCGATCGATGTCACGCGCATCTGCGGGTCCTGATGTTCGGCCTTGAGGGTCTCCTCGGTCTTCCACACCGACTTGCCCCACAGATGCTCGGCCGAACGCAGCTCCACCCGGTCGTTCATGATCAGCAGGTAGACTGGTTTTTTGGCCTTGCCTTCGAGGATCACCATGTCCCAGCCGGCGAACTTCAGCTCCGCCCCGAAATACCCGCCCGAGTTCGAGCACGCG
>JANQJG010000108.1 GCA_028281785.1 Rhodospirillales bacterium
CACCGAGCACCGACCTTGCGAAATCGGCCGGTGAAATGCTAGTCAGTCCGCAATCAACCAGGGAGGCCAAGGCCATGACTCTTAAAAGCTTTATCGCAAGGACGCTCGGCGGGCTCGCCGCCGCCGGGCTGCTGGCCGCGTCTGCGGGGACGGCCACGAACGCTAAGGAACCTCTGGCGCCGCTCGACCCGCCGCAGAAGGTCACGGTCGCCTATGTGCCGATCATGAAGTTCGCGGCCATGTACACGGCCGCCGGCCGCGGCCTGTTCGAGAAGCTCGGTCTCGACGTCGAGATCGAGCGCGTGAAATCGGGCACGGAGGCGATCGCCTTCCTCACCCAGGGCACCATCGATGTCGGCGGCATCGCCATCGTCACCTCGCTCTGGAACGGCTGGAGCCAGGGCCTCGACCTTCGGGTCATCGCGCCCGGCGCGCTCGAGCCCTTCGAGAACAGCCCGACCAAGCTGGTCGTGCGCAAGGCGCTGATGGACGACGGCAAGATCAAGGACGTCGCCGACCTCAAGGGCCTCACCATCGCCCTGGCCGGCGGGCCCGGCAGCGGCGGCGAATACCTGCTGGCCAAGGGTCTGCAGCGCGGTGCCCTCACCATCCGCGATGTCGAGACCGTGCGCATGGGCAACTCCGACATGCCGGCCGCCTTCCAGAACGGCTCGATCGACGCCGGGCTGCTGGGCTCGCCCTTCGCCGATCAGGTCATCAATGGCGGGTCGGCGGCGACGATCGCCACCGACCTGACGCCGGGGCTGATGACGGTCGCCTTCGTCGGCTCGGGCAACTTCGTCAACAAACGGCCGGAGGTCGCCGAGCGGTTCGTGCTCGCGCTCATGCAGGCGACGCGCATGATGCAGAAGGCGGACTATCTGTCGCCCGAGAACATCAAGGCCTATCTCAGCTACGTCAACTCGACCGAGGAGGCCATCCGCAAGGGCCGGCCGGTCATCTACGACCCGAACATGGTGATCCCGGTCGATGGCCTCGCGGATGTCGAGCGGGTGCATCGGGAGAACGGGCGCACCGCCTATGATACCCCCATCGATCTGGCGTCGGTCGTCGACGAACGCTTCACCAAGAAGGCCCTGCAGCTTCTCGGCGAGGCCACCAAGTAGCGCCGACGGCGCCAGGCCGTTCGGCACGGGCGGGGCGCATGCCCCGCCCGCTGTAACCAAACCATCGGAGCCCATCTGATGCGGCCCTCGCCCGCCGAAACTCCGTCCGCCGTCTCCGGCGTTGTGGCGCCAAAGATCATCTCGCGCGGCGTCACCAAGGTCTTTCCGTCCGTCGACGGGCCGATCACCGCGCTGGAGGATTTCAACCTGGACGTGGCCGAGGGCGAGTTCGTCGCCGTCGTCGGTCCCTCCGGCTGCGGCAAATCGACCTATCTGCGCATCCTCGCCGACCTCGACCGGCACACCTCCGGACAGGTCGAGATCCGCCCCGGCAACGATCCGGCGAAGCCGCTCAACAACGTCGTCTTCCAGGAATACGCCATCTTCCCCTGGAAGACGGTCATCGACAATGTGGCCTTCGGGCTGGAGATGCGCGGCGTTTCGAAGCGCGAGCGGCTGGCCACCGCCGCCGGCTGGCTCGACCGCGTCGGGCTGCGCAAATTCGCCAACTACTATCCGCACCAGATCTCCGGCGGCATGAAGCAGCGCGTGAGCATCGCCCGGGCGCTCGCCAACGACCCCGAGGTGCTGCTCATGGACGAACCGCTCGGCGCCCTCGACGCCCAGACCCGCGCCGTGCTTCAGGAAGAGCTGCTGCGGATCTGGGAGGAAACGCGCAAGACCGTCGTCTACATCACCCACAGCATCGAGGAGGCGGTGCTGCTGGGCGATAAGGTGGTGCTGATGACCGCCCATCCCGGCCGCAACAAGGCGGTGTTCGAGATCGACATCCCCCGCCCGCGAACCCTCAAGACGACCAGCACACAAGCCTTCTCCGAGATCAAGATGGCGATCTGGGAAATGCTCGAGGAGGAGGTCACGCAAGCCATGGAGATGCAGGCATGAGAGCGCCCTCGGGCGATTTGGAGGCGGCGCCCCGCCGC
>JANQJG010000138.1 GCA_028281785.1 Rhodospirillales bacterium
CAGATCGCGATTAAATGGAGTTGCTCTACAACACCATTTAATCGCGTGAATCTGATCTAACTCATTGAAGTAGAGCGGATTCACGCGATCAACTGGAAATATGCGGTGTTTCCGATTGATCGCGATCCGCTCTAGAAGATCGCTGTAGATCGGGTCTCGCCACTCGGCGACATAGGCCTCGTTGATCTCGATGCCGGGTCGGGACCTGTCGGCGTTCGCATGCCGACTCATCGGCGATCGCGGGGTCCGTGCTCGCCGACGGGCCCGTGTCCCTGGGCCAATCACACCGATTCCAAAAAAAAAGCTTCAAGGCATGGCTTTCGCGGCACATTATATTAGATAATACTAAATTATCTTTTTCGAAGCAGGCTTTGGAGGCCGGGTAACGTGGCGACGATCGAAATGACCCAAGCGATCGCGGATGCGACCTTGAAGGACAATGACACCGTTCTTGTCGATTTCTGGGCGCCCTGGTGCGGACCGTGCCGCACGTTCGGCCCCATCTTCGAGCGCGTGTCCGACAAGTACGAAGACGTGGTGTTCGCGAAGGTGGACACCGAGCAGGAACAAGGTTTGGCGATGCGGTTTGGCATTCGGGCCATCCCCACGCTGGTCGTTTTCCGGGAAGGGCATCTGCTGGTGATGCAGCCGGGTGCCTTGCCCGAGGCCGCGCTTGAACAAGTGGTCGAAAAGACCCTGGCCCTGGACATGAACGAGGTGCGCAAGGAGGTAGAAGGCAAACAGCGGCACGCTGTCTGAGGAACGCTGGCCGGAAGGAGCCTTGCCGCATGACGGATGGGGACGGTCTGAAAGCGTGGTCGGACATCTCCTCCGAGGAGCAATCGCGCCTTCGGGAGGCGTTCGGCCGCATGGTCGACGAATTCCCGCAGATGCGGGTTTGCGACTGGGGCGAGAAGAATCGGCTGTTCACGGATTTCCTGGCCCAACACGCTATCCGTTGGCCCTCTTGGGAGTAGTGGGGGATGTGCGAGCTTTTCGGTATGAGCAGCAGGCAGCCGGCCACGGTGAACCTCTCGATGGAGGAGTTCGCGCGCCACGGCGGCCTGACCGGGCCGCATGCCGATGGGTGGGGCATCGCCTTCTACGACGGGTCCGATATCCGGCTCCTGCGGGAGCCCGAGCCGGCGGCGGACAGCCGTTGGGTTCGCCTCGTCCGTGAACAGGGGGTGCGCAGTTCCCTCGTCGTCTCCCATATACGGCGCGCCACCAGGGGACCACGAGCCTTGCGGAACACGCAGCCCTTCGCTCGCGAGATGGGCGGCCGCATGCATGTCTTTGTCCATAATGGCGATCTCGCGGGCGCCGACAGGCTTGAAGTCGGCATGTTCCACCCGGTTGGCGAGACCGATTCGGAAGTCGCCTTCTGCCATCTCCTGCAGGGGCTGCGGCCTTTGTGGCTCGACGGGGAGGTGCCCCCAGCGGCTGAGGAGGTTATGTCCCTCCTCGCCTTTTTCGCGGATCGCCTGTCTGCCATGGGGCCGGCGAACTTCCTGTATTCGGATGGAGAAACGCTGTTCGTGCACAGTGATCGACGCCAGGGGCTCGACGGGCGCATCGCGCCGCCGGGCCTCCACATCCTCGTCCGCGAATGTTCTGCGCGCGCCGATGGCGATAGGATGCATGGGTCGGGGCTGAACATCGATTCCGAGGAACAGTCCGTCGTTTTGGTGGCGAGCGTGCCGTTGACCGACGAGCCCTGGCAACCCTTGTCGGAAGGAACGATCCTCGCGGTGTCCCGAGGCGAGGTCAGGCAATACGGGCGCCGCGGCGAAGAAGTGAATGCGCCGGTGCCAGCGCGTCTAGAGCATGTCTAGAGACATGCTCCAGTTACCCTGGTGGTAGGAAATGTCAGAGAAAAACAGCAGGCTGGAACACTTCCCCATATCCTGGTTCGCGACGGTCATGGGATTGTCGGGCGCCGCCATGGCCTGGCGCAAGGCGGCCCATGTACTGGACGTCCCCCATGCTGTCGGCGACGCGCTGGCGGCGGTCACGGCGATCACCTTCTGCGTGATCGCGATGGTCTATTTGGTTAAGAGCTTGCGCTACCCGCAAGCGGTCGTCGATGAGTTCCGGCATCCCGTCCGTCTAAGCTTCTTTCCCACGATCTCGATCAGCCTGATTCTTCTCAGCATCATATCCTTGGAACCGATGCCAGCGCTCTCTCTGATTTTGTGGGGCCTGGGCGCGACACTCCAGCTCGGCCTGACCCTCTACGTCATGTCGGCCTGGATTCACCACGAGACCTTTCAGATACAGCATACCAACCCGGCGTGGTTCATCCCGATCGTCGGCAACGTACTGGTCCCAATCGCGGGCGTTCACCATGCCCCGGCCGAAGTTTCGTGGTTCTTCTTCAGCAACGGGATGTTCTTCTGGCTCGCGCTCTTCGCCATCATCTTCAACCGGATGATCTTTCACGGCATGCTCCCCAAGCGCCTGTTGCCCACCCTCTTCATCCTGATTGCGCCGCCGGCCGTGGCGTTCATTGCCTATCACCACCTGAGCGGCGACATGGATGTCTTCGCCCGGACGCTCTTCTACGTTGCTCTCTTCATTGCCCTGCTCCTGGCGGTTCAGGTTCGGGTTTTTCTCAATCTGGAGTTTTTTCTTTCCTGGTGGGCCTGTTCCTTCCCCTTCGCGGCATTGACCGTGGCGACGCTCATCCTCTACCAGACGACCGCCTTCGACTTCTTTCGAGTCTTGGCTTGGGCGCTGCTTGTTCTCGTCAGTTTTCTGATCGTGGGACTGGTGATCAAGACGGGCATTGCCGTCAAGGACCGTCGGATCTGCGTTCCCGAAGACTGACCGGCCCGGCCGCCGCTACCGGATCGTCAACGGAGTCGCTCGGGTCTCACCACTCGGCGACCGAGCCATCCGCGTGCCGCCAGACGGGGTTGCGCCAGCGATGGCCTTCCTGAGCGCGCTCGGCGACATAGGCCTCGTTGATCTCGATGCCGAGCCCGGGGCCGTCGGGAATGCGCACGAAGCCGTCCTCATAGGCGAAGACGCCGGGATCAGCCAGATAGTCCAGCACGTCGTTGGTCGTGTTGTAGTGGATGCCCAGGCTCTGCTCCTGGATGAAGGCGTTGTGGCAGGTGGCGTCCACCTGCAGGCAGGCGGCCAAAGCGATCGGGCCGAGCGGGCAGTGGGGCGCCAGGGCGACGTCATAGGCCTCGGCCATCGTGGCGATCTTCTTGCACTCGGTGATGCCGCCGGCATGGGAGAGGTCCGGCTGGATGATGTCGGCCGCGCCTTCGGCGAGCAGGGCCTTGAAGTCCCAGCGCGAGAACAGCCGCTCGCCGGTCGCGATCGGGACATGGGAGGCGCGGCTCAAATCGCGCAGATGGTCGAGATGTTCCGACAGCACGGGCTCCTCGATGAACAGCGGCCGGAAGGGTTCGAGTTCGCGGATCAGGACCTTGGCCATCGGCTTGTGGACCCGGCCGTGGAAATCGATGGCGATATCGATGCGGCCGCCCAGAGCGTCGCGAATGGCCGCGACGCGGCCGACGGCGTCGTCGATCTTAGCCGAGGAATCGACGATCTGAAGCTCCTCGGTTCCGTTCATCTTGATCGCCGTGAACCCGCGTTCCGCCGCGTCCTTGGCGGCCTCCGCCACATCCGCGGGGCGGTCGCCGCCGATCCAGGAGTAGACCCTGATGCGGTCGCGGCATCGCCCGCCCATCAGCTCATGGATCGGCGCGCCGTAATGCTTGCCCTTGATGTCCCAGAGCGCCTGATCGATCCCGGCGATCGCGCTCATCAGCACGCCGCCGCCGCGGTAGAAGCCGCCGCGATACATGACCTGCCAATGGTCCTCTATGCGCAAGGGGTCCTTGCCGATCAGGACGTCGGCCAGCTCATCGACGGCGGCTTGCACGGTCGCGGCCTTGCCTTCGAGGACCGGCTCGCCCCAGCCGCTGATGCCGGCATCGGTCTCGATCTTCAGAAACAACCAGCGCGGCGGCACCAGCCAGGTCGTCAGTTGGGTGATCTTCATGGACGGACTCCCTTTCGTTTCTTCGAAACGCCCGGCGACCGTCCCCTCAATCCTTCGGGTCGAGGGCGTATCCGAGGGCGTTCAGCAGCAAACGAATCTCGTTGCGCGCGGCCACATGCGACATGGTGAAGGACATGCCGGTATCGGCCTCGCGAAGGTCGAGGAGCGTCAGGCCCTGCGGAAACATCTCCTGAAAGATCTGCCGTTCGCCGAAACCGGGCGCCACCCGGAAGGCGAACCGCTTGGCGAGGTTGGCCAGGATCTCCGTGATTTCGCGGGCGACGCGCGTGTCCATCGAGCGAATTCGGTTGCGCATGACCACCCATTCCAGCGGCGGCAGCTTCCGCACCGCCCGCTCCCGCCGCTGTTCCCAGACCAGCTCGCTGTAGATACTCGGGCGGAGGGCGCGCCGGGTCTCGGGATCGACGGTGCCGATCAGGTCGAGATCGATATGGCTGTCGTTGATCGGGGTGACCAGGGTGTCCGCGAAGGCGTGCGCGAGGCGGGTCAGGCGATCGCTGCGGCCGGGGGTATCGACGACGACGACGTCATGTCGGTCGCCCAACTCCTCCAGCGCGTCCATCAACTTCTGCGAGAAAGTCTCGTCGGTTTCGCCGGAGCCGTTGCCGTCGGGCGGACGGAGCCGGACATGTTCGGGAACGGGCAGGCTGCATCCGCGCCGCTCCGCATAGGCCTGCCGATTCTCCAGATAACGGCTGATCGTGCCCTGCCGCCCATCCATGTCGACGCTCCCGACGGAGAGTCCGGCGCGCAGCAGGCCGACAATAAGATGGATGGAGACGGTCGACTTTCCCGAGCCGCCCTTTTCGTTGCCGACGACGATGATCCGCGCGCGTTTCGGCCCTGGCATCCGCCCTTCTCACCCCACCATTTGGCCGACGCAAGCTTGCCGCAATCGGACAGTCCGTCAAGGCCGAGTTATCCACCGCGTGGGGAGGTGGAGCGGCAAGGCCCTTGCGGGGACCAGGGGCACCGGCGACAATGCGGTAAAAGCGAAAAACCGGCGGGAGTCGCCGGACAGGAAAGAAGGAGGGACGGATCCCATGAAGGTCGTGGCCATCAACGGAAGCGCTCGCGCGGGCGGCAACACGCGTATCCTTATCGACCGGGTCTGCGCGGAGCTCGGCAAGGAAGGCATCGACAGCGAGGCCATCGAGCTCGCCGGCAAGACGATTCGCGGCTGCCGCGCCTGCCGCAAATGTTCTTCCCGCAAGGACGAGCGCTGCTCGATGGGCGACGACGATCTCAACGAGATCCTGCCCCACATCTACTCGGCCGATGGGCTGATTCTCGGATCGCCCACCTATTTCGCGGATATCTCGCCGGAGATGAAGGCCCTGATCGACCGCAGCGGCATGGTCAACCGCTCCAACGACCATCTGCTCAAGCGCAGGCCGGGGGCCGCCGTCGTCGCGGTACGGCGGGCCGGCGCCATGCATGCCTTTGATTCGATCAACCATTATTTCACGATCAATCAGATGATCATCGTCGGATCGACCTATTGGAACATCGGGATCGGCCGCGACAAGGGCGACGTCGAGGCGGACGAGGAGGGGCTTCAGACCATGGCCGACCTCGGCCGCAACATGGCCTGGCTGCTGAAGAAGCTCGCTAACTAGAGCTTTTCAGGATTGATCCCGATCATGTGAAAAGCTCCAACATATTGATTTTAAGAAAATACGTCGTCGCGGATTGTCTCAATCCGCTCGGGATTTGCTCTAGGGCCTGTTGACATTCAGCACATCGATCTGGCTGGCGTCGAAAACCCGCCAGTTCCAGGAGCGAGGACGAAGGACATGCCGGGCATATTCGAGGACGAGCGACGCGGAAATGGGGGTTTTCGCCCAGCCCCTCCG
>JANQJG010000151.1 GCA_028281785.1 Rhodospirillales bacterium
TGATCGCGTGAATCCGCTCTACTTCAATGAGTTAGATCAGATTCACGCGATTAAATGGTGTTGTAGAGCAACTCCATTTAATCGCGATCTGATCTAGGGGCGACAAGTCTTCTTTGTCTGCGCCGCCTGCGAACGGCAAGCTTGGGCTGATCTCGACAGCTGTTGGCTTGGAGAAGCCATCCGATCAGGCTTATTGCTGGATGAGTTGATCGGTGGCGCAGTTCGTCGGGGGCCGTCGTGACGGAAAGGTTGGGCATCGACTTTGCCTGCCGTCGCTGGCGGCGTTAGCTGACCCACCATATACAGAACTGAGACGGGAAGCCCTACCTCCAGTCAGATTATTGAGTGGAACCAGCATCGGGAAGGATCGAATACAAGATTCACGATCGATTGGCCGTCGGCACTCATGTGACCAGCTCCTTGCGAGCCGTAACGATGAAATCCTGGGCAAGGCGCGACAGCGGCTTGAGCGACGGAAACATGATCTCGGCCGTCAGCTCTATCTTCGGACGAAATCGGCGGACCTGAACGTGTGGATAGAGGCGGTGCAGGTTGGAAAAATCGTCGACCAAGGCTACCCCGACACCTTGCGCCACCAGCGACCACGCGCTCGACAGCCAACCGACTTCCACGTGAGAGCGAATCTCGACCCGAGCCTCCGTCATCGTCGAATCAATCAGCGTACGGAGTCCCTGGTCGCGGGAATAGGTGATCACATCCTGATCGACGAGATGCCGCGGCCGCACTTCCTTCCTTTTCGCGAGAGGATGATCCGGCGGCATCACACAGACGATTTGGCCGCGACACAACTCCGTGAGGTGGATGCTCGCGTGATCGGCGACCAGAAACGCAAACCCAAGATCGATGGTCTGGCTTGCCACCAGATCGACGATCTGGCGACGAGGGCGTATCTGCAGCTCGAACTTGACATCGGGCTTGCTGGCCTTGAATGTCGCGATCGCCCGGGGGATCGCGACTTCCCCCAGGGTGGGAATCGTCGCGATGCTCAACCGACCCGTACGGGAGTGGAGCAGGTCATCGGCGGTCTGCGTAATCGACTGCATTTCGTCGAAGAGGCGCTGTAGTTTCGGATAGAGGATCAGAGCCTCGTTCGTCGGCACCAGGCGCCCCTTGACCCGGTCGAAAAACCGAAACTTCACCCGATCCTCGCAGTGTCGCAGAATCTTGGTCACGGAGGGTTGGGAAATGTTCAGGACGCGGGCCGCCCCCGTCACCGACCCTGTCCGCAGAATGGCATGCAGGATTTCCATCTCACGGATCTTCATGGCGCGCACCGACTGTGATAGCCGTTCAATCCGAGGCGGCTCCGTCAACGGTTGCGGAATCGGGCACAGCCACGCAATCCTGCCGTTCCGCCAAGAGCGACACCTCCTCACCGCGCGTGAATGTCTGGCTCTCGTCGGCCACGGTTTCCACCATTCCGCGATCACCGCCCTCCAGGTCGAGCCGAACCTCTTGCCGCGATCCCAGATATGCTACGCTAACCACCCTGCCGGGCAAGGAAACAATTCCGTTGCTGGTGAAGTTTCCGCGGACGAGCCTCGCTTTCTCCGGTCGTATCGCGATGGAGACGGGAAGGCCGCGGGCCATCGCGCGGTCAAGACGAACTGGAACAATCCGCCCGCCGGCCGTTCGCGCCGTTCCGAATCCCTCCTCGTCCGCGGGTTCGACCAACTCGGCCCGGACGAAGGTCATGCTCCCGATGAATTCGGCGACAAATTTGGTCACCGGCTTTTCATAGATTCCGTGGGGTGTGTCCACCTGCTCTATCCGTCCATCCTTCATCACGGCGATCCGATCGGACATCACAAGGGCCTCCGTCTGATCGTGCGTTACGAAGATGGTCGCGATGCCCAATTGACGCTGAAGCCCGACGATCTCGAGTCTCAGCTCTTCCCGAAGCTTCAGATCGAGGTTCGATAGCGGTTCGTCCAGCAGCAGAAGGCGCGGACGAATGACGAGCGCACGCGCGAGCGCCACGCGCTGACGCTGGCCGCCGCTCAGATGCTGCGGATGACGGTCGGCGAACTCACCGAGGCGGACCAGGGACAGGATCTCGCGGACACGGCGCTCGATCTCGGGAGTCGAGACCTTGCGCATCTTCAATCCGAAGGCGACGTTCTGCGCCACCGTCATATGTGGAAACAGCGCGTAGTCCTGAAACACGACGCCGATATTGCGCCGGAACGGCGGCAAACCGACAAGCGGTTTGCCGCCAAGTACGACCTCGCCGGCCGATGGTTCGAAGAAACCGGCGACGACACCCAGCGTCGTGGTTTTGCCGCAGCCGGAAGGACCCAGAAGGGTAACGAATTCACCCTCCTCGACCGCGAGATCCAGCTTCTCCACCGCCACCGTCAAACCGTAACGCACTTCAATGCCGCTCAGCCGCAGGACTACGTTGTCAGGCACCACGCTCTCCATAGATGAAATCACCGAGCCTGGCGCTTCGCTGCACCAGAAGAACGAGAACGAGCGGAATGATCAGCGTGATCGCCGACACCGCAGCGAGGGTCGGGGCGAATCCGAACTCGAGGAATCCCAAAATTTTCACGGTGATCGGCGACGCTCCGGGCCGCGCAAGAAACAGAGACAGGTTGATATCGGTAAACGAGTGGATGAACGCGAACAAAGCGCCCGCCACCAGCCCGTTCCGGATCAGGGGCAGGATGATTTTCACCAGAACCACCATGCGGGACGCTCCAAGACTGGCGGCGGCCGCCTCGACATTGGACGGCAACCCGTGCAGGCTGACCGCGATCGTCCGCACGGCGAACGGAATGCAGATAACGACATGGCCGATCAGCAGCGTCCAGAAACCCATCGAACCGATGAGCCCCGAAAACTCGAACACGCGAAGCAAGCCAAGTCCGGTGGCTAGGGTGGGCAACAGAAGCGGTCCCAGCACGAGCAGCACCACCAGATTGCGGCCGGGGAACCGATGCCGCGTCAAACCAAAGGCCAATGGCAGGGCAACCGCGCAGCTCAGGATCGCCGCCAGGCTCGCCAGTTGAAGGCTGAACAGGATCGGATCGATCCACTCCTCGCTCAGCGCCTCCGCCCACCATTTCAGCGACCAGCCGTCGGGCGGAAAGACCGATCGCGTGCCGGCGTTGAACGACACAAGAACCGTGATCACGATTGGACCAAGCATGAAGACGTAGATCGCGGCGACGACGGCCCTGAGGACGGTCCAGGGTCGCATGCCGAACATGTCAAACCTCGGCACGCTTACCGCCAAAGCGGAACGAGAAGTACAGGATCGCCAGCGTGCTGACGATCAGTATGGTGCCAAGCGCCGCACCCAACGACCAATCGAGAACCTGCATGATGAAGGCGTATATCAAGGTAGCAATGGTCTGCGCCGCGTACCCGCCAAGGATTGCCGGCGTGGCATAGGCGCTGATCGAAATGGAAAACGCGAGAAGGAAGGATGCCACCAAGCCCGGCATGCAGTTGGGAAGCAGCACCAGCAGGAAGGTTTTTGTCCGATTGGCTCCCAGGCTCATCGATGCGCGTTCCATGTTGGGATTGACCGCGCTCAGCGAGGCCAGATTTGTCAAGATCCCATAGGGTAGAAGGGCGTGGGCGAGTCCGATGATGATGCCGCCCGTGCTCGGAATGAACGCGATCCTTTCCTGAATCGCGTCCAGTTTCAGCAGGACGTCGTTGACGAATCCGAACCGGTCGAGCAACACGTACCACCCATATGTTCGAACCACCACGCTGGCCAGTAGCGGGGCCAGCGAAAGGGTGATCAGGACGCCCTTGAATCGGCTTCGGGTGCGAACCAGAAAATAGGAAACCGGAAAACTGACAAACGCCACCAGCAAACCGACGCTGATGCCGACCACGAACGTCCTTAAGATGGTCAGCAAGTACACTTTTTTGGTTAGGAAGATTGTGAAGTTTTCGGTCGTAAACTGATTGGTTAATACCTGGTTTTCTGATTTCAGCACGCTGGCGGACAACAAGAACGCATTCGGCAGGACGAAAAAAACGAGCAGGAAGAGGGCCGGTACCCCGACAAGAAACCAATGAAGTGGCAGCCGCCTTCCCGCTCCTTGGCCATCGATCGTCCACATCGCGCGCTACTCGTTGGGTATCGGCTCAGCCCATGATCTCTTGCCAGCGCAACGTCCAGTCCTTTCGCATGCGGCCGATCTTTTCAAGGTTCGGCCAAATGGTCGCCTGGATCTTTTCCTCGGTCGCGATCTGCCGGTTCTTGAAGTCCTCGGGCAAGTCGTCGATATCGCGGCGCCCGGGACCGGCATGATAGGCGAGCGAAAACTCACGCTGGACATCCTTGTCCAGACGAAAGTTGACGAACTCGAATGCCAGTTCCTTGTTTTTCGCTCCGACCGGAACCGCCGCGAGATCGGGCAGGCCCAGAACCCCCTCCTTCGGGACGACCATCTCGAACGGCAAGCCGCGGTCGATGTAGAGCGCGGCGCGCCCGCTCCAATAGGGCGACAACCATACTTGGCCGCTTTCAAAATGGGGAACGGCCTCGGAAGAACCGGTCACGACCACCCCCAGGTAAGGCTTCTGGTTTTTCAGGAACTCCCACGCCGGTTCCATGTTGTCTTCCCCGCCGCCACGTAGGCGGGCGGCATAGATCAGCGCGAAGATTGAAAGCAGATTCGCCGGGTTGTAGCCGATCACGTGATTGCGAATCCCGTCGCCGTAACGTTTCCACGGCTCCCAATAGTCGGCCCAGGAATCCGGCCGTTCGATCTGTTCCTTGTTGTAGATCAGAGACGCATACTGAATGGTGTGCACCGCGCCGAAGGTGGGCGAGAGCTCTCGCGCCCGGGTCCAGATGTGTTTGAGATTGGGAACCTCCTTCTCCGACATCGGTTCGAGCAGTCCCTCCTGCCCGCCGAGCGTCACTTCCGGCGGCGTCAGCACGGCCGCGACGTCGAAGCCCGGAGAGCCACGGGACGCCCGCAACTTCGCGAAATCCTGGGAGGCCGTGCCCGTAGCGTCGTGAACGACCTTCACGCCGAACTTCTTTTCGAACGGCGCGATCACCGTTCGTTCAATGATCTCCTTGTATTCACCGCCCTGCGAATTGACGACCAATGTCTCTTCCGCTCGGGCGATAACGGCGGGCCCGATACCGGCCGCGAAACACGCGGCAAGACCTCCGGTTGCCTTGAGGGCGGTCCGGCGCGAAATGCTTGCACCTCGACTCCGTGGATTCCGTGCTACACTCATGCTCGCCTCCTTGCTCGCACGATTGATTTTCGTGCCGATTTCTGCGAATGCACGGTGACTTGCGCGCGGTCACGCGGTCACTTCTTTGTGGTCATCGTAGCCAGCGCTGATTAATGCTGTCCAATACCGTAATTTCCCCAAGCCATGCCCTGGGGCTATGGATGACAATAATATGATGATTGGACAGAATCTGGCGTCGATCATTATCCTTGCAGCTCGTTCTTGGGTGCCGCGATCTGTCGGTAATACAAGGCGCAGAGAAATGGAATACGGGACGAATACCCGTAAATTCGGCTGGAAACGGGCCATGGTCGCGAATTTCGATGCCGTGTCTGTTGCCCACTTGGAATCGACGCAGCAAGGAGTTGAAGATCAGCATGAGCGGAATTGAGAAGCACGCGGATCATGGAACAATCAACACAAACGTTCCGCGTATCGCCGATGACGTGCTGCGCAGGCTGGCCAAGCACGATACGGCGAAGATCTCCGACACCATGGGCGGCAATGGCGTCATGCACTTCGAGATCAAGCCGATCTCGCCCGAAATGCGTTTGTGCGGATCGGCGCTGACCGTATTGACCCGACCTGGCGATGCGCTTTACGTCCAGCGCGCGATCGACGAAACCCGGCCCGGTGATGTCATCGTCATCGCCGCAAGCGGATTTAGGGACGTCAGTGTTATCGGCGAGCGCCTGGGCCAGTTCTTCAAGATGAAGGGCGCGGTCGGCATCGTGGTCGACGGGGCGGTCCGTGATTCGCAGGGCATGATCGATGTGGCGCCGCCGACCTTCGCGCGCGCCTGCTGCATCAGCATTTTCGGATCTACGGGGCCGGGCGCGATCAACGTACCGGTGTCCTGCGGCGGTCGCATTGTCCATCCGGGAGACGTTGTAATCGGCGACCGGGATGGGGTCGTCGTCGTCCCGCGCGAGGATGCCCAACGCGTCGCCGACCTCGCCGACGAGCACCTGAAGGGCGAACTCGCCCGGCTGAGCGAGGTCGAATCCGGCCGCAGCATCACAGACGTATTCAATCTTCAACCGAAACTGACCCGTTGGGAGACGACATAACGACGCTTCGGCTTCGATTTGCTTGAGGAGAGGGGGATATGAGCATACCAGACATCCGACGAGTATCGGGTTCCTCCCGGCTTGCCATCTTCGCGACCATGCTCGCGGCCTTGCTGGGCATGCCAACGCCGGGGCATGCCGAAACGGCAATCGTGATCGCGCAGAGTACGGATGCGACGTCACTTGATCCCGCTTTCCGTGTCGACAGCGCCACCGGCAACGTTCAGCGTCACATCTTCGATCCGATGCTGATTCGCAAGGCCGACATGACCATCGCCCCAGGGCTCGCCGAGTCGGTCGAAGCTACGAGTGAGAACACGTGGATCGTGCGACTGCGTAAGGACGTTTCGTTTTCCAACGGCGAACCGTTCAACGCGGAGGCGGTGAAGTTCTCGATCGACCGGATCCTCGATCCGAAGCTCAAGGCTCCGAGCAAGCGGTGGTGGTCCAATTTCACGAATGTGGCGGTCGTCGATCCCTATACGGTGGAGATCACGACGAAGGGGCGGGATCCCCTTTTCTGGTCGCGGATGACCCTCCTTGTCGTGGTGCCGCCGAAATACGTCCAAGAGGTCGGCGACGCGGAATTCGCTCTCAATCCGATCGGCACCGGCCCCTACACTCTTTCCGAATGGCGAAAGGACGACCAGATCGTTCTCTCGGCAAATCCCGACTATTGGGGCGGCAGACCTTCGATCGATACCGTGACTTTCCGGGTTGTCCCGGAGGAGTTGTCGCGTGTTTCAGCGCTCCAAACGGGCGAGGCCGACATCGCCGCGAACGTTTCGGCCAGCCAGGCATCTCACCTGCAAGGCGTTTCCGGGATACGCGTCGAAAAGGCGGCGGGCACGCGCGTCATGACGGTTCAGTTCGATCTGGACGTCGCCCCGGGCGCCGACCTGAAGTTCCGCCAGGCAGTTGCCCATGCGATCAACCGAGACGAGATCGTTCAGGGGCTTCTCAAGGGCTTCGCGACACCGGTCAACTCGATCCTCAGCCCTGGTATTCCCTATTGGCCGTCGAGCGAAGACAGCAGTTTCGCCCACGATTCGGAACGCGCGAAGGCCCTCGTCGCGGAATTGGGGCTCGGCGACCAGGAAATCGTTATGCGGAGCCCGTCCGGCCGCTATCCGTTCGATCGCGAAACGGCACTTGCCGTGGGTGCTCAGCTCGCTAAGGCCGGGCTCAACGTCAAGGTGCGGCCCGAGGAATGGGGCAAGTTCTTCGACGACCTGAAGAACCACAACATGTCCGCCCTGTACATCATGGGCCAGGGCAACGTGTGGATGGATCCCTATCCGCAAATCGAGGCGTTCCAGCACTCCGACGGTTTCATCTCCACTTGGCGGGATCCCGAGTTGGACGCCCTGATGGAAGAGTCGAACGTGGTTACTGGGGATGCCCGTGCCCAGGTGTTCGGAAAGACCCTTCAGCGCATCCACGATACGGTCGCGGCAATCCCATTGTTCGGACAGCTGTTCCTGTACGGCGTGCGTGACCGCGTACAGTGGACCGCGCGTCCGGATGAACTGATCTGGACGCCTGAAATGGCCGTCAACCCGTAGACGACCTGAAATGATCAGCCCGGGGGGAGCGGAGGTCCCTCTCCGCCACCCCGATGGTTTGTCCCGGGGTTCCGAAATGCATCGCCACGCGGAAGAGCGCGTCCTTGCGCAGATCGATCGTGGGTTTGAGGCCTATATCGACGATATCCGCGCGGCGATCCGGCAACCCAGCGTCAGTAAGACCGGCGAAGGCTTGGCCGAGATGGCGGAATGGGTTGCCGCCTACATCCGCAGACTCGGCGGTACGGCGCGTCTTGTCTCCGGGCGAGAGGCGCCAATCGTCGAGGGTGACCTTCGCGGCCCCGCTGCCCCGACGACACTTCTTTTCTACGATCTCTACGACGTTCAGCCGGCGAACCCGGTGGAATGGCAGGTTCCGCCATTCGCCGCCGAGACCGTTTCGGACGGAGCCGGGGGATCCCGGCTGGTGGGTCGCGGCGCCTTCAATTCAAAGGGCCCGATGGTGGGCTTTCTGGCCGTCCTGCGGGCCTTTCGCGAATCCGATGTCCCTATGCCCGTGAACATCCGATTCCTGATCGAGGGCGAGGAGGAGATCGGGAGCCCGTCGCTGGAGCCCTATATCCGCGCCAACATTGATACGCTGCGAAGGTGCGATGCCGCGTTCATCCCCTATCTGGGAACCAATTCGCGCGGCCAGACACCGATCCGATTGGGGTTCAAGGGGCTCATGATGCTCGAATTCTCGGTCGAGGGCGGCGCGTGGGGAGGACCGGCCGAGCGGAACGTTCACGCTATGCACACCGCCTGGATCGGCAATCCAGGCTGGGAACTCCTGACCGCCCTGGCGACGCTCCAAACCCAGGGCGGGCGGCTCGCGATCGATGGCCTCGACGACACCATGCACGAACCGGACGCCGAGGTGCGGCAACTCGTCGCAGCCGCCGTCGACGCGATCGATCCGGCCGTGTTCCTCGATGAGCAGGGAGCGCGGCGCTTCAAGTACGATTGCGACCCGAGGGAATTGCTGACCCGCTTCCTTTTCGACCCAACCATCAATGTCGATGGTATCTGGGTCGGCGACACGCCGTTGGGGACGGAGCCTCCGACCCAGATGGCACGGCGGGCGTCGGCGATCGTCGATATTCGGTTGGTCCCGGGCATGACGGTTGACGAGACGGTCCGGTGTCTTCGGCGACACCTTGACCGACGCGGTTTCGAGCATGTCGCGTTCCGCGTGAAAAGCGCCTACCCGGCGGCACGGTGTTCGCCGCGCGAACCGGTCGTCGCGGCTTTGATCGACGCCTGCCGCAAACACGCCGAAGATGTGGTCGTATTCCCGATGCATGCCGGAGCCGCGCCAATGTATCTTTTCTCGGAAGTCATCGGAATCCCGTTCGCTTTCGGTGGCCTGGGCCACGGTCTCTACCCGCATGCACCCGGAGAGTTCTTATCGATCGAAAGCATGCGCGGGTTCCTTCGTTCAATGGCGAGTTTTCTTTTCGCCTTTGCGGGGCGTTCCGGATGCTGACCTATCTCTTGCGCCGCACGGCCTTGCTTCTGGTCGTGCTGATGGGCGTCCTGACAATCGTGTTTTTCCTGCAAAGGCTATCGGGCGACCCTACGAGTCTGCTCTTGCCCATCGACGCGCCGGAAAACCTTCGCCAGGAACTGCGTCACGAGCTCGGCCTCGATCGCCCGATCCATATCCAGTACCTTCGGTTCATCGGCAATGTCGCGCGGGGCGATCTCGGGGAATCCTACAAGTTCAGGCAACCGGCGCTGGATCTGGTGCTGGAACGCCTGCCGGCAACGCTATTGCTGGCAGGCGCCTCGATGTCGCTCGCGGTGTTGCTTGCTCTTCCGCTCGGTGTCGTGGCCGCCGTCTACCGAAATTCCTGGGTCGACGCTTTGGCGACGGGTATCAGCCTGATTGGACAGGCGACCCCCGTGTACTGGCTTGGACTGCTGCTGATCCTTCTGTTCGCGGTGCAACTGCAGGTCCTGCCGTCAATGGGCGGCGGGTCGTTCCGCGCGCTCATCCTTCCCGCCTCGACGCTCGCGGTCTATTCCATGGCGCGCATCATGCGTCTGACCCGTTCGGCCGTTCTCGAGGTTCTGAACCAGGAATACGTCACGGTGGCGCGCGCGAAAGGCCTTCCGGAACGCTCCGTGCTTTTCAAACACGCCCTTCGCAACGCGGCAATTCCCGTGGTGACGATGATCGGCCTGCAGTTCGGAGGGCTGTTGGGCGGCGCCGTCATTACCGAGATGGTGTTCGCATGGCCGGGGATTGGACGGCTTGCGGTCAACGCCGTGTACAGCCGCGATTTCCCGGTGGTTCAGGCGGTAACCCTCGTGATCGCTTTCGCGTTTTCCATCATCAATCTTGCGGTTGACCTTCTCTATGCCGTCCTCAACCCTCAGATCCGGCTGGAGTAGTTGGCAAATGAAGGGGTTCGACCTGCGGCTGGATTTCAAGGGCGCGATCGGTCTGGCTATCCTCGTCGCCATCGCGGTCTGCGCGGTCGCGGCGCCGTGGCTGGCGCCCCACGACCCGAATAGCCAGGATCTGCTCAACACCGTCGCGCCGCCGACCTGGGCCGCCCCCGCCGGGGCGTCGCACCTGCTGGGGACGGATCGCCTGGGGCAGGATATCCTCAGCCGGATCATCTACGGTTCGCGTGTCTCCCTCGTCATCGCGTTTGCCTCGGTCGCGGGATCGGCCGTCTTGGGAACGGTTCTCGGGCTGGTCGCCGGCTATTTCGGCAAGATCGCCGAGAATGTCATCATGCGGCTAGTCGATATCGTCCTCTCCATCCCGTTCATTCTGCTCGCGCTCGTTCTGATGAGCGTCCTCGGTTCGAGCCTCGTCAACCTCGTCATCGCCTTTGTCGCCGTCCGCTGGGTACAGTACGCACGGATCGCCTACGCCCAGACCCTCGACGTCAAGCAACGCGATTTCGTGCTCGCTTGTCGTGCGAGCGGCGTTTCACAGATCGGCATTCTGTTCCGGCACATCCTTCCCAACATCCTGGGTCCGCTCCTCGTCGTCGCCACGCTCGAACTCGGCTTCGTTATCCTGATGGAATCAGGCCTCTCCTTCCTGGGGCTTGGGGCGCCACCCGAGGTGCCGTCCTGGGGCGGAATGCTCCAGGAAGGGCGGGCGTTGATCAATATCGCCTGGTGGCTAACGACCTTCCCGGGCCTCGCGATCGTACTGACGGTGATGGGGTTCAACTTTGTCGGCGACTGGCTGCGCGACCGTCTGGATCCTCGTATGGGTACCGGCCGATGAGTACGCCTGCTCCCGTCACGGCCGAACATGCTGCGGCCCCGCTCATCGAAGTGAAGGATCTGCAAGTCCACTTCCCGGGTCGAGGCGACCAAATCCTTCGGGCCATTGACGGCATTAGTTTCGCCATCGACCGTGAGCGCACGCTTGGTGTCGTCGGCGAAAGCGGATGCGGCAAATCCATGACCGCCCTGGCCATCATGGGCCTGGTGCCGCCGCCCGGACGCGTCGCGGCGGGCGAGATCATCTTTCGTGGGAACGATGAGACCGTCGATATCGCCCGGCTTACCCGCACGGGAAGAGAAGTTCGTGCGATCCGAGGCAATCAGATCGCAATGATCTTCCAGGAGCCGATGACCTCCCTCAACCCCGTCTATACGATCGGCAACCAGATCACTGAGGCCATCGTTCTGCACCAGCGGGTCGGGGCGGCGGAGGCCCGCGACAAGGCCATCGCCATGCTGCGCGCCGTGGGAATCCCCTCTCCCGAGCGACGCATTGATGACTATCCCCACGTGCTCTCAGGCGGGATGCGCCAACGCGCGATGATCGCCATGGCGCTTTCCTGCAATCCGGCCCTTCTCATCGCCGATGAGCCCACCACCGCGCTCGATGTCACGGTGCAGGCGCAGGTCCTCGACCTCATGAGCCGCCTACAGGCGGATTACCGCACGGCTATTCTGTTCATCACCCACGACCTGGGCGTGATCGCCGAGACCGCGGACGACGTCCTGGTCATGTATCTTGGCAGGATTGTCGAGGCCGGCCCGGCTCGGAGCATCCTCCGCGCGCCCAGACACCCCTACACCCAGGGCCTGATGCAATCGATACCCTCGCTTACGCGCCGCAAGAGCGAAAAGCTGATCCCCATACAGGGCACCGTCCCTGATCTCGAGGCCGTCCCGAGTGGATGCGGATTCCAAACCCGCTGCCCCCACGCAACGGCCATCTGCCGTGCCGAGACGCCCCCTCATTTTTCCGCGGCCGAGCGGCACACGGCGGCCTGCTGGCTTCTGCGTTAGGGGGAAGGTCGTGACAGCAACCGGTGAAAGCCTCCTCACGGTCCGCGGGCTTAAAGTCCACTTCCCGATCCGCAAGGGGCTGTTTCGCTCGGTCGTCGGTCACGTCAGGGCCGTCGACGGCGTCGATCTCGACATCCTGCCGGGCGAGACACTGGGGCTCGTCGGCGAGAGCGGCTGCGGGAAGACCACCGTGGGCCGCGCCATTCTGCGCCTGATCGAACCGACCGCCGGCAGCATCGTTCTCCGCGCGCCAGACGGAAATGACGGCACCGCCCGCGAAATCGATATCACCCGCTTCGAATCGCGGCGTATGAAGGCGCTTCGGCGCAGCATGCAGATGATCTTCCAGGACCCCTACGCGTCCTTGGATCCGCGTATGAAAATCGGTGACATCGTCGCGGAACCCTTGCGCGCCCAGGGGATAGGAACAGCGGGACAGCGTCGGGAACGCGCGCGAGAGGTGCTGTCCGCGGTGGGCCTTTCCGCCGAGCATGTGGACCGTTATCCGCACGCCTTTTCCGGCGGTCAACGCCAGCGAATCGGAATCGCCCGCGCCCTTGTTCTGGGCCCAAGCCTCGTCATCGCCGACGAACCGGTTTCTGCGTTGGATGTTTCGATCCAGGCCCAGGTCATCAACCTGCTGACCGAATTGCAGGACCGCCTCCGCCTGACCTACCTGTTCATCGCCCACGATCTTTCGGTGGTGCGCTATATCAGCACGCGCGTCGCCGTCATGTATCTCGGGCGGATCGTCGAACTGGCGCCGACCGACGAACTCTTCGAGAAACCCCGCCACCCCTATACGGAAGCGTTGATCTCGGCCGTCCCCGTCCCCGATTCCGATCGCAAACGCCGCCGCATCATTCTGCAAGGGGACGTGCCCAGCCCCGTGAACCCGCCACGAGGTTGCCCCTTCCACACGCGCTGTCGATACGCCGAGGACGCATGCGCAAAGGACGTTCCCGTGACACGCGATGTGGGCGCAGGACACATGGTCGCCTGCCACCTCTCGGAAAGGCTTTCACTGGAAGGCGTCGCGGGATGATCGCGGAAAAAGACCGGTGGCCGGCTCGGGCCGGCCACCGTTGTTGACAGCGCGCTGAGGACGCGTTTCGCGCTACATCACGTCTTTCTTCCCGATCTCGACGATCTTCTTGTAGAGTTCCTCACCCCACGTCTTTTTGCCGAGTTCGTCACGGACCACCTGGGTGGCCGTTTGCCATTCCGCCTTGTCCGGATAGGTGATGGTCAAACCCGCCGCTTTCATTTTCTCGACGAGTTCCTTTTGCTGCGCTTCGAGAAGCTCGGCGACAACCTTTTCCGACGCGCGCTGGGCGTTCAGGAACCAGCCGCGTTCCGTTTCGGAGAGTCCGCTCCAGAACTTCTCGCTGATCTTCACCCAGGACGGCTTGTTAATGTAGTCGACAATGGCAACGCTCTTCTGGACCTCATAGAACTTCATGGCCCAGATCGTCTCGATGGGATTTTCCTGGCCGTCGACGACCCCCGTTTGAAGGCTGGTATAGACTTCGCTGAAGGCCATCGGCGTCGGTTTGGCGCCGAAGGCGACAAAGGACTTCACATAATAGTCCCGCTCCGGCACCCGGATCTTGAGATCCTTCATATCGGCCAGGCTGTTGATGACCCGGTTGGCACTGATTTGACGGGGGCTGCGCGGCAGAATGCCAAGCAGGCGGACCCTTGCCTCGTCGATCAGGCGCTGATTCCACTCCTTGCCAACATCGCTTTCCAGAACGGCGATATAATTGGCCATGTCCTTCATCAAGAACGGCAGGGCCAGATTCTCGATCTCCTGTAGACCTGGATCTCCGCTCGCCTCGATTTGGGTGGTATTCATGGCCAATTGCTCAAGCATCTCCTTCGGGGTGCCGAGCTGGTTCCCCCCAAACACGGTCGTCTTGAACTTGCCGGCGGATTCCTTCTCAAGAACCTCGGCGAATTTCAACGCCGCGGTATGCTGGGCCTCGCCGGGCTTTGCCCAGAGGCTGTAGCGAACCTTGGTGGCGTCAGCCTGGGTCGCGCCCAACCCCACGGCAAGCATCGACGCGGCACAGATCGACGTGATGAACAGTCTTTTCTTCGTCATCTTTTCAATCCTCCTCTGCAGAAAACACGTGTTCGCCTTTGTCCCCGGGAATCACACCTTGGGATCAACGGTTTTGAAGTAGTTCACGAAATCGACGCAGTAGCCGACGATATGATCGACGATCTTGGCTCCGATCTCGGCGGACGATGCCGATGGGTCGCCGCCGGCGATGCCGTTGTCACAGATTTCGTCGATATCGAGGGCGATGTTGATGTCGACACCCTTGAACTTGACGGCATTCAGTCCCGCGGTGGGCAATCCGAGAACCTCCTTGCGCTCGGCCCGGCCGGCGAGATCCATGCGCATCAGTTCCGAGTGCAGGTGCAAATACACCGACGTCATGGGGTCACCGCCATGTCCAAAGGCCGCCATCCCGCGTTCGCCGTAGAACGCGGTCCATTCCTTTGCGGTCATGATGCGCCACAGATTGACGCAGGGAACCCACACCCCCTTCTCCGCCTTGATCTTGCGGATCGAGTTGTCGATCAGCGGGTAGTTCCCGCTGTGGCCGTTGAGGACCACCAGGCGGTGGATTCCGTGGTTCAGGAAGTTGTCGCATATGTCCTCGAAAACGGCCCTGAACGTCTCCGGACGCAATTGAATTCCGCCCGGAACCGGCCGGAAGTAGTCCGCATAGCCGAACGGCAGCGTGGGCGCGGCGATGGCGTCGGCTTCCTCCGCCACCTTGGCGGCAATCGCTTCGGTCAGCATGTAGTCGCCCATCGGAGCTTGGGGCCCTTGCTCCTCTTGCGAACCGAAGGGAAGAAGAATGACCGGGTCGTCGCCGAGACGATCACGGAACTCGATCCAGGTAAGATCCCTGAGTAAGTGCTTCTTATTCACCGGTCGCTTCCTTCCATGTCGAGAGAGAGCCTAGCCAACGGACGGCCCGTGTCATCCTCCTGGCACGCCGAACACCATGTTGGGGATCCACAAACTCAATTGCGGGAACAGCATGAGGATCAGGATGGCGCTGAACAGCGGCACGTAGAACGGCAGTATCGCCCGCACCATCTGCGAGAAGGATACGCCCGCGATATCCTGGGCGATGTAGAGCAGAACACCGACGGGCGGCGTTCCACCGCCGATGATCAGCGTGAAAACCATCAGGATCCCGAAATGGACGGGATCGATCCCAAACTGGACGACCACCGGCACCAGAATGGGGGCAAGAACGATCTCGGCACTCGACGAAATCATGAAGAGGCCGACCAGCAACAGGAACACGCACAGGATGGCCAGGATCAGGAGGGGCTCGTCGGTGACCGTCGAAATCGCGGTCGCGATGAGCTGCGGGACCTGCTCGCGGACCATGATCCAACTGAAAGCGGAAGCGACGGCAATGATGACAAGAACGCGGACGCTTCCCCAGGTGACCTGCAGCACCGTCTGCCAAACCAAACCAGGCCCGACGTTGCGGTACACGAATACACCCAGCACTAGGGCATAGAAAACGGCCACCGCGGCGGCCTCGGTCGGTGTGAACACACCGGACATGATGCCCGCGACGATGATGACTGGAAACAGGATCGCCGCACTTCCTCGGTAGGTGGCGCGGCTGGCTTCGCGCAAGGTTGCCCGCTGATGGCGGGGAAAGTTCCGTCTGCGCGAGACGAAGTAGGTGAAAACCATCTGCGTGATGCCAATGGTCACACCCGGAATAATGCCAGCAAGCAGAAGTCGGCCGATCGACACGTCGGCGACCGCGCCGAAGATGACCAACCCCACGCTCGGAGGGATGATCGGTCCGATCATCGCCGAGGCGACGGTCACCGCGGCACTGAAGCTCGCCGGATACCCCTCTTTCTTCATGGCGGGGATCAGGATGGATCCGAGGGCCGCCGTGTCGGCCGTGGCCGAACCGGACATGCCGGCGAAGATCATGCTGGCCAGGATGTTGACCTGAGCCAATCCACCATGAACATGCCCGACGAAAGCCCGGGCCATCGCCACGATCCGTTCCGTCAATCGGCAGGCGTTCATGAGCTCGCCGGCAAGATAAAAGAGCGGAATGGCTAGAATCACGAAGGAGTCGACCGCCGTCGTCATGCGTTGGAGAAGCATCGAAAGATCGATGTCCGACAGAAGCAGGTAAACGGCGGAAGCGGTGCCCATCGCGAAGACGAGCGGCATCCCGGTCAACAGCAGCCCCAGCAGAACGACGAGGACGATTGCGGCTGTCATGGATGGCCCTTCCCCCTAGATGGCGTCGTTGCTGTCGTCGAAAGCGGCACCCTGCACGGCCTTTTCGACGCGACGCCGGTAGAACCGTCGTAGAACGATGAACAGGATCATGAGGACCGCCCCCACGATCCCCGAAACCCGGATCAAGCTGAGCGGCATGTTGAGGGAGCCGACCACATGACGGTTGCTGATGGCGACCAAGGGAAGCCCGTAATAGACGACCGCTCCTAGAAAAACCGTGGCCACCACGGCGTTGAAGTCACGCGCCCATCCCCGGAATCGATGCGGAATCTTCTGGAACACAACGTCCACGTTTAGGTGAGTGCCGTCCCAACAGACCACTGCAGCGCCGATAAAGGTCACCCAAACGACGCAGGCGCGCGCCACCTCCTCGCTCCACACGAGAGGGCTGCCGAGGACGAAACGGAAAAACACTTGCGCGATGGTCAGAACGACGATGGCGCTGAACAGCACGCCGGCGGCGACACGCAGCGGAAATGCAAGGTCCACAGGTCCGCGCCGCCGTTCCTCCCTGCCCTCGTTCATCTCTGCGATCCCTCCGTCCGCGACACGGTCCTAGGGTCGACCCGTCCACCAACGAAATCGTGCTGACGCCATGGAGTGGCCATCACGCCGGCGATAGAAGATCGAGCGCCGCCCTGCTGACGACCCGCACCCCCGTCGGAATCGCCAGTTCGTTGCAATCGAAGTTGCTTCGATGCAGGGCCGTGTCCAATCCTGCGATCTTGCCGCCGATGCGGAGGTGCGCACCGGGGAACCGTTCCGTGAAAAAAGCGAAATCTTCGCTTCCCATCGACCCCTCCTGCAAGTCCTCGACCTTATCCTCGCCCAAGGTCTCGCGCGCGGATGCGAGCACCCGCTGCAGCACCGCCCTGTCGTTCCGCAGTACGGGCACGCCCGGCGTATAATCGAGCGCGTAATCGATCCGCATTCCCGTCTTGAGCCCCTCGAGAAGGCGCACCATGGCGGCTTCGATATGCTTTTTCGCCGCAGCGTTTTGAGTGCGCACCGTCCCCTGAAGCGTGACCTGCGGTGGAAGAATGTTACGTGCGGTACCGCCGTCAATTTTGCCGATGCTCACGACCGCCGGGTGGACCGGCGAGATTTCGCGGCTAACCAGGGTTTGAAGCTGCGTAATGAAATACCCGGCGGCAGTTACGGTATCGATCGCGAGGTGGGGGTGCGCGGCATGTCCGGACACTCCGGTGATCGTAAGGTCGAAAGCATCGGAAGACGCGAAACATATGTCTGGGTGATAGCCAATCTTGCCGGCCTCCAGCGACGGCCAATTGTGGAACCCCAGACACATGTCGATGGCCGGGTTCTCGAGGACGCCGTCCGCGATCATGGCCTCGGCGCCAATCAGTCCTTCCTCGTTCGGTTGGAAGATCAGTTTCACGCGCCCCGCCAAGCTGTCGCGCATCCCCGAAAGAACCATGGCGACGCCGAGAAGAATGGTTGTATGGACGTCGTGCCCGCAGGCGTGCATCTTTCCCGGGTTCTTCGAAGCGAAGGGAAGCCCCGTCTGCTCTTGGACGGGCAAGCAATCCATGTCGGCACGTATCGCCAGCGTGGGGCCCCCGGACGAGCCTTCGATGACACCCACGACGCCGGTCTTGCCGACCTTGTCGCGGCAGGGGATACCGAGCCTCTCCAGAACCCCTGAAATCAGCCGGGCCGTCTCGAACTCCTCGAAGCCCAATTCCGGGTTGGCGTGGATGGTTCGGCGGATCTCGACGAGCTCGTCGCCAATGCTCGCCGTCTTCGAACTGATCGCTTCGCGGATTTCCAAGTCTGCCCCCCCTCGCGATTCTGCTGCCATCAGACCGCGCCTGCGCCGCGAGCCCGCCCTCATCCGGATCGCATGCGGCACGCTCCTCTGTTCCGACGCGCGCCGGCGAAAATGCGAGAAGGTTTGGGCCTCTCTTTCGGCGTCTCGTTATCGAGTATACTATAGAATGAAAAAATAATATATAAAAGTGATATTCTGCATAAAAGTTTCGTTGTTGTCGGAACTGCGTTGAAGGTACCGTCTCGGTCGTGTCGGCCGTCCCGATTGCAAAGGCCAGGGGATCGAATGGGTGTGGTTGTGACGATGGTAGAGTGGAGAGCTCCCCGGCCGGGTTGTGACAAGGCCGGTTGTCCATTAGCGAAGGCTCGGTGGTAGTGGTGTCGACACGTACGTTGTCCGAGGAGATCTATTCCCGATTGAGGGTCGACATTCGCAGCGGCATCCTCGAACCTGGAAAACGTTTGAGGATGGAGTGGCTGAAGACGACCTACGGAATGGGCTCGACGCCCTTGCGCGAAGCGCTCAGTCGTCTATCGGCCGAGCACTTGGTCACGCTTCGGGGCGGTCGAGGATTTGAGGTTGCGGGCACTTCGCTGAAGGAGTTCGAGGAGCTGCTTGCCCTGCGCGAGGACATCGAACACAAGGCCCTCGCGAGCGCGATCTCCTATGGCACGGACGAGTGGGAAGCACACATCGTCGCTTGTCGCTACAGCCTGTCGAAAATGCCATGGCACTCCGTAGAGAATGATCCCAAGGAATTGGAGGAACGCGAAGTTCGCCACTGGGCCTTTCACTCGGCGATCATCGCGGCATGTGATTCGACTTGGCTTACCCGCTTGTGGGATCAGTTAACGTCCCACGAGGAACGATATCGCCGCATCGCAATGCATGGAGGCCAGTGGCCGGAATCGGTTGCCGTGGAAGTCGAACGAGAACACCATCAAATCGCGGAGGCGGTGCTTTCGCGCGACATCGAGCAATCATGGAAAAAACTGCGACGGCACCGCCGGCGAACCGTCGCCGCGGTCCGCAACGCCTTCGCCGATCATCCGAGGCCATGGCAAGAAATTGTCCGCGAGGCCATGTCCCCCGTGGACTGACCCGGGTGGGTCAAGCCGACGTTTCCGGTCGGGTGAGTATCATTCGAAATCGGAGAGGATTGGCGCTCCGCCGTTCGACCTCCGCGATCTCGGCGATTCCCTCCCGTTCGCTGGTTGAATAGGAATGGCCGGCATGTGTCATCACACCCCGGAACCTGGTCCCTTGAAACCTTCCATGGGTTCGTCGAACAGCCCGACGACTCCGGACAGGGGATGAAACATCAGGTTCTTTCCCACCAGACCGCTGCTATTGGCAATTCCATCGGGGAACAGCTTGGACTTGGAGTTCAGCATGAGCCTCGGCGTCCCCACGCCGTTGCAGGCCAGAACGACCATCTCCGCCCTTTGCTCCTGCAGTTGTCCTTCCTCATCATGGTAAAGGACGCCGCTGGCCATGCCCTGGTCATTGACCAGTATCTCCCTGACCCGACATCCGGTTCTGAGTTCGATCCCCTGCCCTTCCAGGATCGGCCAGTAGGTGAGGTCGACGCTTGCCTTGGCACCGGTCGCGCAGCCCAGGTCGCAGGTTCCCGCGTTGACGCACTTCGCCCGGCCGTCGTGGCCCTGGCTCAAAATCGCCACTCGGATGGCCACCAATGCCACCCCAGTTTGTTGAACCCCTTTGCCAGGGTCTGCCGCAGCTTTCCTATCGTTATGGGCGGCAGGGGCGGCGTATATGGTGGATAGGCTGGTTTGCCGGCCAGACCCGACACACCCATGTTTCGATCATTCATGTCATAGAAAGGCGCCAGCGTCTCGTAGTCCACTGGCCAGTCATGCGCGACGCCGTCCAAGGTCCGAGCCTGAAAATCCGACGGATGAAATCGCGGCCAGTGTCCGAGGAAGTTGATCGTCGAACCGCCTACGGCATTGAAGTTGACCGGGGTTATCGGCGAGTCGTCAGCATTTATCGGATAGTCTTCTGGGAGTTGCCGCACATTGGGGTCACAGCTGAACTCGGCATATCGACTCAGCTCGTAGTCCGGCTTTCTGCTGGGAAAATCCTAATCCCGCACCCGCGGTCCCTGTTCCAGACAAAGAATATGCATGCGGGTTTCGTAGAGCGACCAAGCCAGAGCAGCACCGGAAGCGCCCGCGCCAATGATCAAGACGTCAACAGGTTCACCACTCATGACCGGCTCCCTATTTCTTGCTCTCAACAGGCGCGATAGCAACGACCCCGCTTTTTCACGGGTTCAACCAAGGCTGCCATTTCGTCGGGATCTTTGGGTGGGGGACATCGTAACCGTCCGGTTGTGTCGGCCGCTCAGAAAGACCGAAATGAGGTCGAACGGATGCCTTGCTGTAGTAGCCCATGTAACTGTGTCGCAGCAGGGCCTCAAAGAACGCCGGCTCCCTCTGCTCAAGCTGTTTGACGATTTGATATCGACCGTCTGCATCTAACGCGTCGAACTCTTTACCCGTGGTGTCCACTAGCGTCATTGCTCGAGACAGGCCTCGTTGGAAAAGCTCCTTGAGCCCAGGATCGGCGCCAATTCTATGGGCCAGAAAATCAGCCACTCCCAAGGACCCCGCCGACGGAACCCGACCATCGGCACTGGCCGGAATGATCTGGTCCAGCATTCCGTCAACCAGTTTGCGCTCGCCCTCATTCCAAAGTTGTGAACCGTGTTTGGTCATGGTTGCGACTCCAGGCCTGGCCAATTGATGTTGAGGCGGCTCCCTTTGACACGTGCGGCGTTTAAGCGTTTACGCGGTAGCGCTCGATGAAATCGTAATCGAGTTCGATGCCGAGCCCCGGTCCCGTTGGCAGCTCGACCCAGCCGCCGTTGGCCGCGACCTGATCCAATACGCCAAGGGGCTCGGTGAGCAGGTTCTCGCGGAACATATTTGGCGTCGTGTCGTATTCGAGCATGGGCTGGGCGGGATGCGCGCCACCGGGCAGATCCGGCATGGCCGCCAGCAGATGCATATTCACCGCCACGCAGACAGCCGTGCCCCATACGTGGTTAACCACCGGAATGAAGTGGGCGTGCGCCATGTCCCTGATCTTCAGATACTCCGAAATACCGCCAAGCGCGCAGGTTTCCGGCTGCAGAATATCGACGCAGCGTTTCTCGATAAGGTCGCGGAAACCCCATCGGGTGAATTCGGCCTCGCCGCCGGCGATACTCATGTCGAGGGATTCGCAGAGATCGCGGTACCCCTGCAGGTCTTCGGGGGCCACCGGTTCCTCAAACCAGTAGACCCCCAAATCCTGTAGCGCCCGGCCCAGCGGAATGGCTACCTGCGCGGTGTAGGCGTGGTTGGCGTCGACCATCAGCTTGATATCCGCTCCGATGGCGTCGCGCACGGCCTTGACCAGGCGAAGATCCTCCTCCGGCCCCTTGCCGATCTTCATTTTCATCGCGTTGAAGCCCATCGCCTTGATGGCGGCGGATTCGGAAGCGAAACGCTCGGCCAGGTCGGGGACCTGTTGAAGCATCATCCCGTAGCCGTAAACCTCGATACGATCGCGAAACGCCCCGCCCAGCAGCTTGTAGAGCGGTTGGTTGTGGATCTTGCCGGCAATATCCCACAACGCGATATCCACGCCCGACAAAGCCTGGATGGGCATGCCCTTCTGGCCGTGGTCGCGCATGCCGTTATAGGCACGGTGCCAATGGACTTCCCGATCAAGCGGGTCCCTGCCAAGGATCAGTGGCCCGATCACCTGTTCGACGATCACCTTGTTGGCCAAGGCGATCGTGTTCGGGCCGAAGCATTCGCCGATCCCGGTGATGCCTTCGTCGGTTTCAATCTCGACCAGATGGGCAGACCTTTTGGTGTAGTAGTTCTGCGAATAACCCAGAGGCTCATCGAGGTCATAGGACAGGACGTGACTTTTTACCGAGGTAATTTTCATGTTCTTTCCCTTATACGTTCAGGGCAGGAGAGACGCGCTTGATGGCGAGATAGTCGTGCAGGGCCAGATGCGAACAATCATGACCGATACCGGATTGCCCGATGCCGCCATGCGGTAGGTCAATGTCGTATTTCACGCCGTTGATCTGCACTTCGCCGTAGCGCAGATCCGCGGCACAGCGTTCGGCCTTGCCGATATCCCGGGTAAAGACGTAGGAGGTCAGGCCGCCGTCATCGCCGTCTTTGGTGCGTTCCATGACCTTAAAGGCCAGCAGGCTGACAACCGGCCCGAAGATCTCCTCGTTGTAGATGCGCATGTCCGGGGTCACATCGCCCAGAACGGTCGGCGCATAGAACTGGCCCTTCTCCAGGCCGCCGGGACGGCCGCCACCAGCCAGCAGACGGGCGCCGTCGGCGACAGCGCCCTTTCGACCTCATTTGGCCTCCCACCACCACAAACAAGGTTCTCGCAGTGCAAGTGCCATGCGCCCACTCGCATTGTTGCTGATTACATCATATGTAATAGGCTGCATCACGAGTACATACGTATTATGACATGGAGTCAAGCCTCATTCCCGTGCCTCCGGAGATCACCCTTAAAGCCCCAAATATCGACCTATAGGATGAGGCGAGGGACAAACAGCTCTATATTTAGATATGATGTAATTTAGCATGTTTCAGCTCAAGCACATCCTGGCGACCGGCGTTATTCCACAGGATCGGAATATGGCCAGGAACCTGGCCCATTCCCTCGGCGTGGCCATCGCCGCGGGGAAGTACCCCGAAGGCACGAAGCTTCCCCACGAACCGGAATTGGCCACCTTGCATTCCGTTAGCCGCACCGTCGTGCGCGAGGCCGTGAGGCATCTGGTCGCCAAAGGGATGGTCGAGGTGAAACCGCGTGCGGGGACGCGGGTGATGCCTCGGACGGCGTGGAACTTGCTTGATGAGGATGTCGTCGCATGGACTTTTGAAGCTGGCGTTTCCGTCGGTGACTTTGCGGATCTCAACGAGGTGAGGAGCGTCTTTGAACCGACCGCAGCAGAAATCGCGGCCCGGCGCGGAAGTCCGGAGGCAAAGGCGAGGATTTCAAAGGCATATCAGGACATGGAAGCCGCCGTTGGGAAGCCGAACGAATTCGTCTTCGCGGATGCGCAATTCCACATTGAAATTCTTCAGGCGACGGAAAACCAATATCTTTGTGCATTACGTAATATTTTGTATGCCGGCTTATTGAGCAGTATTCATAAGACGAACTCCAATATTGAAATGAACAGGAAATCACTTCCTCTGCATCAGAGGGTTGAAGAGGCAATTGTCGCGGGCGACACGGCGGCCGCCAGGGAAGCCATGTCCAACCTTCTGAGCGACGCGTTCAAGCGGCTCAGCGATTAGTCTGAAATCGCGCCAGAAAGGGCGAATCTGTAGCCCAATCAAAAAGATATGGACTCGAATATCGGCACTGTCTTGCCGGCGGATATTCCACAGCGCGATGTCAACGCCTGACAGGGCCTACGGCGGCATGCCCTTCTGCCCGTGGTCGCGCAGCAAGTTTTGGACCTTATGCAAGATTACCTCGCGGCCCACGGGATCCATGCCCAGGATTACGTGACTTTTGACCGCGGTGATCTTCATGGCTCTCGACATTCCGAGAAAGTGATGCCGCCAAACCGCGGTCCGTTCGTGCAATCCAACGGGCTAAAACCGCGAGCGATCGTTTTTGTCAAAGGGACCCTTCAGCTTGGTTTGCGGAAGCCGGTACTTCTTCGCCGGGAGCCGGGCTGTGGCTGTATTCGGGAATGGCGAGAATGGCCTCGGCACCGCCATTTGCGGCGATCTTGGCTTCCTGGTCGGCGAAGGAACGGGCCTCGATCTCCTCAGGATCCAGGATCGCGCGCAGCCGGGCTTCCGCCTCACGCAGGACATCCCCGTAGGCGGGGTTGGCGGCCAGGTCGTTCAGTTCGCGGGGGTCGGCGTCGAGGTCGAACAACTGCGGCGGATGGCCGACATAGTGGACATATTTGAAGCGGCCATGGCGCAGCATGTAGTAGCTGTTGATGGCCCCGAAGGCATGGTACTCGCTGATCACGGGACGTTCCGGTTGTGCGCCGTTGGCGATCGCATGAAGCGAGGCCCCGGGTAGGGACGTCACCCGGCTATGGTCGGGCGCCAGGCCCATCACCCCCTCAAGAACGGTCGGGCATATGTCGATCAGGGATACCGGGGTGCTGATCCTCCGGTTCGCCGGCAGGTCGGGCCCGGCCATGATCATGGGCACGGCAACGGACTCCTCGTACATGAGGGATTTTCCCCAGAAGCCGCGGTTGCCCAGGTTGTCCCCATGATCCGAGGTGTAGATCACATCGGTGGTGTCGCTAAGTCCCAGGCGATCGAGGCGATCCACCACCTGACCAATACGGCGATCCAGCGACGTGACCATACCGTAATACGCGGTCAGGGCGGTACGGATGCGTTCCTCGTCGAAGTAGTCGTCATAGTTCACGTAGCGTGCCAAGGTCTCGAGCACCGGATGGCGGGGTCGTTCGGCGGGGTCATAAGCGAAGGGAAAGGGGATGTCGGCCCCGTCATATAGGTCGTAGAACTCCGGTTCTGCGATCAAAGGGAAATGGGGCTGACAAAAGCCGAGAAAGAGGACCCAGGGTTTGTCGCCCGGCTCGCGATGAGCTTCGAGCCATTCACAGGCCAAATCCGCTGTCTTCTGATCGTACAGCGCGTAGCCCGAAGTCCCGCGACCCGCCTTCTCGGCCATGGCGCGGGCCTGGCCGCGGGTCGCGGGTGGCCGCCGGATCAGCCCGCGCAGGTCTCCCTGGCCGCTCGGTGCGTGCAGGGGCTGGATTTCCTCGCTGAACCCGTTGAAGTCCTCTTCACCGCGGAAATGCAGCTTGCCGATGGAGGCGACATCGTGTCCGGCCTCGACCAGATCGTGGCCCCAGGACCGTGGCGTGCCGAAATAGGGAAAAGCGTTGCACCAGCAACCATTCTCGAACACGTGTGTGCCGGTGGCCAGGCAGGCGCGTGCCGGCATGCAGAGCGGGCTCGGGGTATAGGCCTGCTCGAACAGGGTTCCGCGATCGGCAAGGGCGTCCAGGTGGGGCGTCCGGACGATCGGGTTGCCGTAACACCCGGTGATGGCGCGCGTATGCTCGTCGGAAAAGATGAAAAGCAAATTTCGCGGTTTCATTGAATGCTCCTGGATCATGAGCGCGTTCACCCCCATCGAGTCGCCAAAGGACAAACGACTCATTTGTCTTGTTGGTTGAGTGGCGTAATCAGAAAACCATGGTCCGGCAGTTTTGAGCTTCGCCGGACCACGCAAGGTGTCGGGTTATCGCTTCATGTACTTGTCCAGGGTCCGGTTGAGGTCGACGACCTCCTGGGACAAGCGTCCGCAGAACTTTTCGCCGGATTCCGAATAGGGCGCGAAGCCGAAGTTCATGCCGAACTCCTTGAAGCCATCGCTCTCGACCGCCGCCTTGACCAACTCCTCCATCTTGGCTCGCACCTCTTCAGGCACGCCGGCAGGCAGCCAGACGCCACGTACCAGCGCCACGTCGAGATCGGCGCCCCAGTCGCGGATGTGCTTGACGCCGCGCGAGGGCGGATGGTTGATGATGCCTTGCAAATTGCCGGCATGGGCAAGGGCGTTCAGTTCCCCCGCCTTAACGTCCGCCAGCAGGACCGGTGAGATGATCACGCCGACATTGACCTGGTTGGCGAGGATCGCCTTCTTCAGCGGCCCGCCGCCGCCGAAGCCCACGATGCGAAAGTTCAGCCCGCTCGTTCCTTTGACGGTCGAGGCGACAAAATCAGTGGGGCTCAGCTTGCTGGTAATGCCCATGATCAGCTTGCCGGGCTTGGCCTTCGCATCCTCCAGAAAGTCGCCGAGGTCCGTGTAGCCATTGTCCTTGTGCGACAGGATCCAGACAGGCGTGTTGAAGATCGCGCCGGCACAGGTGAAATCCCCGATCTGGAAGGGGGCCTTGTCACGGAAGGCGATGGCCGCCGTGACGTCCAAGGTCCCGTTCATGGCGATGGTGTAGCCGTCGGGCTTGGCCTTCTTCAGCTCCAGCATGCCGTTGATGCCGGACGAACCCGGAATGTTCTCCACGACCACGGCCTGGCCGGACACCTTTTCCAAGGCGGCGCCCAGGGCGCGGGTAATGGAATCCGAACCGCCGCCCGGCTTGTAGGGAGCGATCAGACGAATGGTCTTGTTCGGATAGTCCGCGGCAACCGCGCTGCCGACGGAAACGGCCAAGCCGAGAACGGCGGCCGTGATCGCCTTGTGAAGCTTCCTTCGTGTCATCTCTGCATTCCTTTTGGTTGACGGTGTTTCAAGCAGTCTCCGAAGGTCGTGGCGATGAAGCCTTGCGCCATGACCGGATGGTCCCGCGGACTTCATTCGCAAACAGAAAGACGATGATTCCCACCAGCGCGATGCGCGGCCCGGTGTCGAAGAAGGTGGACCAGTCGCCGCCCGACAGCGCCAGTCCCAGCCGCACATTGTATTCGATGATCGGCCCCAGGATGGCGCCCAGCACGATGGTCACCACGGGGAAACCGCGGGATTCGAGAAGGAACCCGACGAACCCGAAAGTAATGGCGACATAGACCGGGAACAACGAGTTGCTGCTGGAGAAGGCGCCGATGGTGGCGAAGATCAGAATGAAGGGAAACAGGACATTGCGGTCGCGCTGCAGGATGAAGACAAAGCTGCGGATGGCGCCCATGGCGATGACAAACATGAAGAGGGTCGCGATCAGCAGCGCGGCGAGCAGGCCGTAGACAATGTGGGGGTCGTCCCGCATGAGACTGACGCCGGGTGTCAGCCCGTGCATGATCATGGCGCCCAGCATGATGGCGGTCGAACCATCCCCCGGGATGCCCAGTGTCAGCATGGGCACGAGAGCGCCACCGGTGGTCGCGTTGTTCGAGGATTCCGGTGTGATGACGCCTTCGGGTACGCCGGTGCCGAAGGCTTCCGGCGGCGGGTCCTTGGACTGGTTCTTGACCGTGGCATAGGACAGCCAAGTGGAACCATCGGCGCCGACACCCGGAATCGCGCCGATGCCGAGGCCGTAGGTGCTGCCGATGAGCCACGCCCGCCAGCGGCGGACCATATCGCCGATACTTGGGACGCGAAGGTTCACGTCCCTGGTCAGAAGCTCGCTGCCCTTCACGGTCATCGCGATATCCGAGAACACGACCGCGAAACCGAAGACGCCGACCAGAACCGCGGCAAACGGAATGCCGCTTTCCATGACCGTCTGGCCGAAGGTGTACCGCATCGTCGCGTCCTGGCTGTCGATCCCGACCGAGGACACCAGGAGACCGATGAGGACGCCGGAGAACCCCTTGACCATCGAACCACGGGCGAAGGCCGAGACCATGACCAGGCCGGCGATACCGATCAGCGCGATATCCGGCGGCGCGCTGTGGAGCGCCACCCCGGCAATGACGGGGACCGCTACCACCGCGCCCATCCAGCCCAGCAGGCCCCCGATGGTCGAGCTCATCGTCGCATAGCCCAACGCCAGCCCCGCCTCGCCGCGGATGGCCATGGGGTATCCGTCGAGGGCCGTGCAGGCCGACGCCGGCGTACCCGGGGTCCGCAGCAGGATCGCCGAGAAGGATCCGCCCAGCTTCGTTCCGACGTAGATGCCGACCATCAAGGCGAAGGCGGGCAGCGTCTCCATGGTGAAGGTGATTGGCAGCAGCACGATGATCGCCATGGGCGAGGACAGTCCCGGCAGCGCGCCCACGAGAATGCCCAGCCCGGTGCCCACGAACAGAATTGCCAGGTTGGAGAGGGTTCCGATATCGGCGAACCCCTGCATGAGTCCGTCGATCACGTCACAACCCCACGGCCTTGAAAATGCTCAAGAGGAACGGCGTGACCGGATCCAACTCGTCGCCCTTCAAGTTCAATTGAAGGATGGGGACGAACAGAATCCACAGGCACATCCCGCCGATCGCGGCAATGGCCGCGTCGCTCTGCCAGGATCCGCGTTTGTAGAGCCGGAACATCGCGAACAGGAACAACGGCGCCAGGATCGCCAATCCCAGGATTTTGAGCA
Source organism: Rhodospirillales bacterium (assembly GCA_028281785.1). GTDB lineage: Bacteria > Pseudomonadota > Alphaproteobacteria > Rhodospirillales > Shumkoniaceae > JANQJG01. The sequence continues at coordinate 28,319 of JANQJG010000151.1, forward strand.
GTGACGCGAAAACCAGCAGCAAGGCCAGACTCGTCAAGCGACGGACCGCGATGGTTCTGCGGTCTACGAGCGCTTGCGGATCCGCCTCGCGCGGCGGCGGAGAGGCGATCTGCCGCCGAATCTTGATGAGGGATTGGATCGCGTAGATGGATGCCAGGAAAAGCAGCAACCCGGAATAGCCCAGGGGCAGGGTTTGCCAGGTAATTCCCCCTTCGCCCGGATAAACGTTGGCGTCTTCCGGATTGATGAACAGAAAACCGCCAACAGCGAACAGCATGATGCAGATCGCCGTGGCCAGATCCTTTACGCCGTCCCACTGAAGAAACGACTCCGCCTGGAAAGAGTCTTTCTGGGTGTTCATTTCGTCTCCCGAGCCGCCCCGAGGTCGTCTCGCGCGACCCATCGAAAAACGGTATCTCGGGATGAAAATGACTTCCAATATACTTTTAATTGCGTATTAATACCTGATAGATATTAATTGGGCCGCCTGATTAATGGAGCTGCACCAGATCCGGTACTTCATCGCGGTGGCCGAGGAGCTCCACTTCGGTCGGGCCGCGGCACGCGAGAACGTCTCGCAGCCGCCGCTCAGTTTTCAGATCAAGAAGCTGGAACAAGAGCTCGGCGTCGACCTGTTCCATCGCACCAAGCGCCGGGTGGAATTGTCCGCCGCTGGCACGGCGTTCCTTCCCGAAGCACGGCGTATTCTCGCCGACCTAGTCACGGCGGCGGAAACCGCCAAGAAAGCGCACCGGGGCGAGAGCGGCGCGCTGACCATCGGTTTCGTCCATTCGGCCGCGTTCGACTATCTGCCACGCCTGATCGGGCCGTTTCGCCGGAAGTACCCGGAAATTGAACTTGGTTTGCTGGAACTGACGGTCAGCGAGCAGGTTCGGGAATTGACCGAAGGAAAGATCGATATCGGCATCGTGCGGCCGCCGGTCAGGGAAAAGGGTCTGGCGAGCTACAAGATGGTTCACGAGCCGTTTTCCGTCGCCGTTCCCGTATTGCACCCGCTGTCGGCTCAGCATGCCACGAGCCTTCAGTCTCTCGCCGAGGAGGACTTCGTCTTCTACCCGGAGCACCGCTCACCGGCATTCCATCATCAATTACTGACGATGTGCTCCGAGGCGGGTTTCATGCCGCGCATCGCCGTGGTGGCGAACACCATTCACACGGCGGTCGGGATGGTCGGCACCGGCGCCGGGGTGGCGTTGGTTCCCAATTGTGTACGCTGCATCCAGCTTCCTTCGGTGCGATTCCTGGACCTGACCGGGACGAAACACATGGCAGAACTCACATTGGTTCACGCCGATCAGACCTTGCCCCCGGCTTGCCGGAAATTGGTCGACTACGCCCGAGGACTCGGTTGAAGGGCGGGCGAGTTCCACGCCCCGAGATGGCGGCACGTGGATTTGGACAGGAGGGGGAGGTTAGGGTCAAAATCCGCGTCGATGCCTATGGGTCCGAAGACGTCACAAAACGGAGACTGGCATCCGCTCTGTGCCGCTGGGGCGGTCCGTGGTGCGCCCCCGTAAGGAATGGCGCCACGCCGAAACAGGTTCAGACCTGGGCGGGCCATGCCAGCATCCAGACGACCTGGGACATCTACGGCCACCTCTGGCGCGAGTTTCAGGACGAGCAGTCGGCCGCCCGCGCCGCCGAACAAATTCGCCTC
>JANQJG010000215.1 GCA_028281785.1 Rhodospirillales bacterium
TATCGCGCGGTCGTCGGTCCGCAATCCGGGGATGACCTCGACGATCTTCATGAGGGGAACCGGATTGAAAAAATGCAGCCCGACCACCCGCCCGGGCTCAGCCACACCGGCCGCAATCGCCGATACCGAAAGCGAGGAGGTATTGGTCGCGAGAACCGCTTGCGGGCCCACGGTGGTTTCGAGCCGGGCGAAGAGGGTCTGTTTGGCTTCGAGCGACTCGGCGATCGCCTCGACCAGGATCGCAGCGGGCGCGAGGTCGCCAAGCGACGCGGCCACGGTGATCCGTGCCGCGGACGCCGCCGCGGCCTGCGCGGACATGCGCCCTTTCTCGGCCGCCCGGTTGAGCATCGTCGCGGCGAAGGCGGCCGCGTCTTGCGCCGCCGCCTCATTCTGGTCGAACAGCAGCACCTCGTATCCCGCGGCGGCCAGGGTCTGTGCGATACCACGGCCCATGGTGCCGGCGCCGATGACGGCGGCCGTTCCGCCGGGCAGGGCGCTTGCCGTGGTCATGCTTCCAGATCGATGATGAGATTGCCGTGCGGGTCGGCCTCGGCCGCCGCATCCGGCGGCACGATGATGGTCGACTCGCGTTCCTCGAACACCGCCGGCCCGTGTATTCTCTCGCCCGGCCGGACGCGATAGCGGTCGTAGACCGGCGTATCCACGAAACCTCCGGTTTCGCCGAAGAACACCGGACGCTCGCCGGTCAGCGCCGTGCCCTCACGCAGGGCCGCCTGCGGTTCAAGCACCGGCTTGGGACCGGCCACGACCACACGCCAGGACATGATCTCGGCGGCCATCCGCTCGGTCCGTCCGAAGAGCGCGCGGTAGCGCGCGTCAAACAGTCGGCCGATCTCGTCTTTGTCACCCGCGGTGAGAACCGCCCGTGGCACGGAGACCTCGACCTGATAGCCTTGGCCGGAATACCGCATGAGGACGCTTACGGAGGTTACCGCCGTTTCCGGGCTTACCCCGGCAGATTTGACGAGGCCGAGCCCCTCGCGCTCAAGCTCCGCCACCATCGTCTCGATCCGTCCGGGATCGAGCGCCGCCAGGGGCTCGATTGCCGCGCGAACGAATTCGAAGGAGGTCGGCGAGGCGAGGAACCCGAAGGCCGAGGCCACACCGGCACCGAGCGGGCAGATCACCCGCCGCACGCCCATGCGTCTCGCGAGGTTCGTGGCGTGAACCGGCCCGGCGCCGCCGATGGCGATCAGCACGAAATCCTGCACCTTGCGGCCGCTTTCCAGCGCATGGATCGTCGCGGCCTGCGCCATGCTTTCATTGACGGTTTCGTAGATCCCCCAGGCCGCGTCGACGACCGAGAGACCAAGGGGCTCGGCCAAGTCTCGCCGAATCGCCGCCTCGGCCGCCTGCTTGTCGAGTGCCATGTCACCACCGAGGAACGATGCCGCGTCCAGATAGCCGAGGACGAGGTCGGCGTCGGTCACCGTCGGACGCGCGCCGCCGAGGCCGTAGCAGGCAGGCCCCGGCTTGGAACTGGCACTTTCGGGGCCTACCTGCACCAGGCCGAGCTTGTCGACCTGCGCGATGGAGCCGCCGCCGGCTCCGATTTCGATCATGTCGATCACCGGCACCTGCAGCGGCAGCCCACTGCCCTTGGCGAAGCGGAACACGCGGGCGACTTCGAAGCTGTCGGTCTTCAGCGGCTCCCCGTCATGGATCAGACAGGCCTTGGCCGTGGTGCCGCCCATGTCGAAGCAAAGCAGGTTCTGCTCCGCCGCCAGCCGGCCAAAGACTGATGCCGCCTGGGCGCCGCCCGCCGGCCCGGACTGCACCAGCCGGATGGGATACTGCACCGCCGTTTCGTGACGCACCGTCCCGCCATCGGCCAGCATGAGGTAGAGATCGTCCGGCAGACCGCGGCGTCCGAGTTCCTGTACCAGCCGTTGCACGTAGCCGCGAAAGATCGGCTGCACGAAGGCATTGGCCACGGCCGTCGAGGTGCGCTCGTATTCGCCGATCTGCGGCATGACCTCGAACGAGGTGCAGATCGTCATGTCAGGCAGTTCCTCGGCGAGGATCTCCTTGACCAGGCGCTCGTTGGCGTCGTTGCGAAACGAGTGAAGGAACACGATGGCCACGGCCTCGACGTCGGCGGCGCGCAAGTCGGCGGCCAGGCGGCGCACGCTATCGGGTTCGGGCGCGCGCAGGACCTGGCCGCCGGCCGTCATACGCTCGTCGATCTCGAACCGCAGATCGCGCGGTACCAGCGGCACCGGCATGTCGATGAAGAGATCGTAGATCGAGTAACGCAGCTCGCGCCCGATCTCAAGGACGTCGCGAAAGCCCTTGGTCGTGACCAGTGCGGTGCGAACGCCCTTTCGCTCGATCAGGGCGTTGGCGACCAAGGTCGTGCCGTGAATGATCGTCTGCACCGCTTCGGGCGTGGCGCTATGCGCCTCGAGAATGCGCGCAACGCCGTTCAGGACGCCTTCGGCGGGGTCGTCGGGCGTGGTCAGGACCTTCTCGTTCGCCAGCCGGCCGGTAGCCGGGTCGAGCATCACCACGTCGGTGAAGGTGCCGCCGATGTCGACCCCGATGCGAAAGGATTCTGTGTCCGTGCTCATACATCATATCCGTAATGCAACTTGGCGTGCTCCGGTGTCACCAGTCCGCTCCTCAGGTCGGAGCGGATGGCCGCGGGGTCGCGCTCGCCCGGCGGCCCCATCCCGCCGCCGCCGGGGGTCTGAAAGGTCACCGTATCGTCCGGCTGTATCTGGGTTTGGCTTTTCGAGGGTATGCGTTCGCCATTCACTAGGTCGAGCCCCCCGGACCCCGGCTCGCCGCCCAGCAGCCCACGCGGCGGATTGTCGACACGTTCGTGACGAATGGTGACGACGACGGGCGTTTGCGCGACGTTGCGGAACGTCAGCCGCTGGGCATTGCCGCCGCGAAACCGCCCGGCCCCGCCGGTATCCGGAACCAGCGCCTTCTCCTCGACAAGGAGCGGTGCCTGATTCTCGAACTGCTCGATTGCCTGGTTCGAGACATTCGACGGAAAGCTGAGACAGCCCGGCCCATCCTGATTGGGGCGTGCGCCGTGGCCGCCGTTCATGAAGAACATCTTCACGAAGGGCCGTCCCGTCCCCTCCCGGCGCCCCTTGAAATAGACGTTCCACAGGGGCGAGCCGCAGTCCGCGATCACCTTGTCCGGCGCGACTTTCGAAAGCGCCCCATAAATCGCAGGGGGCATGTAGTGGCCCGAGAGGTGCCGCCCCCAGACAGGCGCCGGTCGGCGCGGATTGACGAGCGAGCCTTCCGGCGCGGTCACCCGGATCGGGCGGAAGGTGCCGTCGTTGATCGGTGTGCCGGGGTCCAGCGCGCACTTGATCGCATAGCAGCTATAGGCCTTCGTGAAGGTCATGGGCGAATTGACCGGGCGTTCGATCTGCTCGGCAGTGCCCGCATAGTCGACCACGATCTCCGACCCGCGAACCGTAAGGCTGCACCGTATTTCCAGCGGATGTTCGAAGCCGTCTGCGGTCAGCCCGTCGGCATAGACACCGTCCGGGATGGCCTCGATCGCCCGGCGCAGACTGGCCTCCGAGCGGTCCAGCACGTCGTCGGAGAAAGCCTCGAGATCGTCGAGGTCCTCCTCATTCAGCAAGCGCAGCAGGCGCTCGCTACAACTGTGGTATGCCGCGAACTGCGAGCGGATATCGCCCAGCGTTTCCTCAGGCTCGCGCAGGTTGGCCTCGATGAAATCGACCAGGAGCCGGTTCTCGACCCCTTCGGAGACGATCTTCGCGACGGGGATGTTCAGCCCCTCTTCATAGCTGTCTTTGGCGGAGGGCGACGGCGCCCCGCCGATATCGACGGTGTGAAAGATCGAACCGACGTAACCCAGGTGACGGCCGTCGCGGAACAGCGGCTTGATCATGGTGATGTCGTTGAGGTGCCCGGTTCCCAGCCAGCCGTCGTTGGTGATCAGCACGTCGCCCGGCTGCAGGGTATCGACGGGAAACTTCTCCAGCATCGCCCTCAGGGTGCGCGACATCGTCCCGATGAACGAGGGAACGCTGCGGCGGCTTTGCGCGATCTGCCGCCCCCGGGCGTCGAGAAGCCCGATGGCGAAGTCGTAGTTCTCCCGCACCACCGCCGAGAAAGAGGTGCGCACGCAGGTTTCGGCGACCTGATCCATCAGTCCGTTGAGGCGTTCCCAGACAACGCCGACCTTTACCGGGCTCAGTTGGTTCACTCTTGCGTCTCCAGATCGGGGGTTACCGGGGTCAGCCAGCCCTCAGG
>JANQJG010000012.1 GCA_028281785.1 Rhodospirillales bacterium
CAGCTCCCACGGCTCCGCCCCCGAGCGGGGGGACAACGCCATCTTCAAGATGGGCCGGCTGCTCGGCGAGCTGGAAGACCTTCACAAAACACTCAAGGACGATTCGTTCCTCGGCAAGGGCTCGCTCACCGTCTCGCAGATCTTCTACACCTCGCCGTCGCGCTGCGCCGTCGCCGACGGGTGCTCCATCTCCATCGACCGACGCCTCACCGCCGGCGAAACCGGGGAGATGGCGATGCAGCAGATTCGAGACCTGCCGGCGGCGAAAGCCGCGGGTGCCGAGGTCTCGATGTACGTCTACGACCGGCCGTCCTGGACCGGGCTGGTCTACCCGACCGATTGCTACTTCCCCTGCTGGGTCGTGCCCGAGGACCATGAGGCCGTCCAGGCCGGCGCCGCGACCTCTCGCGACCTGTTCGGCGCCGAGCCGCGCATCGACAAATGGACGTTCTCGACCAACGCCGTGTCGATTACGGGCATGTTCGGCATCCCCTGCATCGGCTTCGGACCGGGCAAGGAGAAGGAGGCCCACGCCCCGAACGAGAGGACCTGGAAGGAAGACTTGGTGCGCTGCGCCGCCTTCTATGCCTCGCTGCCGCTTGTCTACCTGCGCGACAACCCGATCGGTCGGCGCACCAGCCCCCACATCATTCGTTGAAAAGTCTGGAGTCAAACCCAATGGACAAGGTTCGCGTGAAGGAACTGATCCAACAACTCGGCCGCCTGGACACACGCGGCATGTATCTCGACGACTTCCTGCTGACCTGGGACCGAAACGATGATGAGATCGCCGCGACCTTCCTCGTCGCGGATATCATTCGGGGCCTGCGCGAGCAAAACGTCAGCGCCCGTGTATTCGACAGCGGCCTCGGTATTTCCATCTTCCGCGACAACTCGACCCGGACCCGCTTCAGCTTCGCCAGTGCGTGCAACCTGCTGGGCCTCGCCGTGCAGGACCTGGACGAGGGCAAGTCGCAGATCGCCCATGGCGAGACGGTCCGCGAGACGGCCAACATGGTCTCGTTCATGGCAGATGTCATCGGCATCCGCGACGACATGTACATCGGCAAGGGAAACGCCTACATGCGCGAGGTGTCGAGGGCGGTGGTGGAAGGTCATCGCGACGGCAACCTCGAACAGCGCCCGACGATCGTGAACCTGCAATGCGACATCGACCACCCGACCCAGTCGATGGCCGACATGCAGCACCTGATCCAGCATTTCGGGGGCGTTGAGCAGCTACGCGGCAAGAAGCTGGCGATGACCTGGGCCTATTCGCCGTCCTACGGCAAGCCGCTGTCCGTGCCCCAGGGCGTGATCGGCCTGATGACCCGCTTCGGCATGGATGTCGTGCTGGCCCACCCCGAGGGCTACGAGGTGATGCCCGAGGTCGAGGACGTTGCTCGCCGCAACGCCGCCGCCGACGGCGGCAGCTATCGGCGCGTCCATTCGATGGACGAGGCGTTCGAGGACGCCGATATCGTGTACCCGAAGAGCTGGGCTTCCTTCGCAGCCATGGAGAAGCGCACCGAGCTCTATGGCCAAGGCGATTTCGACGGCATCCGAGCCCTGGAGGGCGACCTTCTGGCCCAAAACGCCGCGCACAAGGATTGGACATGCACCGAAGCCCGCATGGCCAGGACACGCAACGGCGAAGCGCTCTACATGCACTGCCTACCCGCCGATATCACCGGGGTGAGCTGCAAGGAAGGCGAGGTCGAGGCGAGCGTTTTCGAGCGCTACCGCGTGCCGCTTTACAGGGAGGCCAGCCACAAGCCCTATGTGATCGCTGCGATGATCCTGCTGGCTCGGATGCGCAACCCGGCCGACACCCTGCGCGAGCTTCAGGAACGCCGGATGCCTCGCACCACGGTCGCCTGAAGCCGCAGCGCCAACCTATTCAGCGGTCTCCAGAAGCACCCGCAAAAGAACGTTGCCGCCGGCCTCGATGTCCTCGGGCGAAGTATACTCGTTCGTGTTGTGGCTTATGCCGTCCTTGCTCGGCACGAAGATCATGGCGGTCGGGCAATTGGACGCGAACATCTGGGCATCGTGCCCGGCGCCCGAGGGCATGCGTTTGACCGAGTGGCCCAGGTCCTGAGCACTCCGCTCAATGAGATCCACCAACCCGGCGTCGAACGGGGTCGGCGCGAAACGCGCGAGCGGACGCCACTCGGCCGTACACCCCTCTTTCGCCGCCGCTTCGTGCAAAAAGGCGATGAGACGTTCCTGAGTCGCCGCGAGCCCCTCGCCGTCGATGTTCCTGAGATCGGTGCGGATCACTGCCTCGCCGGGAACGACATTCGTCAGCCCGGGCCTGAGTTCCATCCGTCCAACCGTGGCCATCTGCCCCGGCCCCGCCTCCATCGCCGCAAGGCGCGCCTCGACGGCCAGACGGGCGGCGACATGGCCCGCGTCATGACGATCCGACATGGGCGTCGTGCCGGCATGGTTGTCGACGCCCCGGATGACGTACTCCGTCCAGAAGATTCCCTGCACGCCCGTCACCGCGCCAATCGTGACGCCTTCCTTGTCCAGCACCGGCCCCTGCTCGATATGCAGCTCGACATAGGCGTGTGCCCGCATATTCCCGACCGGCGCCTCGCCGGCATAGCCGATCCGCGCGAGGTCGTCGGCCAATACAGCGCCATCGAGACCGACGGTTGCCAGCACCTCTTCGGCATCCAACAGGCCCTGATGAACGGCGCTGCCCATCATGTCGGGGTGGAAACGGGAACCTTCCTCGTTGGTGAAGAAGGCGACGGCGACCGGGCGTTTCGTTTCTATATCTGAATCATTCAGCAGATTGACGACCTCGAGCCCCGCCAACACACCGAGAGCGCCATCGTAAAGCCCCCCGGTGGCCACGGTGTCGATATGCGAGCCCATGATGACCGGCGGCCCCTCTTCCCGCCCCGGACGAACGCCCATGACGTTGCCGAGCCGGTCGACCGCCACGTCGAGGCCCAGCTCCCGCATCCATCCGACCACCAGGTCTCGGCCCTGGCGATCCTCGTCGGTCAGCGCCAAGCGGCAGACGCCGCCGCCGGCCAAGGCGCCGATACGGCCCAGTGCCTCGATGCGGCCCATCAGGCGTTGGCCGTCGATACGCAGGTTTCGGCGTGCGGCTTCCTTCATGACGCCTGCTGTCCCCTGGAAGCGAAAGGGGCCGGGCACAAGGCCCAGCCCCATCCGCGAATTATCGGATTAGTTACATGCTCTTCTCGATCGAGGCGAGCATGGCGTCGAGCATGTCGATGCCCTCCTGTCCGTACTTCTCCTCGATGAGCTTGCGGACGGCCGGCTGCGAAGCTTCGGCGAACTTCTGCAGCTCCTCAGGCGAGACGGCATTGACTTCCATCGACTTGGCCATCAGGGGCAGGCCCTTCTCGGAGGCCTCGACGATGCGCGAGATGCCCCGGCCGGCCTCGGTCGCCACGTCCGACGCCCAGTCGACGACCGAGCGGTGCTCGGGCTTCAGACTGTCGTAGAACTCCATGTTCATGAACCAGAGGTAGGGCGTGATCAGGTGGTTGGTCAGCGACAGGTACTTCTGCACTTCCTGGAAATTGACGTTGCCCATGATGGTCACCGGGTTCATCTGACCGTCGGCGACGCCGGTCTGCAGGGCGGTATAGACCTCGGCCCATGGCAGCGGGGTCGGGTTGCCGCCGAGCGAGGAAATGATCGCCTCGTGGGTCGGCAGGGTCATGGTGCGGATGCGCAGGCCTTTCATATCGGCGACGCTCGTGACCGGGCGCTTGGAGTTGCTGAGCTGGAAGAACCCGCCGCTGTCGAGCAGGCCTAGGACCTTGAGGCCGGTCTTGGCCTCCAGATCGCCGACGAACTTCTTGCCGAAGTCGCTATCCTTATGGATGACCTTCGAGGCCACGCCGATGTTCGGGAATGCGAAGGGGATGTCGAACACGCCGACCAGCGGATAGTGTTGGGCCACGCCACCGGCCGAGGAGATGTTCGACTCGACGATGCCATCACGTACCTGCTGGATGACCTCGTTGTCCTTGCCCAACTGACCGCTCGGGAACAGCTTGACCTCGACCTCGCCGTTTGTGGCGCTTTCGACCTGTGATTTAAACACGGCCGCCATGGCGGCCGAGTGAATTTCAAACGGGTTGGCCGTATTGAGATGGCCGATGCGAATGGTCACATCGGCGGCCAGCGCCGACCCAACGGATAGGGCAGTGATCGCGGCGGCCGCCGCGAGAACGCGCAGATGGCTCATGGATCAAGTCTCCTTGCTTGAATTACGCTCCCGTCCTTGCTCACGGGAACTCTTCCTCTTGGACCCCCCCTCTCCTTATAGCAGGCCGAACAGCCTGGGGAAGAACAGGGTCATATCCTCCCAGTACGCGACCAGGAGAAGCACTGCCGCCTCGGCAACAATAAAGGGCCACAGATCCTTGGTGATATTCTCGATCCGCTCCTTGGTGACCGAGGCGAGAACGAAAAGGCAGGCGCCCACCGGCGGCGTCATCAACGAGATATTGAGCGCCAGGATGATCAGGATACCTGCATGCACCGGCTCCATGCCGATGGCCAGTGTTAGAGGTCCCAGCACCGGTGCCATGATGATGAGCGTCGCGTTGATGTCCATGAACAAGCCGATGAACAGCAACAGCACGACGATCATCAGGATGACGACGTTCGGATTTTCCGAGATCGCCAGAAAGCCCGCCGCGATGGCCTGCGGAATCTGGTTGAAGGTCATCCACCAGCCGAGGATCGTCGCCGAGGCGATGATTATGAAGATGATGCCGGTGATGCGCGTCGTGCGCACGAAGATCTGGTAGAGAACCTGCCAGCTCAGCGCCCGATAGATCACACCGCCGACGAACAGCGCGTAAGCGACGGCAATGGCGGCCGCTTCGGTCGGCGTCGCATAGCCGCCAAGGATCGAGCCGATGATGAACACGGGCAGAACCGCCGCCAGGAAGCTCTCCTTGAAGGCGCGCAGTAAGTACCTGAGACTTGGCCGCTGGTCTCCCTTGGGCAGGTTCCATGCCCTGCCGAAGATCGCGATCATCGCCATGCAGACGCCGCAGATCAGAAGACCCGGCAAGATACCTGCGGCGAAAAGGCCGGCAATCGAGACCCCCATGATGGAACCGTAGATCACGGCCAGGGTCGAGGGCGGAATGGTCGGCCCGATGATCGAACCCGCCGCCGTGACGGCACAGGCGAAAGGCCGCGTATAGCCGTTCTTGACCATGGCCGGAACCAGCGTGTTGCCGAAGGCCGCGGCATCCGCCGTCGCCGCGCCGGTGATGCCGGCGAACATCACGGAGGCGACCATGTTGCTGTGTGCCATGCCCCCGCGCAGCCAGCCGACCAGGGCGTCCGCGAGCTTGACCAGGTTTTCGGTAATGCCGGAGCGGTTCATGATCTCGCCGGCGAGAATGAAGAACGGCATGGCCAGGAAGGGAAACAGGTCAAGCCCCGCGAACAGGCGGTCGGGCACCATGTTGAGGAAGCGGCCCCCTCCCATGTCCATGATGCCGACGACCCCGGCGATGCCGAGAACGAATCCCACCGGCATGCCGATCGCCAGAAGGCCGAAAAAGGTAGCGCCGACCAACAACATGTCTCAGACCTCCGCCCGCGCCTTGGCGGCCTCTCCGGAAAACACCAGGAAATCACGGACCGCCACCAACGCCAATTGGATGCAGGCGACCGCCGCCGACAGGGGGACACCGATGAATGGATAACCCTTGGGAATCCCATACATCATGGTGAAGCGGTCCATGCCACGCTCGACAAAACCGACGCCTTTGACAAGGATCAAGGCGAAGAAGGCAAAGGCCAATAGGTCGAAGGCCAACGCAAACCAACGCTTCACATGCGGCGGGAAACGATCGAAGATGATGAGCACGCCGATATGCTCACGGTGCGCGATCCCGCTGGAGACCGCCAGCAACGCCATCCAGATCATCAGATAGCGCGCCAACTCCTCGGTGAAGGTGGCCTGGAAGTCAAACTGAACAACGTACTCCTTGATCAGCGGCATGACGTAGCGGACGGACACCCCCAACCATACGTCGATGACGAGGACCACCAGCAAAGCGACACAAAACCGCTCGACGATCCAGTTGACCTTCATGCTGGCGGTGTGGGCCTTCTGCGCGAGAGTGTTCATCCAAGCCTTTCCCCTTTAGCCCCCCTTCATGCCGGCGAAAGAGACTGCATACCCGGCGGCAAAAGACAACAACCGATCGCATAGCCCCCTCAGTCTTGTCGGCCGGATCAATCGATCTACACGGTCACATCATGCTGCCGGATGGTATTCTCGCCAATGGCGCGCAATGTCGATCCGGCGTGCAAACCAAACATCGTCGTGCGAACGGACGTAATCGATGAAACGCCGCAACGCCTGAAAACGGCCCGGTCTACCGACCAGCCGACAATGCAGGCCGACCGACATCATGCGCGGCCGTGTCAGCCCCTCGGCATAGAGGGTGTCGAAGGCGTCCTTGAGGTAGGTGAAGAACTGATCGCCGCAGTTGAAGCCTTGGGGCGTTGCGAAGCGCATGTCGTTGTTGTCGAGCGTGTAGGGAACGATGAGATGCGGCTTGTCGACGAACCGGCCCCAGAAGGGCAGGTCGTCCGAATAGTCGTCGGCGTCATACAGGAACCCGCCCTCTTCGACAACCAGCTTGCGTGTGTTTTCGCTTGTTCGCCCTGTGTACCAGCCGAGCGGCCGCTCCCCTGCGACCCGTGTCTGGATCTCGATGGCACGGTGCAGGTGTTCGCGTTCGACCTCGATCGGGACACCGTGATAGTTGATCCACCGCAAGCCATGCGAGCAAATCTCGTGACCATCCTTCAACGCGACTTCCGCGACGCGCGGATTGCGCTCCAGGGCCATGGCGACGGCGAATACCGTGATCGGGATCTCCCGCTCGCGAAACAGCCCCAGCACCCGCCACACACCTACGCGACTGCCATACTCGTAGATGGACTCCATGTTCATGTGCCGCGCGCCCTCGAAGGGCACGGCGCCGACGATTTCCGACAGGAAAATCTCCGACGCCGGATCGCCGTGAAGGACGCAATTCTCGCCGCCTTCTTCATAGTTCAGCACGAACTGAACCGCCACGCGGGCGCCGTCCGGCCACTGGGCATGCGGCGGATTGGGGCCGTATCCGATCATGTCGCGCGGATAGTCGTCGTGGGTCATTTCTTGTTGTCTCCCCATCCTCCGTTAAAGGACAAGCCAGCGCATGCGTTGGCATGCGCTGGCTCCGACATGTTGCGAATCAGGCCTGCGAACGCTGCTCCGCCGCGGGCGTGTGGTTGCCCATCAGGAAATAGTAGAACAGGCCGCCAAGACAGGCGCCGATCACCCAGGCATAGCCCGAAAGGAAGGATAGCGCCGGCACCCAGACCGCGGAAATCGAGAAGATGCCCGCCACGCCGAAAGCGATCAGCGCTTTTTGGTTCCAGCCATTGAGATAGTAGTAGTTGCCATCCGGATCGGCCGAGAACAGTTGCTGGATGTCCAGCTTCTGCTGCTTAACCAAGTAATAATCGCAGATCATGATGCCGTAGACCGGGGCCAGGATCGCGCCGAGCGTATTGACGAACCCGGCAATGCCGATCTGGCTGATCCAGTAAACCCAAAGGGCACCGATCGGGAAGGCGACGATGGCGGTGATCAGGCCGCCGATCTTGAAGTCGATCTTACTGGGGATCAGGTTGGCGAGGTCGTAAGCGGGCGGCACGAAGTTGGCCACCAGGTTGATACCGACCGTCGCCGCGAAGAAGGTGAACGCGGCAATGATGGTCAGCGGCAGTGCGTCGACGCGCTCGATGATGTCGGTCGGATTGGTCAGCTGTTCGCCGAACAGAACGACCGTTCCCGCCGTCACGAACAGCGCGATGAACGAGAAGAAGGCGACGTTGAGCGGCAGCCCCAACAAGTTGCCGATCTTCATCTCGCGTTCGCTGCGCACGAAACGGGAAAAATCGCCGTAGTTGATGACCACCGCCGCGAAGTAAGCGATCATCGTGCCGGTAACGGTTAGAAACGCGGCGATGGGACCGCCCTCGTACTCTCCCGTGCCGCTGAAGATGGCTCCGACCTCCGACAGCATGTCGCCGCCGGCCTGGGCCCAGATCATGATCATCAGAATGATCATGACGATGTAAACGAACGGGCCGGCAAAGTTCAGGAACTTCCGGATCCATTCGATGCCGTGCCAGAACAGATAGATCTGGAACAGCCACACGATGGTGAAGGAGATCCAGCCGACGGTTGTCAGGCCGAGGAAGGTCGCGCCACCAGCGGTGCCGAACAGCGCATTGATCAGCAATGTCAGGGCGGTCGAGGCGAAATAGGTCTGCACGCCGTACCAGAAGATGGCGACGATGGCCCGCACCATGGCCGGGAAGTTGGCTCCTCGAACCCCCATGCTGACCCGCGCCATGACGGGATAGGGGATGCCGTAACGCACGCTCGGCGAACCCGACAGATTGACCAGTACCATGATGACGAAGCCGGCCAAGATGATGGCAGCCATCACCGCCCAGCCGTTCAAGCCATAGGTGATGAACAGCGAGGCCGCCAATGTGTAGCCAAACAGGCTCTGAATGTCGTTCGACCAGACATTGAAGATTTCGAACCATCCCCATCTCCGTTTTTCGTACGGAATTGGCGCGAGATCTTCGTTGTAAAGGGTCGTATCTATTTCTCTTATCCGGAGATCTTGACTTGTCACGGTGCTTTCCATGTTGCTTCCCCCAACTCACTTTCCATCATGGTCCGATACGGTCGCATGTTCCCCCTTAACAAGGGGCGCAGCGTAAGCGCCGAGCTTGCTGGTGGTCAGTCCCGCCCCGACCAGCGCCTCCACCAATTTGACGGCCACGGCAACGCCGTCGATGACCGGGACCCCGGTTTCCCGCGTCAGCCATGCCGTGAGATCCGCCATACCGGCACAGCCGAGGATCACGGCCTCGCATCGGTCCTCCTTGACCGCGCGCAGGATCTCCTCGCGAATGGCTTCACGTGCCCTGCCGCCCTCCTCCTCAAGCGCCAGGACGGGCAGGTCGGACGCCCGGACTCGCTTGCACTTTCGATGCATGCCGTATTTCTCGACCAAGTCCTCGATGATCGGAACCGAACGCGAAAGCGTCGTGACGACGGAAAAGCCGGTCGTGATCATCGACGCGGCATGCATCGCCGCCTCACAGATTCCGACAACCGGTCCTCGCGCCACTTCGCGGCAGGCGTCCACACCCGTATCGTCGAAACAGGCCACGACATAGCCATCGATCCCGTCGGCCTCGCCCTTGCGGATCTCGGCCAAGAGTCCCGGCACGCTCATCGCACCGTCGGTGAACCCCTCGATGCTGGGTGGACTGTGGGGCGGATTGGCGGCCGAGATCTCCGTTCCCGGTGCCGCGACCTGCCGCGCGCAGCGCCCAATCTTCTCCGTCATCGATGTCGTCGAGTTCGGATTGATAACCCGTATCCTCATCGCCACCACTTCCTCCGGCATGACGATTCCAGCACTCAAAGCTCCCCACCCAGATACAGGCGTCTGATCCGGTCATCCTGGCGCAGGTCCTCCGATCGGCCCTCGATCGCGACCTCTCCGGTACTGAAGGCGTAGGTGCGGTGGGAGATGCTCAACGCCATCCGCGAGTTCTGTTCCACCAGGATCACCGAAACCTTGTCGTCCCGGTTGATGGAGACGATGGAGCGGGCGATATCCTGCACCAGCTTCGGCGCGATGCCGAGCGAGGGTTCGTCGAGCAAAAGAAGTTTCGGCGCCGCCATCAGGGCCCGCGCGATGACCAGCATCTGCTGCTCGCCACCGCTCAACGTTCCGGCGGCCTGAGAGATGCGTTCCTTCAGACGGGGAAAGCGGGTGAACATGCGGTCGAGATCGGCCCGGATGCTCGCCTTGTCGCGACGCGAGAAGGCGCCCATCAGCAGGTTATCCTTGACCGACATGAAGGGAAACACGCGCCGGCCCTCCGGCACCATGGCCACGCCGCACCCGACAATCCTGTCCGGAGGCAACAAGTCCAGCCGCGTTCCGTCGAACCAGATCTCACCCTCGACGATCTTTTTGAGCCCGGTGATCGCCCGGAGGGTGGAGGACTTTCCCGCGCCGTTGGCCCCGATCAGCGAGATCGTTTCGCCTTCCTCCAAACCGATGGAGACGTTTCGGACAGCACGGACCTGATCATAATTCACGCTGATATTCTTAGTTTCGAAATACATGACTCAGATCCCGATCTCTTCGTCCTCGCGGCCGAGATAGGCCTCGATGACGCGATCATCGTTTTGAATCTCCGTCGGCGTACCCTCGGCGATCTTCTCGCCGAAATTCAGGACGACGATGCGGTCGCTGATCTTCATCACGGCGGACATGTCGTGTTCGACCAGAAGGATCGTGATCCCCCGGTCCCGGACGCCGCGCACCATCTCCACCGCCTTGTTGGTCTCGTCCTGGTTCATGCCCGTAAACGGCTCATCCAGAAGCAGGACTTCCGGTTCGGCCGCGAGCCCGAGGGCGATACCCAGGGCGCGGAGATAGCCATGCGGCAGGTTTCGGGCATATTCGTTCTGGACATGCCCGAGGCCGAGATACTCCAGGATTTCGGCGGCCGACTCATGGAAGGACGACTCGTCTCGGCGCGCGAGCGGGCTGTTGGCGAAATGGCCGACAAGGGACGCCTCGGTGCGCAGATGGTGCGCGACGACGACGTTCTCCCGGGCCGTCATGTCCCGAAAAATCGTCGTCTCCTGGAAGGTCCGAATCACGCCCCTTCGCGCGACGATATGTGGTGCCAGGCCCGAGATCCGCTCGCCCTTGAACTCGACCCGCCCTTCGCTGGGCCGCAGGAAGGAGGAGATCAGCTTGAACAGGGTGCTCTTGCCGGCGCCGTTCGGTCCGATGATGCTGAGGATCTCCTCCTCCTCGACGGAGAAGGAGACGTCGTTCACGGCCGTCAGCCCGCCGAACCGTTTGGTCAGGTTTTGGATCTCCATGATCGGCATGGCTCAAGCTCCCCTCGCGCGTTCCGGATTGGCCTTGGTTCCGAGGCCCCAACCGGGAAGGCGTATGCTCAGCAACCCGTTGGGAAGCCACAGCATGAGGGCGATCATGATGATCGAGTAGATGAGCGGCTGATACTCGTTGAGCCCGTGCAGGAACTCGAAGCTCAGGAACAGCACGAAGGTTCCCACAATGGGTCCGAACACGTAACCGAGCCCGCCCAGGAAGGTGTAGAGCATGAAGTAGATGGAGTCCTGGATCTGGAAGGACGCCGGATAGACGCTCTGCTGCGCGGCCACGAAGAACGCGCCGCCAATGCCGCCAAGGAAGGAACTGATGGCGTAGGCGATAACGCGAAGCCGCGCAATGTCCACGCCGACGGAGGACGCGAGCTCCTCGTTCTGCTGCAACGACTTGAAAAGCCATCCGATGCGGCTGTTGACGAGCCGGTACATGGCCGCGAAGGTCGCGATCAGCAGAATGGCCGCCAGGAAATAGAAGGCCAGATGCTTGTCGACGGTCGAAAAGTCGGGAATCAGCGTAAATCCGAAGATCTCGACGGCCCCGGGCAGCGGAATGTTGACGATACCTTTCGCGCCTTCCGTCACCGAACGAAAGGATTGGGCGGATAGGCGCGCCGTCTCCGTGAGACTCAAACTGATCATCGCGAAGTAGACGCCGCGCAGCCTTAAAATCGGAATGCCGATGACGATACTGACCAGCGCGGCGGTCAATCCCGCCAATGGCATCGCGATCCAAAACGAAAAGCCCAGCTTAGTCATGAGGATCGCCGCGGCGTATCCGCCGACGAGGGCGAACGCCCCCTGACCGATATTGATGCGGCCGATGAAGAAGGTCAGCCAGACGCCGGCGGCGATCACGCTCAGCACCGAGGCCGTTGTCAGGACACCGAGGAAATACGGTTTGTCGGCCAGCAGAGCGGGCAAGACGATGAGATAGATGACGAGCGCCACCCCGACGGCGATCAAGGAACGTTGGTTCGGCATTCATTCCTCCCTCTTGCAGGGGTTAGGCGGGTCATCCCCAGGGCTTGCCCATCAGGCCCTGTGGCCGGATGGCGAGGAACGCGATGAGCGCGACGAAGATGACGAGGTAGGTCTCACCTCCGGGCAGAACCGTGTATCCGACGGACTCCAGCATGCCGAGGATAAAGCCTCCGATGATGGCTCCGGGCACGACCCCGGCGCCGCCGATCATCACCATGATGAACGCCTTGATGGAGATCCATGTGCCAAGGCCGGAGTTGACGCCCGAAATCGATACCAGCAATCCGCCGGCGAGCCCCGCCAACGTCGCCCCGATCGCGAAGCCCAGCATGGAGTAGTTGTCGACATTGACACCCTGAATCTGGGCTGCCTCGCGATCCTGGGCGAGTGCGCGCAGGGCTCTACCCTGGCGCGTGTACTGCATAAAGAGGATAAAGCCACCAATGAGAAGCGCCGACATCGCCACGACCAGGAGGCGGCCGTAGGGCATGTACGCGTCCCCTACCTTCCAGACACCCGAGATAACGGAGGGTACGCCGCGATGCTTCTCTCCGAAAATGATCAGGACGAGACTTTCGAGGAAAAGCGCCCCGCCCGCCGCGACGAGCATGGTGCTCTCCTCCCGGACGCTGAGCTTCAGCACTCGGCGGAATATGACGAACTCGAAAAACACGCCGACCAAGGCCAAGGTCGCGGCCGTGGCCGCCAGCCCCACAACGAAGGGCAAGCCCATGACGCCATAGACGTAATAGGTTACGAATCCCCCCAGGACATACATCTGGCCATGCGCGAAGTTCAGCACGCCCATCAAGGCGAAAATGAGCGTAAGACCAAGGGCGATCAGGGCGTATTGCATCCCCGAATAGATCCCGTTGATGATCACCTGTTCCATTCCGACGCCCTTCCGGTCTTGGTGGCCTCGCTGCCAAGCCCACTCGCTCTTTCGTCGATTGGACTGGAAGCCGAGGAAAAGGGGGCCACGGCGTTCGGCCCGTGACCCCTCGCCACGTTAGTCTACGCTACCCACGAAAAGGGTCTCGAACTCGCCGTCCTTGAACACGTTGACCACCATCGGCACCGAGATCTGGCGCTTCTGATCGAAGAACCCGGCCCCGACGAAATGGAGGTCCCGGCCGTCCTTGAGGAACGGGTTGGTCATCTTGAAGGCGTCCATCTGAGCCTTGAATTTAGAGACGTCTTCGATGGCTTCGGGACCCGCCGTTTTGATCGTGTTGAGCAGGATTTCGAGCGCGTAGACCTTGGTCCCCGCCTCGTCATTCCACTCACCGGCCACTTCTTCATACCGTTTGGAGAAGGTCTCCATGAACTCGGAGCGGATCTCGGGCGTGCTGGCGCCCCCGACCGAGATGAAGCCATTTGCCGCGTCGCCGGCCACTTCCGAGAGAATCTTGGCGTCTTGCGCGGTTTCCGTGCTCATCAGACCCTGGAAGCCGAGCTCTCGCGCCGTTTTCAGCATCAGCGGCGCATCCGATGGCGCGACGCCCGACAGAACGATCAGATCCGGCTTGAGGCCGACGAGGCGGGACATGACCGGGAAGAAATCGGTCGTTCCGGCTTCGTAGGTATCCTTCGACGCGAGGACGTCGAGCCCCAACGCCTCTGCTGCCGCGACACCTTCCTCACGCTGATTGAGCGAGTCGGACTCGTTGCGGGCGACGAAGGCCACCGACTTCACGCCCTCTTTCTCCTGCAGATACTTGTAGATCACGGGGCCCGCCTGATACGAGGCGATCATGCCCAGGATCGAGTGACTCCGCGGCGGCGAATAGAGATCCTTGGAAAACGCGTAAGGAATATTCATCGCGCCGCCCTTCTCGATCACCGGAACGATCGCGGCCGCGGTCGTGTCGATATTGGGGCCGATGATGTAGCGGATACCATCCTCATAGACCAATCGTTCGGCGCCCGATACGGCCAGCTTCGGGTCATTGCGATCGTCGATGGAGACGATCTCGATGTCGTACTTCTTGCCGCCGATCTCGAAGCCGCCGGCCTCGTTGATCATATTGGCGCGGGCTTCGGCGCAGTAGCGGTTGACCAGGCCCCAGGACGCCGCCGGGCCGCTCATCACGCCGAGCACCCCGATCTTCAGCTTTTCATTGGCGGCCATGGCGCCGTCACCAACCGCCAAGCCCGCAACCAAAGCAATGCCGGCGATCGCCGCCGACCGCATCAGTGATTTCCTCTTCAACATGCTAGTCTCTCCCTTTTGTTGAGGTTCAGTTGTGTTTTGGTCTTCCGGTCTCTCCGCCTCGCCGAAAGAGACGGGTTCGCTGAGCCGAACCCGCTTCGACGCATCGGAAAGGGCGTCGGAGCGGTTCCCTTTTTCATCTCGTGATCATCATCTACGCGTCCTCGTCACGCACGATCTGCGTGCCCGTCTCGCCCTTCAGCGCCGGGAGGGCCTGCTCCAGATGGGCGATGATCGCCCGTCGGCCGCCGCCTTCCAGGAAGCGAATCGCCGCCTCCACCTTGGGTCCCATGCTGCCCGCCGGGAAATGTCCCTCGACCATGTAGCGCCGGGCCTCCGACACCGTGATTTGGCTCAGATCCCGCTGATCCGGCTTACCGAAATTGATCGCCACCTTCGACACCTCGGTCAGAACCAACAGGTGGTCGATCTTCAGCACGTTGGCCATCAAGGCCGACGTCAGATCCTTGTCGATCACGGCCTCGACGCCCTTGCGCACGCCACGTTGGTCACGAATCACCGGAATACCGCCACCGCCACCGGCGATGACGGCCGTGCCGCGCTTGATCAGCGCCTCGACCAACGAGATGTCGCAGATATGCCTCGGGATCGGCGAGGGGACGACCAAGCGCCAGCCGCGGCCGGAGGCGTCCTCCTTTAACACCCAGCCCATCTGGCGCGAGAGGCCCTCGGCCTGTTCCCGGGTGTAGTAATAGCCGATGGGCTTGGTCGGGTTCCTGAAAGCCGGATCGTCGGGATCGACTTCCACCTGCGTCACCAACCCGACGACATGACGGCGGTTTTCAACCTCGCGCAGCGCGTTCTCGAACGCCTGACCGAGGATATAGGCGGTGGCCCCCTGGGTGTCGGCGACACAGATGTCGAGCGACATCGGGACCACTTCCGACTGCGCAAGCGCTTGGCGCATCAAGACCTTGCCGACGGCCGGACCATTGCCGTGTGTGATCAGCAATTCGTTGTCAGACTCGAGGACGGGCAGCAACGCCCGTCCCGTTCTGTGGGCAATCTCGACCTGCTCCTCGGACGTGCCTTTGTATCCGGCCGGCTGGATCGCATTGCCGCCGAGCGCGACGACCAGGCGTCTCGGCACGTCCTCGGCGGATGTCATGACGCCGCCTCATATGCAATGCCGTGGGGGTGTGCGGAAAAGAGATCGAACAGGTGGCCGACTTCCGGCGCCTGTTGGCCGCCGGCAAGGGCAAACCCCAGAAGGGTCGCCGATTTCTGCGGATTGAGGAAGCCCGACGGCAACAGTCCGCCCCGTCCGCGCCCGGTCATGCTTTCCACATGGACGGCCACCTCGCCGACCCGGGACGACACAACCACGACGCAGCCCTCGGCGGCCAGATCCCGCGCCGCGTCGGCAATCGGTTGGGACATTGTCCCCGCACCGAAGGCCGCGATGACCAAGCCCTTGCACTTGCTCTCGTGCCAGACCCGAATCGGGGCGTCGCCGCAGCCGCCGTGAACATAGGCGATACCGACGAGTGGAAAGTCCGCGCTCTTCGTCAGGTGGCCGTGAAAGGCTCCCGCCAGCGGCGCCGGGCGAGGCGTTTCCGTGAGGATCAGCGTCCCGCCCATGAAGCGGCCCGCCGGACCGCCTGGATAAGCGCGAAAGGCGTCCAGTGCGATGGAGTTGGCCTTGACGACCTGCCAACCCGGCAACAGCAGGCCGTTGATCACGACCATGACTCCGCCGCCCCGGAGCTGCGGAGCGCTGGCGGCGACGACGGCCTGATAGAGGTTCCTTGGCCCATCGGCGCTGAGGGCCGTCGCCGGGCGCATGGCGCCGGTCAAAACCACCGGTTTCTCGGTACGGCATACCAAGTCCAGGAAGAAGGCGGCCTCTTCGAGCGTATCGGTGCCATGGGTGACGACGATGCCGTCGACATCCGACCGAGCGGCCAGGACCTGCACGTGCTGAGCCAGCTTCAGCCACTGCACCGGCCCCAGGTCCTGGGACCCGACGGTGAACAGCGTATCGGCCCGTATTTCCACGTCCCGATCCAGCCCATCGACCGCTGCCACCAGGTCGGCCGCCGACAGCTCGACCGACTCATAGGTGAACTCCGTCGCGGAAACTCCGGTGCCGGCGATCGTGCCGCCGGCGCTGACCACGTGAATAATTGGCTTGGCGCGGTTCATGGCCCTCTCCCCCTCGCCTCAGCTCACGCCGACGATGTTGGCCAGCAGCGACATGCGCAGCGGCACGGAAAAGGCGATCTGCTTGAAGTAGAGCTCGTGCGCCGACGCATCGATGGCGAAATCGAACTCGCCCTCGTTGCGCGGCAGCGAATGCATCAGGCCCACCGTCTTACCCGTCTTCTTCTCGATTCTCTGGAGGCCCTCAAGCGTGAAGTAGTAGGCCTCCATCTTCTTCAGGAACTCATCGCGCCCCGGATCTCCTTTCTTGACCGAGCAGCCGGGCAAATAGACGAGATCGATCTTCTCGTCGGCGATGAGCTGCTCGTGCTGTTCGAGCGTGAGATCGTTGACCTCGACATAGTTGGCCTTCATTGCATCCAGCTTCTCGCGAACAACCTTGGGCGTGCGCAGACCGCTGGTACCGGCGTAGATCAGCCTGGCACCCATGCGCGCCAGCCCCAATCCGTAGGACTGCCCCGAGCGCGCCCGCGACAGGTCGGGGGTGGCGATCATCACCCGCATATTCTCGAAGTCACCGCCCAGGGCGCGGTAGGAGGTGTACATGTCGAGCAGACCCTGGGTCGGGTGGGTGACATCGCCGAAGCCGCCGCTGATAATCGGTACGGCATCGCTGCCCAGCCTTTTGATTACCTCGATCACCGCCTCGTCGGGATGGCGCAGAACGATGACGTCGGCGTATTGCGACGTCACGCGCAGAGAATCGTAGAGCGACTCCCCCTTGGCCGCGGACGAGCTGACCAACGGGTTGGATTCCGTGATGACGTTCCCACCAAGGCGATACATCGCTGTTTCGTGGCTGAAGCGCGTTCGTGTGCTGGGCTGGAAGAACTGCGTGCACAGGATCTTGCCCTCCAGCAACGGGATGCGGTCGCGCCAATAGGGTTCCAGCATCTCCGCCGCTGTGAACAGATCGGCCAACTCCTCTCGCGACAAATCGTCGATAAAGATCAGGTGACGCCCTTTGATATTGGTCTTTTCGATCTGCGCGCGGATGTTTCGGGGTCCAAATCCCTCGGTAATCGCCATGGTCGTCATCGTCCTTTTTCTTGATTGCGCTCGCCCTGCCGCTCAGATCTCGGCGTCGCGGTTCATGTCCTTGCTGTAGATGTAGAAGAAGGGCTCTCGGCCCGTGGCATAGGTGGCCTGCTGCACGAAAGGCCCGAACCAGATGAAATCCTCTTTCCTGATCTGCACCCAGTCCTCGCCCAGCAGGTACATGCCCTGCCCGCCCAGCACATACGCGCCATGTTCCTGCACATGCGTCTCGACGAAGGGATGGCACCCGTCCGGCAGGAACTTCAGGATGTGCATGTTCATGTCGAAGGCCAGATCGTAGGGCAGAAAGTCCTGGAGAAAGACGTTCTCCATGCCGTCGTAGATCTGCTCCTCCAGCGCGCCCGCGTTGCCGAAAACCGTCCAGGGTTTCAGGTCGCCCAGCGGCACGAAGCGCTGCTTGTAGAGCAGGATGCGTACCGGCGCGCTCGTCTCGTTGACGAACTCGATGCCCTCCGCCGGCGGCGCGAAGGCATAGCCGCCCGCCTTCAGGGTCTCGGTCTGCCCGCCCACCGTCGTGGTGAGCGCGCCATCACCATCCATCACATAGACGAAGCTCTCGACTCCCGGATCGGCATGAAAAGCCGTCGTGGTGCGTCCGCCCGGCTCGACGGCGCCGACATACTGAACGAAGCTGGCCCCCACCTTTGGCGACGCGATGATGCTCAGACGACAGCCCTCGAAGCCGGGAATCGAGTTGATCACCCGGCCCTCGGGCGGAATGACGCAATAGGACCCAGGTTTGACGATGGCGCGGGTTTCCAGAAAACCCTTCGGGTAAGGCATTGCCCTTTGTCTCCTACATTATTTTTGGTGCCGGTCAGCCGACGGCCGGGGCGTCGCCCGGCCAGTCCAGGACTGGTCCAGTTGCGTCGTCCGGCAGATGGAAAAAGTCGCAATTCGGTTCCTGGGTTCCACGGTCGAGAACCAGGAAAGCCATCGGTTCGATAACCACCGCCGCATGGTGCCAAACGCCCGAGCGGTAGTTGATACCTTGATCGCCCCGCGCCAGGAAAACCCGGATGCTGGAGGCGTCGACGCGGTCGCCTGGCGGTGCCACGACAACGAAATAGGGCTTGGGCTGCATCGGGACGAAGGCCTGGCTGGACAGCGGATGGCGCTCCATGACCCGCACCGTGAGCGGAAACCCGAATGGGCGGCTCTCGAAGATGCTGACCACGGGACAGCCACCCGCGCCGACGTCGATATCGGCCAGTCCTTCATGGCGGATGGTGGTGCCGTCATTGATGGCGAAGGAGCGGCCGGCGCCCGCCTCAATCACGTCGCCGAACGGCGCGAAGGCCGATTTGTCCAACACCTTCCATCTTGGCGCCGTGATCTTATCCGAACGCATCCCTAACCGTTTCCTTGCACCGCGCCACCGGCACGGCAAATTTATTTCCGGTGTTCGGAATTAATATTCATACTCCTGACGCAGCGTCAATCCATTTTTTTCCGATGATCGAAAGAAAATAATTGACGCTGGTGAGGGATGGCCCGACCTTAGCCCTGAGCAACAGGTAAAGTGGGGCCCGCCGAAGATGATTCGCCTGACCCTGGACGGCATCTTTCCCAATGGGCTGCAGCGCAGAACCGATCTCGCCAAGGCGCGGATCTTCCTCGCCGTCTTCGAGTCCGCGGGGACGCGGACAGTGACACGCGGCACCTTGGTGCAGGAACTCTCTTTGCGTCCGGCCACCGTCTCGGCGATGGTCGGCGAACTGATCGATGATGGGCTGATCGTCGAGTCGAAGGCGTCAAGGCTGCCGCGCAAGGGGCGGCCGGAAGTTCCGCTTACGCCAAACCCTCATCGTGCCGTTACTCCCGTCATCGACGTCGTTTCGCGGGAGATTCACGGCACTCTTCTGACAATGGACGGTAGGGCGGTGGCTGGTTCGACGGCTATACTAGACGTCGAGCAGACCGACCAGGACGCGCTCTCGAACGCTTTCATGTCGGTTGCCGAGAGCATTATCTCCCGTAAGCCGCCCGGCGCGGCTGTTCCCGGAATCGGCATCACCTTGCCGGGAATTGTCGATGAGCGCCGGAGACGCTGGCTTTCAGTGGCGCGTTGGCCCCGCGTGGAGGGGCTAGACTTTCGGCACCTCGAGGAACAAACCGGCCTGCCCGTGCGTGTTGAGCGAAAGCGCCAAGCGGTGCTGCGCGCCCACTTTCATTCCCACCCCGAAGATCGCCATGGTGGCGTTCTGCTGGTCAATTGGGGATATGGAATCAGCTCGGCCTATGCCCACAACGGTGAAGTTCTGTCGTCTACCGTCGGTGGATTCGGAGATATCGGCCATTGGCTGGTAACGCCAGGCGGACGCGCCTGCCTGTGCGGGCAGCACGGATGCCTGGAGGCGTATGCGGCGCTTTGGGCCCTGCTGCCCGAAATCATCAGGGATTTCCAGGACACGCCCAGCGAACCGGACGCCCTATCGAGCTATCTACGCAAGCTCGACTTGTCCCAGATACCTCGACTGATTGAAGCGATTGAGCTGTTTACCGTGGCAATGCACAATCTGTTCAAGGCGTTCTTCCCCGACCGAATTCTTCTTGCCGGTAATGTCGTCGAGAACGAGTGGGTCTGGCGGGAAGTGCAACGGCGCTTTTATGAACTGGCCCCCGCCTACGCCCGGGATCGAGTCGCGCTGGAGCGGATAAACCCGCGTAGCGACGCCGCCCTTGGCATGGCAACGCCGTTCTTTCATGAAGTGTTGCGCCCCTTGCTGCTGGCACGAAATCTTCGTGTCTGACACGCCTTGCGGCAGCCCTCGCCTCGCGTTTCCTTGAACCCGCATACGGACCGCGCTACTTGGAAGGTCTCGGACAGTAAGGCCTGACGCAACGCGAAAGGCGCCAGAGCGTGGATCATCCGATTGGCAGGGGCCTCGCATGAAACCCATCGTTACTCTGACTTTGAATTCGAGCGTCGACGTGCAGTGGGAAGTCGAAGACATGGTTCCCATTCGCAAGCTGCGCGCGTCCTCGCCGCTCCAGTTCGCCGGCGGCGGCGGGATCAACGTCTCACGGGTCATCAAGACGCTCGGCGGCCAGTCGATCGCCATTCACACGGCCGGCTGGTACACCGGCCATTTCTTCAGGGAACTCATCGAGGCCCAGGGCCTCCTCACACGTACCATTCCGATCGTCGGCCGGACGCGGACCAGCGCCACGGTCTTCGAGCGATCAACCGGACAGGAATTCCGGATCACCCCGCCGGGCCCGGAGCTGTCGGAAGCCGAATGGCAAGCTTGTCTGAACGCCTTGTTCGACCATGAGTGTGACCTCGTCGTTCTCACCGGCAGTCTGCCTTTGGGTGTGCCGAACGACTTTTATGGACGCGCCGCACATATGGCTAAGGAGCGCGGACAGCGCGTCATCCTCGACACCTCAGGGGTGGCGCTTTTCGAGGCTTTGAAGGAAGGGGTTTACTTGGTCAAACCCAACCTTAACGAGCTGGAACATCTCGTCGGTCGTCGGGCAAGCGAGATGAAGGACCGGGAGGATATCTGCCGTCAGATCATCGACGAGGGAAAGGCCGAAGTCGTCGCCTTGACAATGGGGGAGGACGGAGCGCTGCTGGTTTCGAAGGCGGGCGTTACGCGCCTCACGACGCCCAAGGTCGACGTCAAAAGCGCGGTCGGAGCCGGTGACAGCTTCGTCGGCGGAATGACCCTCGGCGTGGCGCTGGACTGGCCCCTGGAAGACGCGTTCGCGCTTGGTGTCGCGACCGGAACGGCGACGGTGCTCACGGTGGGGACCGAGCTGTGCCGCCGGGAAGATGTCGAGCGCTTGTACAAGGAGATCCACGGGAAGCCTCTCGCGCTTCAAAGTTAGAACAACCAGCCGGGCGTCTCCTGCCGACAGACCGCAAGGCGGATTGACGCCCCCTTGAGAAAACCGTGATGGACTTCGCTATCGCCATAGCCCCGATCGTCGTCCTGATCGTCCTCATGACGAAGCGGAACAGCACGCCATCGCATGTTGCGCTGCCGGCAGTGGCGGTGATGGTCTACGCGATCAAGCTGGCCTACTTCGGAACCGACGCCAATCTGGTCAACGCCACGGTGGTCAAGGGGCTGCTGACCGCCTGGACGCCGATCCTGATCATCTGGGGCGCCATCTTCATGTTCAAGACCATGGAGCGGTCCGGCGGCATGGACGTCATCCGGACCTGGCTCAACGGGGTCAGCGATAACCCAGTCGCCCAATTGATGATCATCGGCTGGGCCTTCTCCTTTTTGATCGAGGGAGCAAGCGGGTTCGGAACGCCCGCCGCGCTTGCCGCGCCCATCCTTGTCGGGCTGGGCTTCCCGGCGCTGAGGGTCGCTATCCTCTGCCTGATCATGAACTCGGTTCCCGTGTCTTTCGGGGCCGTCGGAACACCGACATGGTTCGGCATGGGGCAGCTTGGCCTCGCCGAGGAGGAGATCCTCCGCATCAGCCTCTACACGGCGACGATCCACGGCGCCGCCGCGCTCGTCATCCCGCTGATGGCGCTTCTGTTCGTCGTCGATTGGCGGGCCGTCCGCGCCAATCTCGGTTTCGTCTATCTCTCGGTTCTCGGCTGCGTCGTGCCATACATCCTTCTGGCTGCGGTGAACTATGAATTCCCGGCCCTGCTTGGCGGAATGATCGGGCTGGTGAGCTCAATCGCGCTCGCCCGCAAAAGAATCGGGCTGGCGCCGGGCAGCCGCGGCACTGCGGCGGCGAGCGAAGGCATTCCCCTGCCGATTCTGGCCAAGGCCACCTTTCCCCTGTGGGGAACGGTCCTCATTCTCGTTGTGACCCGGATCGAGCAATTCGGCCTCAAAGGGTTCCTGACGGACCCGACTCCGATCTTCGAACGCGGCATCGGCTCCTTCGCAGAGTTCAGTACCAGCGCGTCGCTTGTCCTGACGCTCGATCGCATTTTCGCCGCCGACAGCATTTGGGTCCTGCAACTCCTCTATATCCCCGCGATACTGCCGTTTTTCGCCATTTCCTTCGTATCGTTCGGGCTGTTTCGCCTCGGCCCATCGACAATCCGGCGCATCAGCGGCGAAACCTACGAGCGGATGGAAAAGCCGATCATTGCCCTGCTCGGCGCGCTGGTCATGGTGCAGCTTCTGATGGTCGGCGGCGAGGAGTCGGTCGTGGTGCTGATCGGGACCTCCTTCGCGTCGACGATCGGAGACAACTGGGTCTATTTCGCATCGCTCCTTGGCGCCGTCGGCTCGTTCTTTTCCGGATCGGCGACGATCTCGAACCTGACGTTCAGCGGCATTCAGGACTCGATCGCGGCCAGTCTGGGGATCGACCGAACGATCGTCCTGAGCCTGCAATCGGTCGGCGGCGCCATGGGCAACATGGTTTGCATCAACAACATCGTCGCGGTCTGCACGATCCTCGGAATCGCCAACCGTGAGGGGTTCATCCTGAAGCGGACCATCCTGCCGATGATTGCGTATGCCCTGATTGCCGCCCTGTTCGGGCTTATCCTGTGAGGGAACGAGAAATGAACGACCAACCCGTGACCAGGCAAAAGCGCAAGGTCGGTGATCTCATGCGTCCCTTGGATGAGTACACAACGGTCCGGGAGGACGCCGCGCTCAAGGATGCTTTCCTGGCGATGCAAGCCGCGCTCGAGGGCGCGAAGAAGGCAGACCCGAGCGAACCGCGCGACTTCGCCGTGCTGGTTCTGGACAAGAGCGACCAGGTACTCGGACGGCTTGTCGTCTGGGACGTGCTCGAGGGCCTTGATCCGCGCAGACTGATGCCCATCGACCCCATGGCCATGGTCGAGGGATTCGATGCCTGGGAGCGCCCCCTGGCCCAATTGGCCGAAAAGTCTCAAAACCTGAAGGTGAAGAATCTCGTCAAGCCGCTCAAGAGGGACGAATATATCGACGCCGACGCCGATATCGAGCAGGCCCTCCACCGCTTGATCAAAGGCCGCTTCTATTCCCTGATCGCTTTACGCGATCGAAGACCGGTCGGGATCCTGCGCGTCGTCGACGTGTTCCAGTATGTATGCGGAGAGATCGGCGAGGCCCTGGGCGATTGAAGGCGGTCGGGCCGACAACGGCGAAAGCTCGAAGTAGGAGACGCGCCATGCGGAGATCGAGACAGACCAAGATCATCGCGACCATCGGTCCGAAGAGCGGGACCGAGGACGGTATGGCCACCCTTTTCGAGGCGGGCGCGGATGTTTTCCGCTTCAACTTCAGCCACGGAACCCACGGCGAGCACGCCGAACGGCTCGAAGCCGTGAGATCGATCGAGAAACGCGCGGGAAAACCCATCGGGGTATTCGCCGATCTCCAAGGCCCCAAGCTCCGTGTCGGCGATTTTGCCGAGGGCGGCATCGTTCTCGAGGCCGGCGATCAGTTTTGCCTCGATCTGTCCGATGAACCCGGGAACCGGCAGCGGGCGCCGCTCCTCCATCCCGAGATCTTCGCCGCCCTTCGCCCCGGCTCGACCCTGCTCCTGGACGATGGGAAGCTGCAGCTCGAGGTCGTCTCCTGCGGCCGCGAGCACGCGGATACGCGGGTCGTAACCGGCGGCCCGCTGTCGAACCACAAGGGTGTTAACCTGCCGAACGTCATGCTCGACGTCTCGCCGATCACGGAAAAGGACCACAAGGATCTGGAGTTTGCGATTGGGATGGGCATCAGACTGGTCGCGCTGTCCTTCGTTCAACGGCCATCCGACATCGAGGAGGCGCGTCGGCTCATCGATGGGCGGGCCAAACTGATCGCCAAGCTCGAAAAGCCCTCGGCCGTCGAGCATCTTGACGAGATCGTCGAGTTGACGGACGCCGTCATGGTTGCCCGTGGCGATCTGGGCGTGGAGCTGCCCCCCGAAAGGGGCCCGGCCATTCAGAAGCGCGTCATCCGGACCTGCCGGCAGGCCGGAAAGCCGGTCATCGTTGCGACCCAGATGCTGGATTCGATGATCAAGTCGCGGACGCCGACCCGGGCCGAGGCGTCGGATGTCGCCAATGCCGTCTATGACGGGGCCGATGCCGTCATGCTATCCGGTGAAACGGCGGTCGGCGACCACCCGGTACATGTGGTCGAAGTCATGGAACGCATCATCCGATTCACGGAGCAGGATGCCGCCTATCGGGACCTGTTGAACGCGAGCCAGGTCAAGGCGGTCGCCACCGAACCCGACACTATCACGCAGTCCGCCAGCACCGCCGCCGAAACGCTCTCGGCGGCGGCCATCGTCACCTTCACGACGTCGGGTGCCACCGCCATCCGCGCCGCCCGACGGCGCCCCCCGGCACCGATCCTGGCCCTCACGCCCAACCCGGACGTCGCACACACCCTGACCGCCGTTTGGGGCGTTCACCCTATTCTGGTCGCGGCCATCGACAACCCGATGGAGATGGAAAAGGCCGCCATCCACTGCGCGGTCGAGAGCGGTTTCGCGAAACCCGGTGACCGCGTGGTCGTTACCGCCGGTCTTCCCCTACAGACGCCGGGGGTGACGAACATCCTCCGCCTGGTACAGATCGACTGAGGCCGAGCTGCCTAAACGGTCACCGAGTCCGACGCTTCCTTGATGATCTCCGCGCTCCGGCGCAGGGCCTCGTGTTCGTCCGTGCTGAGCTCTGGATGCAGGGTGGCGACGACACCGGTCCGTCCGATAACGCGCGGGAGCGACAATGTGACATTCTCGACTCCCTCGATCTCCGGAGTCGTCATGGAGACGGTGAGCACGCTCTGCTCGTCGGCGAGGATGGCCTTGGCGATGCGCGCGAGGCCGTTTCCGATTCCATAGTAAGTCGCCCCCTTTCCCTCGATGATCGTGTAGGCAGCATTGCGCACGCGATCGTCGATCTGGTCCTTCACCGACTGCGTCACGGCAGCCCGTACCTGCGCGGCGAAGGTGGAAATCGGGATGTTGCCGGCCATCGCGCTCGACCAAGCCAGGACCTCGCTGTCCCCGTGCTCACCGAGCACATAGGCGTGAACCGACTGCGGCGAAATCCCGAGATGGGAGCCCAGGAGCGTCCGAAAGCGCGCCGTATCGAGGATGGTTCCAGAGCCGATCACCCTCTCCACCGGCAAGCCCGAAATCCGCGTCGCGATATCGGTCATCACGTCCACCGGATTTGTCGCGATCAGCAGGAGGGGATTGGGCGCCGCCGACAGGACCTGGCCGATGACCGCCCTGAAGACCGCGGCGTTGCGTTCGAGGAGTTGCAGCCGCGTTTCGCCCGGTTTCTGACTGACCCCGGCGGTGAGCACCACCAAGGCCGCGCCATCCAGATCTTCGTAGCCGCCGGCCCGGACGACGATCGGATGCGCGAACGGGGTTGCGTGAGAAATGTCCTCCGCCTGGGCCCGGGCCGCCTTTTCGTTGAGATCGACCAGCACGATCTCGCTGCCAACGCCGCGCAGCGCCATGGCATAGGCGGCCGTGCCGCCGACAAAGCCAGCTCCTATGATTCCGATCTTCACGTTACCCCTCCTTACGGGTTCGCTCGCTTCGATGCGGTCGGCATCTTCACGGATTTACCGGGCTCAAGCTTGACCGTCTGTCCCTGATGCTCGATCTCGAGGCCGGTTCCCTCACGTAGGGTGTATGTGGTGCCGCTTGGCCGCGCGTCCACCTCGATAACCTGGCCGCGGATGGTCAGCGGAAAGCGGATGGACTCGACATTCTCCGGGACATTCGGCTCGAATCTGATCTGGCCGCCATAGTCTCTCAGGCCGCCAAGGCCATAGACCAAGGCCAGCCAGGTTCCACCGATCGAGGCAAGATGGGCGCCGTCGACCACATTGCCGGCGACATCGCTAAGGTCCATGACGGCGGCAAAGCGAAGGTAGTCGAGCGCCTTGTCCGTGTAGCCGATCTCAGCCGCCGCAATGCTTTGGATGCAAGCGGAAAGCGACGAGTCGCCAGTCGTGATCGGGTCGTAGTAATCGAAGTTCCGCTTTTTCTCCTCGATCGTGAACCGATGGCCGAGAAGGAACATGGCGAGAATCGTATCCGCCTGTTTGATGACCTGGTGGCGGTAGATTTCAAGATAGTGGTAGTGCAGGAGGAGCGGGAACTTCTCGGGCGGTAGCCCCTCCACATCCATGTTTTCCTTGTCGAGGAAGCTGTCATCCTGAAGATGGATGCCAAGCGTCTCGTCATAGGGAAGGAACATGGCGTCGGCCGCCCGCCGCCAAGCATCAACCTCCGATTTGTCGAGACCGGTCTTCGCGGCCAGCTCCCGAAAGGCGTCGGGACGCTCGCGTTCCATGCGCTCCACGACCTGAGCCGCGTTCCACAAGTTGTCCTGGGCCATGACGTTGGTGAAGAAGTTGTTGTTGACCAGCGCCGTGTACTCGTCCGGCCCGGTCACGCCGCTGATATAGAATCGGTCGGGATGGCGGTCGGGATAGTAGCCCAGGCTTATCCATAGGCGGGCCGTTTCGATGTACATCTCGGCCCCCATGTCGAACAGGAAGTCCTCGTCGCCCGTGACGTCCACGTATTTCTTCACCGCGTACATGATGCAGGCGTCGATGTGGTACTGGGCCGTGCTGGCCAAAAAGAACGTTGACGCCTCGTCGCCATTGATCGTGCGCCATGGGAAAAGAGCGCCTTGGTGGCTCAGTTCTCGGGCGCGGTTGCGCGCCTGATCCAGCTGTTCGTATCGATGTTTGAGGAGATGGCGGGCGGCCTCCGGCGCCGTGTAGATGAGAAATGGCACTTCGTAGATTTCGGCGTCCCAGAAGTAATGGCCCTCATAGACGCGACCGGTCAGTCCCCGCGCCGGAATGCTGAAGCCCTCGACGCGCGCGGATGCCTGTAGCAGCTGAAAAAGGTTCCAGCGGATGATCTGCTGCCCTCGCGGCCTGGCCGTATCGCCGCTCCCGACGAGGGGTTCAATCACGCTCACCCGCACGTCGCTCCGCCGCCAGAAATCGTCCAGGTAATCCCGCCGTTCCTCGGCAAGGCGTTCAAATCCCTTTTCCTTGGCACGGGCCAGCGTGGTTTCCACCCGGTAGTTGAGCTCGGAAGCCTTGCTGTCCTGCTCGGTATGGTAGGCGATGTACTTCGTGAGCCTGAGCGTCTTGCCCGGCTCCATGTCGGCCATGATGCTGAGGTTACCGAAGTCCTCGACCGACTTGATCTCCGTCTTATAGTCGCAGTCGGTTTCGATCTCGTGGTCGATGCCGCAGGAGACCCAGTAGTTCGAGAGCTGCGTTCGGTAGCACTGGATAATGCGCTGGTCGTCACAAGACATTCCTTCGATCATCAGGACCTTGTGCCCGAAGAGCGGCGCCTTGCGGGGGTCGAGGCTCTCCTCGGCCTTGGGCCGCGGATTGACGAGTTCGGAGGAGATGTCGATCTCGGCCGGGGCGTCGGGCAGCGTAAGCTCATAGTCGATCGCGGCCAGATGACGCTGGCGGAACGACACGATGCGGGTGGTCTTGAGGGCGACGCGCTTACCCTGTGGGGTGATCCATTCCACCTCGCGGACCAGCAGTCCGCCCTTCATGTCGAGCGTGCGCCTGAAATGGGTGAGCTCCGCCGACGCTACATCGAAAGGCTCGTCGTCGACATAGAGCCGGATGATCTTCGCCTCGGGCACGTAAACGATGGTCTGCCCCTGACGGGGAAACCCGTACGCCTCCTCGGGGTAGACAATGGGCCGGAATTCGTAGAAGCCGTTGATCAGCGTGCCGTCGTCGACCGCGGGCCGCCCTTCGACGAAACCGCCCCGCATGCCCAGATAGCCGTTGGAAAGGGCATAGACGGTTTCCTCATGGGCGACGTATTTCGGATCGAACTTGGTCTGGATAATCTTCCAGTCATCGACCGGAAAGATATGTTCCGGCGCTTCACGTCGGATCCGCAGTTTCACGGCACTTCTCCCTTCGATCCAGCGGCTTTTGGAAGAGTATGTGGGACGATAGTGACCCCTTCCAGAACCGGCAACCCACCCAATATTGAAGGTTCGTGAAAACCGCGGGTGTCTAGTGTGATGGTTCCGAAGTTCGGCACATTATGTGTGTCCAACTTCGGAAGCTGAATCACATGAGAATCAACAAGTTAGTGTGCCGATTCATGCGAGATTCGATGCAACGAATCTCGCGATCGGGACACCAGAGCATTATGTGTCTAGTCTTAAGCACGAAGGTCGGAGGGGTGGATCCATGATTCTCGCGGGTGACATTGGTGCCACAAAGACGGTTCTGGCACTCTACGAACCGGCCAGAGACCGGCGGAATCCTGTCCGTGAGGAGCGCTATCCCAGCCGCGGGCACGGTTCCCTCGAAGAGATCGTCGAGAAGTTCCTCACCGGGATATCGTCTCCCCTCGACGCGGCAAGCTTCGGCATTGCCGGCGCCGTGGTTGGCGCCCAGGCCCGCGTGACCAATCTGCCCTGGTTCGTCAAGGCGGATTGCCTCAGCCGGACGTTCGACATCCCCCGGGTCCATCTGCTGAACGATCTCCAAGCCGTCGCGAACGCCGTCCCCTACCTCGAAGCCGAGGACGTCTGCACCCTTAACCCCGGAAGACCGGACCCGATGGGAATGATCGGCGTCGTCGCGCCGGGTACCGGTCTCGGCGAGGCCTTCCTGATCCGGATTGGCGAGCGCTACAAGGCCTTTGCCTCGGAAGGCGGGCACGTCTCCTTCGCTCCCGTCACCCACGAACAGCTCGAGCTCCTGGACTATTTGGAGCCGCGCTTCGGCCATGTCAGCTGCGAGCGCGTGTGCTCGGGTAATGGGATCCCGAATATCTACGACTTCCTGGCCAATTCCGGCCGCTTCGAGGAGCCCGACTGGCTGCGCCAGGAACTGGCGAGGGCCACGGACCGGACGCCCATCATCGTCAACGCCGCCCTGGAGCGCCGGGCCCCCGTCTGCATCGCGACCCTCGACCTGTTCGTTCGGATTCTGGGCGGCGTCGTCGGCAACATGGCGCTTAAGGTGATGGCGACGGGCGGCCTCTATCTCGGGGGCGGCATCCCGCCGCGCATCCTCGACCGCCTCCGGCAAAGCGATTTCCTGGATGCGGTCTGCTTCAAGGGCCGTTTCCGGAACTGGGTGGCGCGGATTCCGGTCCATGTCATCCTGGAGCCCAAGGCCGCGCTCCGCGGCGCCGC
>JANQJG010000038.1 GCA_028281785.1 Rhodospirillales bacterium
GCAAAAATTGTCAGCAATTTGAGCAAGGCGCCGATGGAGGATCTGCCTCCCACTGCTTCAGCCGAATCGCGCCGGGAGTCCCTGGCCATTCTGGCGCGCGAGGAGATCGAACGGCGAATCCTGACGGGCGAGGTGAAGGCGGGCGAGCGGCTGAACGAAAACGCCCTCGCCGCCAAGCTCAACATCAGCCGGGGTCCGCTCAGGGAGGCGGCGCGATCGCTGGAGCAGCTGGGGTTGGTCGAGATCGTCCGCAACCGGGGCGTCTTCGTGCGCCGGATCAGCCTGCGGGATGCGCTGGATGTGTACGATGTCCGCGCCGGCCTGGCCCGCGTCGCCGGACGACTCGCGGCGCTGCGCGTCTCAGCGGCCCAGCTCGACGGCCTGGAGCGCCTCCACGAGCAAATGGAGGACGCGCGGAGCCACGGCGATTCCGACGGCTATTACACGCTCAATCGACGTTTCCACGCCAGCCTGTTCGAGGTTGCCGGGAACCCGCGTCTCGCCTCGATTCACGAGGCGACGGAAAAGGAGCTTCAGCTTTTTCTGCGCCGGGGGGTCCTGGGATCGTCCAGGGTCAAGACCTCGAACCTGGAGCACCGCAAAGTCCTCGACGCCATTCGCGACGGCAACGAGGAGGACGCGGCGAAAGCCTTTGAGCGCCACTGCCTTCGAGGCAAGCAGCGGATGCTCGACTCACTGGCCTCGACCGGGGACCGCTGACGGCCTCGGGCGCTGTTATCGAAATCCTGAATCGGGAGGAAAAGAAGCGATGTCGATTATTGAAAACACGGCCAAACAGAAGCTCGAGGCCGGGAAGCTGGCCGTCGCGTTCAGCGTCGTTCACTGGCGCACGGTGAACGTGGCGGGCATTGCCAAAGAGTGCGGTTTCGATTGGCTGTTCATCGACATGGAGCACAACACCATGGACGTGGACGCCGCCGTGCAGATCTGCCTGGCCGCGCTTCCGACGGGCGTGACGCCGATCGTCCGGGTACCCGCGCATGATCACTTCCACGCCACGCGCGTGCTCGATGGCGGCGCCATGGGCGTGGTCGTGCCCCATGTCGATACGCCGGAGCAGGCAGAGCAGGTGGTGCAGAACTGCAAGTATCCGCCGGTCGGGCACCGCTCGCTGACGGCGCCGCTTCCCCAGCTCGGCTTCAAGGGGTTCTCGGTGGCCGAGGCGATCGAGATCCTCAACCGCAACACCATGGTCGTGGTGATGCTGGAAACGCCGGAGGCGATC
Organism: Rhodospirillales bacterium; assembly: GCA_028281785.1. Classification (GTDB taxonomy): domain Bacteria; phylum Pseudomonadota; class Alphaproteobacteria; order Rhodospirillales; family Shumkoniaceae; genus JANQJG01. The sequence continues at coordinate 1,247 of JANQJG010000038.1, forward strand.
GACAATGCCGAGGCCATCGCCGCCGTCGAGGGCGTCGACGCCCTGCTGATCGGGTCCAACGACCTCGCGGCCGAGATGGGCATCCCGGGCCAGTTCACGCATGAGAAGGTGCATGGCGCCTATGAGCGGATGATCGCGGCGGCCACGAAGCACGGCAAGTTCGCCGGCATGGGCGGCATCTATGATCATGCGGTGATGCAGCGCTATATCGAGATGGGCGTGCGCCTGCTGCTCGGCGGCGGCGACGTGGCGTTCATGATGGCGGCGGCCAGGAGCCGGCGGGAGTTCCTGAGCACGCTGGACAAATAGGCGCGGCTCACCCGTCTCGCAGTACGCCGGCCCAAGGCAGCGATCTTGGGTCGGCCGTACCGGTTTTTTTCGACAGGAGGTAATCGTCCCGTGACCGCCCACCCGATCTATGTCGATGTCGAAGCCCTGCAGACCTTCACGCAGCGCGTCTTCGCCGCCGTCGGCTTGCCCGACGAGGACGCGCGGCAGGTGGCGGAGAATCTCGTCCACGCCGACCTTCGAGGGCACGCCGCCCATGGCGTTACGCGCATTCAGATCTATACCGAGCGCGTGAAGCGCGGCGTGGTCTCGGCGCGCCCGGACATCAAGGTGGAACGCACCGCCCCGACCGTGGCGCTGGTCGACGGCGACAACGGCTCGGGCGCGGTGGTCGGCAATGTGGCCATGAGGGAGGCCATCGCCCTCGCAAAAGAGAGCGGCGTGGGCATCGGCGTGGCCCGGCGCAGCAACCATAACGGCTCCTGCTCCTATTTCGCGATGCAGGCCCTGCCCCATGGCTTCATGGGTTTCAGCGCCACCAACCCGCCGCTTTCGATGGCCGTGTGGGGCAGCCGCGGCCGCGGCCTCGGAACCAATCCGTTCGCCGTCGCGATCCCGGCCGGCCGGCACCCCGCCCTGGTCGTCGACATGTCGTCCTCGGTGGTCGCGCGGGGCAAGGTGGTCGAGGCGGCAAAGCGGGGCGAGAGCATCCCCGAGGGATGGGCCCTCGATCCCGACGGCAACCCGACGACGGACGCCAAGGCCGGCGAGGCCGGCGTCGTGCTGCCCTTCGCCGGCCCCAAGGGATCGGCGATCGCGGTTTTGGTCGACGTTTTCTCCGGCGTGCTTTCGGGTGCCGCTTTCGGTGCCCTGGTCAACAATCTCTACGCGGATTTCACGAATCCCCAGGACAACGGGCATTTCGTGGCCGCGATCGACGTGAGCCGGTTCATGGCGACCTCGGACTTCGGCGACCGGATGGATCAGATGATCGACATGCTGAAGGCGGCGCCCAAGGCCAAGGGCTTCGAGGAGATCCTGATGCCCGGAGAACCGGAGCTGCGAAAGGAAGAGGAGCTGAGACGGACGGGGATTCTCCTCCCGCCCAACGTGGTGGCCGAGATCAAGGAGGTCAGCGATCCCTTGGGCATCCCCTTCCCGGAGGCGTCCGACCGCCCGCTTGCTTAGCCGGGCTCGGGGGGCTTCTTGGACTCTGTCTTCGCGTCGCGGCGCTGGAGAGCGACCGCCCGTTCGCGTCGCGAGATGTAGAGGATCGCGGCGAGAATGACCGCCATGCCGATGAAGGCCCAATGGTCCGGCACCTCCTGAAAGAACAGAATGCCGATGACGACGGCGATCGGCAGGCGCGTGAAGTCCACCGGCGCCACCGCCGTCGCCTCCCCGGTTCCATAGGCGCGGGCCTGGCACAGCAGACCGACGGTGCCGATCAGCCCGACGCCGATCAGCAGCACCCATTCGATCACCGTCGGCCACTGCCAATAGATGACGGTGTGGGGCAAGGTGAAGACGGCCCCGAACGCCTGAAGATAGAAGGTGATCTTGGCCGAGGAGTCCTGGCGCGACAGGCGCTTGACGCATTGCATGGCCAGGCACAGGAAGAACGCGTTGCCGAGGGCCGCCAGGGCCGCGATGTTGACCTCCACATCGGGGCGGGCAACGATGAGGATCCCCATAAACCCAACCACCGTGGCCAGCCCGCGGCGCAGACCCGCGACTTCGCCCGTCAGCACCCGGGCGATCAGGATCATCCAAAGCGGCGTCGAGAAGGCCAGGGCCATGGCGTTGGCCAGCAGCATGTTGCTGATGGCGTAGACATAGAGGACGAACGCGCCGATGCCGAACGTCGCGCGCAGGAAATGCAGGCCGAGCTGGCGCGTGGCGAGCCCCCTAACCCCGACGCGCATGGCCCAGGGGATCATGGACAAAATGCCGATGAGCATACGGATGAAGACGATCTCGGCAACGGGCAGGGTTTGTCCCAGCTGTTTCATCAGCGCGCCCGCGACCGTCAGCAGGAACGCTGTCGCCAGCATCCACATCATGCCAACGAAGTTCGGCGAGGAGGAGAGTTCCTTGAAACGGCTGATCATGGAAGACGGGCGTCCTGGAAATTGCTGACAACGTTATAGACGGTCATGGCCGCCCGCGTCCAAACTCCGCCGATCAAAGATAAGGGAGAGCCCATGCCGACTATTGGGTGATGGCCGGCCTGACCGACGACTTCATCGAGAGGGCCGGCGGCCTGTTCCTGATCGAGACCCCCCGGCGTTTCTGGGAGGTCGCAGAGCCCTTCGTCCGGGAGGCCGGCGCCCTTCCCTAAGAGCCTTTGAATTGACACGCCGGATTGGCGGCCCTCGTGCTTCGACAAAGCTCAGCATGAGGGCCTCATCCTGAGCAACGTCGAAGGATGAGCCTGTCGAAGGAGAGGCCCGAGTCCTTTCAAGCGCTCGCTTGTGTTACAGCACCCTGACGGGGGTCGACGGAGGCGACGCAACCTCCAGCCGGTTGCGCAAAGGTCGGCCGAACGGCGGCGCCTCGATCTCGAACACGTCGCCGGGCTCGGTTCTGAATCCGGTCGTGAAGCTGAGCATCGCGGCGCCGAAGAAATGAGTATGAAGGTCGCCGGGCCGCCGGAACATCCGGTACTTGAAATGATGGTGCTCGAGATTGGCGACGGAGTGGGACATGTTCTCCTCCCCGGTCGCGAACTCGCCTTCCCATACGACCTTTCCGTCGCGCAAAATGCGCGTCGTTCCCGCGACCTGTGCCGGCGGGTCCCCCAGCAGAAGCTCCGGCCCGAAGGAGCAGGGCCTGAGCTTTGAATGGGGCAGGTAGAGAGTGTTCCGCTGTTCCAAGGCGTGGTCCGAGAACTCGTTCCCGAGCGTGAATCCGACACGGTAGGGCACGCCGTCCTCGCCGATGACGTAAAGCCCCACGAGCTCGGGCTCTTCGCCGCCGCCGAGCGCGAAGTCGGGCATCATGAAAGCCTGTTCCGGCGCGACGACGCAGCTGCCGTCGCCTTTGAAGAACCACTCCGACTGAACGCCGGCCTGCCCGGGCGGCGGCTTGCCGCCTTCGAGCCCCCAACGGTACATCTCCATGGCGTCGCTCAGCCGTTTGTCGCCATCGGCTTCCTCGCCATGCATGGCGTTGCGGTCGCTGACGCCTTTCAGGTGGGTGAGGCCCGTGCCGGTCACGAACCAGCGCGCGGGATCGCCGTGGTGGATGGGGGGAAGAAGACGCCCGTCGGCGACGATACGGTCGTAGTCCGCCGTCTCTTCGCTTGACCATTCCGCCACCACTTCAGCCAGTTTCCTGCCCTGACTCGCGGCGGACTTCGCCAGGCCATAGGTGGTCGCGCCCTCCCTCAGGATCTGGAGAGCCCCGCCCTGGCCGTCGACGACGGCGACGCGGGCCATGTCGTCCTCGGCTCTGAATTGCACCAACCGCATGTCCGCCTCCTCACGCCCTTCCGCTGGTTTGTAAACGGCGCCATGCATCAAGACAATCTCGGACTCGATGATTGCGCGGAGTCCGGACGTCACCTAAGCTCCGGCGCCGAGGCCGACGGGGATACGGGGAGGAAACGGACTTGGCGACGCCGGACGAACGCACAATACACGAGCCGACAACGGACGCGGCGGATGGACATCCAGCCCCAGGTCCCCTCCACGACCTTACCGTCCTCGACCTGACACGCGTTCTCGCCGGCCCCTTCTGCACGATGCTGCTCGCCGATCTCGGCGCCCGGGTGATCAAGGTGGAACCCCCCGGGGGCGACGACGCCCGCCATTTCGGCCCGTTCGTAAATGGGGAGTCGGCCTATTTCGCGTCGCTCAACCGGGGCAAGGAAAGCCTCGTGCTGGACCTCAAGACCGACGATGGGCGCGCGCTGTTCGAGAAGCTGTTGGCGCGCGCCGACATCCTGGTCGAGAACTTCCGCCCCGGCGCAATGGACCGCCTCGGCTTCGGATGGGACCGGCTCCATTCCCGATACCCGAGACTCATCTACGTCGCCGCATCGGGCTTCGGCCACAGCGGCCCCTACCGGGACCGGCCGGCCTATGACCTGGTGGTCCAGGCGATGGGTGGGATCATGAGCCTCACCGGGCATCCCGGCGGCGCGCCGACCCGTGTCGGCACCAGCATCGGCGACATCGCGGCCGGACTGTTCGCCGCGGTCGGAATCGGCGCCGCGTTGCACCATCGCACACACACCGGCGAGGGCATGATGGTCGACCTCGCCATGTTCGACTGCCAGGCGGCGATCCTGGAGAACGCCCTCGCCCGATATTTCGCCACCGGCGAGGTGCCGATGCCCCTCGGAGCCCGGCACCCGTCGATCACGCCCTTCGACGCCTTTGCCACGGCCGATGGTCATCTCGTCCTGGCGGCCGGCAACGACGCCCTTTTCCAACGCCTGTGCGAAACCATCGGCCGACCCGACCTCGCCACGAATCAGCGCTTCACCACCAATCCCGACCGCACGCGCCGGGCCGAGGAGCTGAAGCGGGAACTGGAGGGGGAGCTTCGCAAGAAACCGACAACGGAATGGCGCAAGCTCATGGACGCGGCGGGGATTCCCAACGGGCCGATCAACGATGTGGCGGCGGTCGTTACCGATCCGCAGATCGCGGCCCGCAACATGATCGTCGCGGCGATGGGCGCCTCCGGCACCGACCTGAAGATGGCGGGTAACCCGATCAAGATGTCCGCCTTTGCCGATCCGGGAAGGCGCGGTCCGGTGCCGCCCCTAGACGGCCATCGCCGCCGAATCCTCGAGGAACTGGACATCCCCGAAAACGACTTGGGAAGGAGCTGACATCGATGGCGCAGATCCGCATCATGGTTTCCCGCCATTCGGCCTTCTACAGCCCGCTGATCGCCACGCTGGCGGGCGGTTTCCTGCGCGAGGAAGGGCTGGAAGGAACCTATGCGCCCGCGCCTCCGGGCGTTTCTCCCTGGTCCGCCTTGATGGCGGGATCGACCGATGTTGCCCAGCTCGCGGTCTCGGCGAGCTGGCGCTCGATGGAGAACGAGGAAAGCCCAGAGATCGCCCATTTCGCGCAGATCAACGAGCGGGACGGCTTCTTCATTGCCGCGCGCGCGCCGGACCCCGGCTTCACCTGGGACAAGCTGAAAGGCCGGTCCGTGCTGGTCGATCATTTCGGGCAGCCGCTGGCCATGTTCAAATATGCCGCCCACAAGATGAACCTGGACTTCGCCGAGATCGAGCCCATCGACGCCGGGGAGCCGGAGGCGATGGAGGCCGCCTTCCGCGCCGGGCAGGGCGACTACGTACATCTGCAGGGTCCCGCGCCACAACAACTCGAAAAGGATGGCGTCGGGCATGTGGTCGCCTCGGTGGGCGCGGCTATCGGCCCCGTGGCCTTCAGCAGCTTGGCCGCGCATCGGCGGTGGCTGGAGACCGAAACCGCCCTCGCCTTCATGCGCGCCTATCGAAAGGGGCGGCAGTATGTGATCGGCTCGCCGGCGGCCGAGATCGCGGCCGTCGAGGCCGACTTCTTCAAGGGGGTGGACCGTGAGGTGCTGGCCCGGACCATCCAGACCTATCAGGATCTGGGCTGCTGGACCCCCGAAGTGGAGATTTCCCGCGAATCCTACGCGGTCGGGCTCGATGTCTTCCAGCACAGCGAGGTCATTACGAAGCGCCACGCCTATGAAGATGTCGTGGTGCCGCCACCCGACCAGAAATGACCACCACGGAAACGATGCCGAACGATACCAGCAGGTGTTTGAAAGGACTCGGGCCTCTCCTTCGACGGGCTCAGGATGAGGCCCTCATCCTGAGCGATGTCGAAGCACGAGGGCCGCCTATCCAGCGTGTCAGTTCAAACGCTCGTTGCAAGGAGAAACAAGGAGCACGCCCATGATCCCCCGCGCCATCATCTTTCGCGTCGAATGCCAGCCCGACCGCCGCGACGACTATATCGCCCGCGCCCAGCGCCACGCGGCCATGGTCCGCGATGAGGCGGGCTGCATCCGATGCGACGTCGTCATCCCCGAGGAGGGCGGCAATGTGATCTATCTCTACGAGCTGTTCGAGGACGACGCGGCGCTCAAGGCCCATGCCGAGATGCCCTACATGCCGGGATGGCGCGAGGATATCGCGCCGATGGTGGTGTCGCGCGAGCCGACCTTCTGCCACGTGCGGAATGGGTGAGGCCGCAGAAGGATCACTTTCAGAAGAATTGCGGGTGGCGCTTTCGCAGCTCGGCTTCGTGCTGACCCACCTGATCGATAAGGGACCGGTCCGGCCCGGTGGGAAGGGACCGCCCGAGATGGAAGACGAGCCAAGCGCTCGGCATCTGCTTTCGAATGCTCAAGTATAGTCCAATGTCATAGTAGAAGTTGGGTATGTACGGATTGCCAAGTAACCCTCGTTCGAAGTGAGATTCGGCGATCCTTCCCAAGCTGGTTGTTTCGGATTGGCTCCGTCCAGATTCCGGCGCCCTCAGGGCCGCCAGCGCGAAGCCCGCGATCATCCGGTCGGCGACATCCCGATAGATCGTATCATCGAGATTGACGCGTTGCGCCATCGCCAGCGCTTCCAAGTGTTTTCCGCTCGCGTCAAGATCAAGGGCCGCAACAAGCCGGCGGAAGCGCTCGTCGCCTTGAGACACGGAGCGAGCGGCAAAAAGGACACGACAATTCGGCGCGGCCGTGGCCGCTTCCAAACAGTTAGCAAAGAAGGACGGATGCATCGTACCGAGTTCCACGAACAGCAGGCCGGCATCGAGGTAGTCATCGCCCTTTATTGCGTGAAACATCCCCGCGACATACGCTTCGGGCGCCGGCACGCCGACCCCGTAGGTGCCACTGACCGCCTCGACCATCGCCGGCATCAGCCGTGCGAGAAACGCGTCCTCCTGGAAAAGCGCGTTCTCCTCGAACCGGTCCAAACCCCTGGCGTTCCGGGGCAAGGGGTAGGCGGCGGGTCGTGTCTCGACCGAGGCAAGCGAGAGGCGGGTGGTCGACCTGTTCACCGGGGGCTTATGGCTGAAAAACGTGAGTTCGGCCGGAAAATACCCTTGTTCAAGCATCGCCGACGCAATGCGCGGATGCAGTTCAAGACTATGGTGAACGAAGCGGGCAAAGGTCCGAGCCATCGATGATGGTACCGTTTTGTCGGAAGGCAAAAATCGGGCAACCTCACGCCCCGCATGGCGGAAGACGACGGCCCGTCCATCGGTTTCGTAGACGAGATCATGACCGGCTAGGGTCTCTACTTCGATCCCAAACTCGCTCTCGAACCAAAACGGATCAATCGGTAGTTGGTCAAGCACGTCATCGCTGCCCGCTTCGGGCCCGCCGTAGAGTTCCGATATCAGCGACCGTATCTCAACCTCCTCGTCACGGAACGCCACCAGGCCGTAGAGGGAGGTGGGCAGGAACTCGCCCCGAGCGTGGTCAATTCGGATCATCCAATCGAAAACGAAGTCGAAGAGCTGCGTCTCGTCACCTTCCCGGACCGCGAAGTAGTCCGGCCCCAGCACGACCTCCCACACGTCGGTTCGCACCCCATCGGCCCCTTCGACCGAGCGGTCGAAGGTGAGCCAAAGCTCGTCGCCTTGCGGCTCACCGCGCGCGTCTTGGATATGGGCCGCCGTCGAGAGCAACCCGGGCGGTTCTTGAAGCGTATCCGGAACGGACTCGCACCCGGCCAGCGCGACGACCGCGATCAAACCCAGCAATACGTGCCATTCCGAAGAACCCTTCCGCATCGATTTGTCTCCTCCCGTCTTTCCGGCAGTTTCGTCGCGCCAGCCTCGACATGCGCTGCCCGCCCATATTCTCGGAATACGGCAGAATTTTAAACCGTCAACAACCCAAAAAGTCTCTCGGGGGTACCACGAACGGCGGCGCCCGCGCAAACGAACATCCTATTGACCAACTCGTAGGGATAGGCGGTGGGCTGTGCGCTCCCTCGGCGTAAATCAGCCGTAGCCGTAGAGCCAGCGGGTGGTGTCGGAATGGATGCTCTTCACGGAATGGACGGCGCCGCGCGGAATGAAGATCTCGTCACCCGGGCCGCGCAGCTGTCAGTGCAGCTGTCAGTAAAGGCCGGCGGCGCCCGCCTGGGCGGTGGGCGTCCCTCCGATGCCTTGACCAGGCGTACCCGCGACCCCCGCACCGGTATCCGGTCCCGCCGCCGGCGCCAAGTCGATCGAGTCCCCCAGCCGCCGGAACGCGTTGCCCCGATACACGCTGTCGGGATAGTTCTCGAGAAACCACTGATAGGCCTCGGGGGTATTCATATGCCGCGCCCAATGCCACGCGTTGAGTTCGGCCGGCGTCTGCGCCTGGGCTCCCGCGCCGCCGAGCATGGAGGCGGTGATAAAGGCGCCAATTTTCAGAATCGCAAAACGGATTTTGCTCATGGCTTACGGCCGGGCCCCATTGCTCAACAAATCTCGGATGCACGCCAAGGACAACAATCCGCCCTCCGCGAGGGGCGGATACCTAACGCCCACCTTATGCCAAAGGTCGCGCATCTGCGACGTGCCGTGTATACCTATTATGGATAGAGGAGGCGCTTTTTCGGATAGATAGCCCCCACTTATTGCAAAGCTTGTTTTCGAAGGCCGCGGGATTCAAGAATTAGTCCCCTCTCTCCATCTTCGGGTTTATTTCTTTTGGCTAGACGCTGCATCCTCTCTTATCTGACCGAGCCAGGGGCCCGAGCCACCGTTCGATCCCCGGTCATCCCAAAAAATGTGCGACTCGGAGGAAAGCGAGACGGTGGCGGGAGACACCTCGCCAATCCTTCGCTCAGCTCTCCTGTCCGCCGCGTACCGAATTCAACTACTGGCTGCAGGTAATCCCGCCATCGACATAGAGAACCTGTCCAGTCACGAACCCCGCCGCCGGCGACGCGAAGAACATCACGGCCCCGACAACGTCCTTGGGATCGGCGATGCGGCCGAGCGGAATGCGCTCGTACAGATACTTGCGGAATTCCGGGTTCTCCATGACGTGGCGGATCTGCTCGGTATAGACGAAGGTCGGCGCCACGCCGTTCACGTTGATCCCATGGGGCGCGAGCTCCATCGCGTGCTGCTTGATCATCATCACCTGGCCGCCCTTGGTGCTGCAGTAGGCCGAGTAGCCACGGCCCCGGATGCCGAGCTGCGCCCGGACGGAGAGGAAGTGAAGGATGCGGCCCTGCCGTTTGGTGTCGATCATATGCCTGGCCGCCGCCTGGGCCAGGAACATGGACCCCTTGAGATTGACCTCGTAGACCGAGTCGAAGGCCTCCTCGGTCACCTCCAGCATTGGTTGCTCGATCTGCAGGCCGGTGCAGTTGATGAGGATGTCGAGGCCGCCATAGGTCTCGACGACGCGGTCGACGGAACGGCGGATTTCCTGGACCGAGGTCACATCGACAGCGATGCCCGAAGCCTCGAATCCCTCCTTGGTCAGCCCCCGGGCCATGGTCTCCGCCTTTTCCCGGCTGCGCCCGGCAAAGACGATCTTCGCCCCATGCATGGCCAGCGCCCAGGCGCAGGCCTCGCCGATACCGCCATAGCCGCCCGGCATGTAGACGACCTTCCCCGACAGATCGAACAGGCCGGAGAGTTCCTTCCTGAAATCGACCACGGGAGCGATACGATCCGTCTCATTCATCCGGAAACCTCCTCTTCATCCGCGGGAAACCGTCGGGTGTGGTAAGGGTTTTTCAGGAAATCCGTCAAAGGAAAAAATCACTCCCGATAGTCCGAGAGCACCGCCGGATCGGGATCAATCCCGAGGCCGGACGCCTGTGGCACCATCAGGCATCCGTCGATGAGCGCCAAGGCATTCCCGTAGGGCGCGGCCTCCATATCGAGGCAGGCGTGCTCGACCACGATGTCACCCGAGGCGGCCGCGATCGCGTGCAGCGTCGCCAACAATCCCGGTCCCAGATAGTAGGAGTGGGGCGCGAAGGCGGTGTTAAAGAGTTCGGCAAGGGCCATGACCTTCCGCAATTCGGTGAGGCCGCCGATCTTGACGACGCTCGGTTGGGCATAGGCGATGCCCGCCAGTTCCAACAGGTTGCGGAAGTCCATGGCGCTGACGGCGTTTTCACCGGCCGCCAGCGGCAGTCCGCCCCGAGCGCCCACCGCTGCCAAGCCGCGGTAATCCTCGGGCGGCCAGATGGGTTCCTCCAGCCAGACCAGCCCGCAATCCTTCAATCGTTGCGCCATCTCGATCGCCTGCACCGGGGTCCAGGCCCAGGCCGGGTCCAAGCGGATGGTGACATCCTCGCCGACCGCCTCGCGAACCGCGCGGATGGGCGCAACGTCATCCTCATGAAGCTTCAGGTGTCGATATCCGCGATCAACCACTTCAGCGGCCTTCGCCGCCGCGGCCTCGGACTCCCCATAACGGATCAGGCTGGCATAGGCCTCGATACGGCCCTTTGCCGACCCGCCGAGCAGGCGATAGAGGGGCAGTCCCGCCGTCTTTCCCAGGATATCCCAAAGCGCGATGTCGACCGCCGACAGGCCGTAGGTCAGCGGGCCCGGCTTGGCACTGCCCGCCCGCCATCGGATCTCGGCGGTGAGATCGGAAATCCGGGTAGCGTCATGCCCGATGCAAATCGGCGCGATGACGTGGTCGATGGCCGCCCGGGTCGCATCCTTTAGGGTCAAGCTCCAGGCCTCCCCCCAGCCGCTGACCCCCTCGTCCGTATCAATTTGGACCAGCAGCATGGGCAGGGCCCGCCGCTCCCAGCCGGGCGAGCCAGCTGGCGGCCGATGCCGCAGGGGGATGCTCAGCGAGATCGTTTCCAGATTTGTGATCTTCATGCCGACCCACGATTCAATTCGAAAGATTTCTCCAGCAACAGGCTTGTGTCGGAACCGCCTTTTTTGCGAAGTATCGGCGATTCCGATCATATAATGCGCCAAGGCGGGCCGGACGCCGAGGTCTTCCGGCCGATCAAGGGAAAACGAGCATGACGAAACAGGCGGAAAAGGCGGGAACGGCCCCGGTGTCCTACGAGGACCTCGAGCAGGTCATCACGGAGCGTTATGACACTCTCAGCGGCCAGCTTCAGCGTATCGCCCATTTCGTGATCGACCACCCCAACGAGTTGGCCCTGGAGACCATCACGACCCTTGCGCAGCGCGCCGAGGTCCAGCCATCGAGCATCGTCCGTTTTGCCCAAGCGTTGGGCTTTGACGGCTTCAGCACGATGCAGCAGGTCTTCCGAACCCGGCTGATCGAAAGCTCGCCCAGCTATCGCGAACGGATCAAGACCCTCCGCACGCAGCGGGGCGCCGACGTCACCGGACTTTCGGCCATTCTCTCCGATTTCGCTGAACAGGGCATCGCCTCCCTCGAGGTCTTGAGGTCCGAAACGTCTTCGGAAGCCCTGACCCAGGCCGTGGACCTTCTGAGCAGGGCTGAGGAGATCTACCTGGTCGCTCAGAGACGATCCTTCCCGGTCGTCTTCTACTTGAGCTACGCCCTCGCCCGTCTGGAGCGACGCTGCCATCTGGTCGACGGTGTCGGCGGGCTGTTGCGTGAGCAGATCGGTCTGGCGACGCCGGATGATGCGATCGTTGCCGTGAGTTTCCGCAGCTACGCGCCGGACGTCATCGCTTCCGTCGCCGAGATGCGGGCCAAGGGCGTTCCCGTGGTCGCCATCACCGACAGTCCGCTCAGCCCGCTCGCCGGCCTCGCCGAGGTCTGCTTCGAGGTCAAGGATAACGATTCCCGCGCCTTCCGCAGCCTCGTCGCGCCGATGTGCCTGGCCCAGTCCCTGGTCGTCGGGCTGGGCCATCACCTCGACGCGCGGGCCTCCGGTCGCGGAAAGCGCAAACGACGCGGCTGCCCCCGCCCCATCTGAGTGTCGCCTCAGAAGGTAATGTAGTCGAAGCGCAGGCTCGGAATCCAAAGCGAGAAGGCTGGGACATAGGTCACCAGAATCAGGACCGTGAGCATGGCAAACCAGAAAGGCCATAGCTCTCGAGCCGCCTTCTCGATGGATATCTTTCCGATGGCGCACCCCACGAACAGTACCGTCCCCACGGGCGGCGTGAGCAGCCCGATTCCCAGGTTCAGCATCATGATGATGCCGAACTGAATATCGCTCATCCCCAGGGCCTTGATGACCGGCAGAAGGATCGGCGCGCAGATGAGAATCAGCGGCGCCATGTCCATGAAGGTGCCGAACACCAGCAGCATCATGTTGATGAGCATCAGGATGACGTATTTGTTGTCGGAAACCGCCAACAGCGCCGTGCTCACCTTGGCCGGAACCTGCATCAACGTCATCAGATAGCCGAACCCGCCGGCGAAGCCGATGACGATCATGACCATGCAGACCGTCTTCGCCGTGCCGTGCAGAAGCGCGGGAAGCTGCTTCCACTTCAGGTCGCGATAGACGAACATCGTGACGCCAAACGCCCACACGGCGGCGACGGCCGCGGCCTCGGTGGGGGTGAAGATGCCACCGATAACGCCGCCGACGATGATGACGATGGTGACCAGGCCGAGCAGCGCCTCCCAGGTGATCCGCAGCGCCTCGCGGAAGGGGATCACGCGGCCCTTGGGGTAGTTCTTCTTCACCGAGATGAAATAGGCCAGGATCATCAGCGCCAGCCCGACCATGATCCCGGGAATGACCCCGGCCATGAACAAGGCCGCGACCGACACGGTGCCGCCAGCCGCCCAGGAATAAATGATGGCATTGTGGCTGGGCGGGATGATGATGCCCTGGGTCGCCGATGAGATGGTAACGTTGACCGAGAAGGCCTTGCTGTAGCCCTCCTTCTTCATCATCGGGATCAGGATGGAGCCGATCGAGGAGGTATCGGCCACCGCCGAACCCGAGATGCCGCCGAAAAACATGGACGCCAGGACGTTCACCATGGCGAGGCCGCCGCGCAGCCAGCCGACGAATATCTGGGCGAAGGCAACCAGTCGCCAGGCCATGCCGCCCTCGGCCATGAGGGATCCGGCGAAGACGAAGAACGGGATCGCCAAAAGGGCGAATTCGTCGACACCATCCGAGGTCTTCAGGAGGATCGCCGTCGGCATGCGCTCCGGCGAGATGGTGAACGCCATGATGAGGGCCATCGCCGCCAGCGCATAGGCGATCGGCACGCTGAGAACCACCAGCAGAAGCAGCCCGCCGATGAGCAGCAAGGGACCGAATTCACCGCCCATCAGGCCTTCCCTTCCTGCGCCTTGCGGAGGATGTCCGTCTCGGTCTCCGAACCGCGCGACTCATCCGCATGGAATTGCTGTGCCGATTTGAAGATGAATTGTTCGATGGCGAACAACAGCAGGATGAAGCCGCTGATGGGCACCGCCGAATAGATGTAGCCGACCTTGAGGCCTTCCCACGGAAACTCGGCGTAGTGCTGGAACATGGTCGTTTGTACCAGTTCGATCCCCCAATAGATCATCGAACAAGCAATGGCCATGATCACACCGTTGACGAAATACCTCAGTATCTTCTGGCCCACCGAAGGCAACAAACGCGCGAAAAGCATGAGCGACAAATGCGCGTGCGCCCGGTAGCAGGCGGCGCCGCCATAGAACGTCATCTGAATGGCGAACATGATCGAGATCTGTTCGGAGTACATGGCGCCAAAACCCAACAGATACCGTACCATGGCGCCTGCGAAGACCAGCAGCGTCGTGGTGCATATGGCCACAACGGCGATGCTGATACACACCCAGTACAGCCCGGTCATCAGCCGTACGTATAGTGGCTGCATCCGCGTCTCCATTTTCGTTTGCCTGCCTTTGAGCCTTTTTTGGGACGCAACAACGCCCGCAGCAAACAGGTTAGCCGTAAGTCCCCGTGGTTCCCAGTCGTTCGCTCGTTTGGATGCGTCGATTGAAATGGAAGGAAACCAGAAAGACAAAGGGGCCGGCACAACCAAATCTTACCGATAGGATTATGCCGACCCCTTAACTTGTCAGGTCATTCCGAAAACGCGGCTATTTAACGGCAGCCACCTTCTCGATCAATTGCTTGAAGGAATCGCCCTTCTTCGCGAAGTTGTCGCGAACGACCTGGGTCGCCTCGATGAACGGGGTCTTGTCGGCAATTTCGTTGATCTTCACGCCGACTTTCTCAAGGTTCGCGAAGTCCTGCTTCTCCTTCTCGGCCCAGAGCTCGCGCTCCCTAACCACGGTGAGCGCAGAGGCCTTGCGGATCAGCTGCTGATCCAGCGGAGACAACGTGTCCCAGACCTTCTTCGAGAAAACGAAGATTTCGGGAACGATCAGGTGGTGAGTAAGGGAGTAGTAGGTCGCGATTTCGTAATGCTTGTGGTTGTAGAGCGTCGGGGGATTGTTTTCGGCCCCGTCGACGACACCGGTCTGAAGGGCGGTGTAAAGCTCGCTAAAGGAAACCTGAATGCCGTTTCCGCCCAGCGAATTCACGAGCTCGACGAACACCGGGTTCTGCATGACACGGATCTTGAGGCCTTCGAGATCGGCCGGCTGATTGATCGGGCGGACCTTGTTGTAGAAGGACCGCGAGCCGGCGTCCATGTAACCAAGACCGATCAGGCCACCCGCCTCGAGTTGATTCAGCAGATCGGTGCCGATCTCACCGTCGACGACCTTGTGCATGTGCTCGATATCGCGGAAGAAATACGGCAGGTTGAACGCATCGAACTCCTTCACGATCGGGCCGACGACGCCGACACTGACGCGGGTCATCTCAAGCGCCCCGATCTGGACCTGCTCAAGAGCCTCCTTCTCTCCGCCGAGCTGCATCGAGTGGAAGATCTTGATCGTCATCCGCCCGTTGGTCCAGTCGCTCAGGAGCTCACCCATGTATCCGATGGCATCCGTCGTCGGATAGCCCGGGAACGGATGGACGTCGCTCGACTTGATCTCGAGGGCGGACGCTCCGGCCACCGAGCCAACGAGGAACGCCGACGCCAACGCGGGAACTACGAGTGCTTTTTTGACCTCCATGAGAAATTGCCTCCCAATTGCCAAGGAAGAGGTTTGCACGCCGACTTCTTCGACGGCAGGCACCATGCCTAAACCAATACGTATACTTCTATGAATCGCCCAAGTTACCAAAAACGATTTCTTCCCGCCCAGCGAGATTCATGAAAAGCTTTTCGCGCTTTGCAAAAGGAAACGCCCACTCTACAGCTCGCAACGTTGCCATTGTGGCCAGCCACGGCCCGCGTTTTCCCTGATTGATTGGAGCGCTCGCTCCGGTGCGGGCGGGACGGCATCCACCGACAATTCATGTGACCGGAATGCTTTTTCTCCCTGCCCTTCGCCCCGGGGAATGTGAAACCACACCAAACCGGAGCATTTGATTAGAGTTCCATATATGGAACTCTGTTCTCATTTCTCATACCTTGTCTGAATCATTGTCTTCCGTCAAGTGAGAGCCTCGCGTGACATTGCGGGCTGTCACGCGATCGTCAGGTAGCAGGTTCCACGCAAATAATCATGAGTTGGATGCTGGGCCTCCGGGAACCCTCAAAGCTGGCCAATAACCCTGTTTTCGACTCAGCCAAATCTACCAGTCACACGGAAGCGGGGCAACGAAGTCGTGCCGGTCCGACGGCCCGCCCCTACAACTTATAGGCCTGTTTGACCAAGTGATAACTCAGATCAATGGCAAGCTCGCGTGCCTCATCCTCCTCCAGCCGGTGGTCCGCTACCAGCTCCGCCAAATAGGCGCAATCGACACGCCGCGCGACATCGTGGCGGGCGGGAATCGACAGGAAGGCGCGCGTGTCGTCATTGAAACCGACCGTGTTGTAGAAGCCCGCCGTCTCGGTGACGTTGCGACGGAACCGGAGCATGCCCTCGGGGCTATCGAAGAACCACCAGGGCGGGCCGAGCCGCAGGCAGGGATAGTGCCCGGCCAGGGGCGCCAACTCGCGGCTTTGGCTGCTTTCGTCGATCATGAACAGAATGACCGTCAGATCGGGCTCGTTGCCGAAGCGGTCGAGCATCGGCTTCAAGGCATGCACGAATTCCGTACGCGTCGGGATATCGGCGCCCATGTCGCGGCCGAACGACTCGAAGATCCGACGGTTGTGGTTGCGGAAGGAGCCGGGGTGGATCTGCATCACCAGGCCGTCCTCCAGGCTCATCCGCGCCATCTCTGTCAGCATCTGCCCGCGAAACCGCTCCGCCTCCTCCGCCGTGCATTTGCCGGCCAGAGCCTTCGCGAGGAGTCCCTCGCATGCGGCGCGATCCAGATCGCAGGTCGTTGCCGTGGGATGGCCGTGGTCGGTGGAGGTGCAGCCCAGCGCCTTGAAGGCCTGGCGGCGGGCGGCGAGCGCGGCCAGATAGCCCGACCAGGAAGCGGTGTCCTCGCCGGTCATACCCCCCAGCGCGGCCACATTCCCGGCGAAACCTTCGAAATCCGGGTCCACGACCGGATCGGGCCGAAACGCCGAGACGATCCGCGCATTCCAGTCGCCGTCACGGATCTTGGCATGGTGGCGCAGATCGTCGAGCGGCGATTCCGTCGTCGCCAGGACCTCGACGTTGAACCGGTCAAAGAGCGCGCGCGGGCGGAATTCCGGTTTGTTCAGGCACTCCTGAATGTGATCGAAGATCCGATCCGCGGTCTCTTCGGTCAGCCGTTTCTCGACGCCGAAAACGAAACGCAGGGCGTGGTCGAGCCACATGCGCGTCGGCGTTCCGCGAAACAGGTGATAACGCTCTGCAAAGCAGCGCCAGATCTTGCGCGCGTCGGTTTCGACCGCGCCGCCGTCGCGCCTTGGAATTCCCAAGTCCTCCAGGGGCACGCCCTGGCTGAAGAGCATGCGGAAGATGTAGTGGTCGGGAATGATCAGAAGCGTGGCCGGATCGGGAAAGGGCAGATCCTCCGCGAACCATTGGGGGTTGGTATGCCCATGCGGGCTGATGATCGGCAGATCCTTGACTTCGGCATAGAGCCGCCGCGCGATGCCCCGCATGCCGGGGTCGGTGGGGAAAAGCCGATCTTCGTGAAGAACCAGCGCTTCAGTCATTTGTTCCCTCCTATCGCTTGTTCGCCCCCTGATTCGCGAGGGCTTCGGCTCCCACGTCCGACGGCCGAGCCGGGACGCTTTTATACCAGCGAGCGCTTGAATGGACTCGGGCCTCTCCTTCGACGTTGCTCAGGATGAGGCCCTCATGCTGAGCTTCGTCGAAGCACGAGGGCCGACGACCCGGTGT
>JANQJG010000056.1 GCA_028281785.1 Rhodospirillales bacterium
CAGATGCGCCTTGCAGGATTTGGAATAGATCATAAATTGAACTAATATATAATATAATGAACATTCAAGTCGCGAGTCGGTCAGTGCGGCCATATTGGACAACGGCGACGAAGCGTGATCGCGAGATCGGCTTTCTCTGCGGTGTTCTTATGCTTGTATTTTGATAATAAATGATCTTTTGAGGAAATGCGAAGTCCGTCATAGAGAGCAACCTGACTTTCTTCCCGGCTGAGGGGGATTTTGCCCAGCGAGGGACGCACCGAAACGATTGACGCCTTGTTCAAAATATTGCATTGCGTTCAAATATTCTATGCCAATAAGATCGAGGGGGATTTATCTTTGGAGGAAAAAGCGTGACGATCAGCAGCGTCAGCAAAAGCTCAACCGTGCTTCGGGCGCTCAAAGTCCTGGAGGTCGTCGGGGAGACCCGGGAGGCGGTTTCGGCTGCTGACGTTGCTCAAGACATCGGCGCCGACCGCAGCACCACCTATCGCATGCTGGCGACTCTCGAGGACGCGGGTTATGTGGTCCGGGACGAAACCGGCAAAAGATTCAAACTGAGCTACAAGGTCATTTCTCTGGGCCGCAACCTGTTGGCGGAGGACGAGCAGAACGAGCTCATTCGGCTGGCCCTCCGCGAATTGGCGGCAAAGACCAACGAAACCGTCAACTACTCCGTTCTCGAAGGCCACGAAACCGTGATCATCATGCGGGCCAAGGGCTCGCAGCTGGTCTCCGTCGATTTCCAGGTAGGCGACCGGGCCGCCGCGCATTGCACGTCGATCGGCAAGGTGCTTGTCGCTTACCAGAGCCGAGCGTTCATCGAGGACCTGATCGACCATGGGCTTCCGCTGGTCGCCAAGAATACAATCACCGACCCAGAGGTTTTCCGCGCGGAGCTGAAGCGGATCCGATCCCAGGGGTACGCGATCGATGATGGCGAGTTCGCCGACGAGATGCGCTGCATCGCGGTTCCGATTTTCGAAAGTGGCGGCAAGGTCAAAGGCGGGATCAACTTTTCGGGACCCAGTACGCGTTTCACCTACGAGAAACTGGACGAGCTCAGGGACCGCGCCCTGAAGGTCGTCGCGCGGCTTTCGGAACAGCTCGGGGGCGTTGATTGGCGGGCCTAGGGCCTGTTGACGTTCAGAATGTTTCCATTGGGTCCGACAATGCCCTAGGCGCACCCGCCGATCAAACTCGCGACCGAGAGCCGACCGTCCGGGGGAGACGGCCTCTTCGGCGCGCGTGAAAACCAGATACAAGGAATAGACAAAGGTTTAGCTCTCTTTCGGTGAGTGTTCAGCTGTCCGTGCGCGCTGCACAGCGCCTGCATGTTGACATATTGATATCGCTGTTCATTTTATGTGTTCACATTGTAATCAATGTGTGCAATATTTTCGGTAATGGTGACATGAAGGATCGGCGTCGCGCGTCGCGATGCCTCAGGCGCCGACCCCACAGGCGCCTCCGGGATTCGTGTGGTTTTACTCTGCCAGGGAGACAACACCGATGTTGAACAAGACAAAAACCGTCACAACCGTCGCGGCCGCTATCCTCGGAATCGGCACGCTCGGTATATCGTTCGCCCAGGCTACCGACGTCAGGGTAGCCCTCGTTCCCGGCGGCCCGCACCCCTTCTTCGCCCCCTGGGAGCAGTCGGCCGCAGATGCCAAGAAGGACTTCAATCTGGCGGCGGCGGACTACAAGGTCCCGCAGGAATGGAAGCTGGACCTCCAGAACAAGCTGATCGAAAGCCTGGCCGCGCAGGGCTACAATGCCTTCGGCGTATTCCCCGGCGATGCCACTGGAACCAACGCCACTCTGGGAGAGCTGGCGAATTTCGGCGTGCCGTCGGTTGCTATCGGCGGCTGCACCCAGAGCCCCAGCCCCGCCAAATTCTGCCTGGCTACCGACGTTTACCGTTCGGCTTATCTGGGCACCAAGGCTCTGATCAAGGAGATGGGCGGCAAGGGCAACATCCTGCATACCGGCAGCCGGCTGGTCGACCCCAACACGCAACTGCGGATTGCGGCCATCGACAAGG
The DNA here is from genome assembly GCA_028281785.1 of Rhodospirillales bacterium. Classification (GTDB taxonomy): domain Bacteria; phylum Pseudomonadota; class Alphaproteobacteria; order Rhodospirillales; family Shumkoniaceae; genus JANQJG01. The sequence continues at coordinate 2,048 of JANQJG010000056.1, forward strand.
CCGCGGAAGAAGCCGGCCCGGACGTCAAGATCTATCAACACCTGACCGACACCGACAGCCAGGAAACCGGAGACCAGAGGATCAACGGCCTGCTTGCGGCCAAGGGCGCCGAGGTCGACGGCATCATCTCCACCGGCTATGTCTCCTCGGTCGTCGCTGCCCGTTCGCTGCGGAACATCGGCGACAAGCGGATCAAGATGATCGGGATCGACGACGACCCCGTCGTCCTTGACGCCATCAAGGACGGCTTTCTCCAGGGCACGATGGCTCAAAACCCCTACGGCCAGGGCTACATTGCCGCCTTCGTGCTCAAGCGTTTCCTTGAAGGTTGCGACATCAAGGAAGGTGCGGAGTTCCAGGAAACTCCCCAAAACAAGACGTTTATCGACTCCGGTACTCTCCTTATCCACGCCGGTAACATCGATACCTACAAGGACGAACTGAAGAAGATCGCCAGCGACATCATTGGCTCGTTCGAGGAAAAATACCTGGTCTGCAAGTAATCCGTGATCCCGGTGGGCTCGTCCGTTCAGGCGCGTGAACGGACGAGACCCATCTCGTAAGACTCGCAGGTATTTTTGATGTCCGAGACCATCTCACCGGCTGAACGGTTGAAAACGCAGGTCGAGTTGCTGCCCATTCTCGTCCGAGCGGCCAACGTCGCCGGTTTGGCCATCGTCATTTTGGTGCTCGTCACGATCGTGGCCAGCCTCGCCCCGGGTTTCCTGTCTCCGTTCAACTTGTTCACGCTGACACGGAACCTGGCCATCGATACCGTCATCGGCTTCGCCATGATGGTCGTGCTGGCCACCGGCGGCATGAATCTTGCCGTTGGCTCCATCGGCGTCTGCTCCATCATGTTTACCGGCTACCTGCTGGAAGGGCTGGGCCTGCCGATCGTCGTCTCCATTCTTGGCGGCCTCGCCGTTGGCGCGATCCTCGGCTGGCTGAACGGCATCCTGGTGGTGCGGACGGGAATCCACAGCTTCGTGATTACCCTGGCGACTGCCAGCCTTTATTTCGGCGCCATGCTCATCCTGACCCATGCCGAGGCGTTTCGGGAGTTGCCTGACGCCTTCAACGCCCTGGGCAAGGCCCGGTACGGTTCCTACTCTGCCCTGCTGCTGGTCACCTTCGTCGTCGGGGCGTCGCTTTTCGTTTTGTTCAAGTATTCGTTGATCGGCCGGCAGATCTTGGCGGCCGGGGCGAACCCGGTCGCGGCCAAGCTTTCCGGCACACCGGTCGACCGGGTCATCGTCATCGCCCATATGCTGTCGGGCCTCTGTGCCGGCGTTGCCGGCGTCATGGTGACGGCGCGGCTCGCCGCGGCGCTGCCGTCGGTCGGGCAGGACTGGCTGCTGCCATCCTTCCTGGCACCTCTACTGGGCGGAACGCTGCTGTCCGGAGGTGTCGTCTCCGTCGTCGGAACCTTCCTTGGCGCGGTGCTGGTAACGGTGCTGCAAAACGGCCTCGTCCTGCTGGAGGTCGGCAGCTTCTGGGTTCAATTCTTTCTGGGACTAACGCTTCTCGTCGCCGTCGCTCTCGACAGGTGGCGAAGCGTCTACGTTCAGCGCGCGGGGTTGAAGCGATGACTTGGTCCCACGTCAGTCGCTATCTGATCCGCGCCGAATGGGCGCCGCTGGCCGGAATCACGCTCTTTTCCATCGTCGCCCTGTCGCTGATCGCGCCGGCGTTTCTGACCGAATACAACCTGTTCGTTATGCTCAGGATCCTGTCGGTCACCAGCGTCTTCGCCTTGGCGCAGATGGTCGTCATCGCTGTCGGCCAAATGAACCTGGCCGTGGGCGCCATTGGCGGCCTCGTCGCCATTCTTTTCGGCGGCATGATGGAGGTCTATGGCGTGCCCGTGCCCTTGGCGATGCTGATCGGGGCCGCCGTGGGCATCCTGACCGGCTGGCTGAACGGAGCGATCATCGCCTATTCGGGCATCAACGGTTTCGTCGTCACGCTGGCGATGCTTTCCGTCTATACCGGTCTCAACTATGGCATCACCGAATCCATTCCCTTCTACAACATGCCGCAGGTGTTGCTGGACACGTACGACGGAAAGATCGGCCCGGTTCCGAACATCCTGGTCATCCCCCTTGTGGCAGCTGCCCTGGTCGGCCTGTTTCTCTTCCGTACCCGCGCTGGCCGCTACATCCTGGCGACCGGCGGCAACCCGTCGGCGGCAGCCCTTTCGGGCATTTCTATCCGCCGCAGCGTGATCCTCGCCCACACGGTCTCTGGCGCCCTGGCGGGGTTCGCCGGCATGGTCGCTGTCGCCCGTCTGGGGACGGCGGAGCCCACCATCGGCGTTGATTGGCTGCTGCCCTCCTTCGCCGCGCCGGTCATCGGCGGCGCCATCCTCTCGGGCGGTCGCGTCTCCGTCATCGGAACAATGGTTGCGGTGGTGCTGATCGTGCTGTTGGAAAACGGCCTGTTGCTGGCCCGCACCGACCCCTACTACGTCCAGTTCTTCCTCGGAGTGCTCATCCTGGCTGCCGTCATGTTCAACCGGTGGCGGGCGGTGAGCGCCGAGAAGGTGACCGCGGCGCGGGAGAACGCGTCATGACGGCAAGCGCGCTTCTCGTCGAAAAAGCCACCAAGATCTTCCCCGGCGTCAAGGCGCTCGCCAATGTTGATTTGGAACTCAAATCCGGCGAGATCCATGCCCTTCTCGGCGAGAATGGGGCCGGCAAGAGCACGCTGATCAAGATCGTCACCGGCGTCTATCGTCCTGACGAGGGCAGTGTCAGCGTCATGGGCAGCTCCGTTGACTTTTCGTCGCCGCGGGACGCCTTCGCCGCGGGGATCGGTGTCGTCCATCAGGAGCGGAATCTCATCCCCCGATACTCGGTAGCCGAGAACATCATGATCGAGCAATTGCCGACTAAATGGCGGCTGATCGATCGGGGCGAGATGAACCGCCAAGCCAAGCATTGGCTGGGTGCGCTCGACCTGAACATCGATCCCGACGTCCCGGTGAACCGGCTGTCGGTCGCCCAGATGCAGTTGGTCGAGATCGCCCGGGCGCTATCGCAACAGAGTCGGATTCTCCTGCTCGACGAACCAACGGCCTCGATCACCGAGAACGAGATCAAGGTTCTCTTCGATCTTCTCCGCCGGTTGAAGGGTGACGGCGTTGCCATCCTTTTCGTCAGTCACAAGCTGGAAGAAGTCTTCGAGCTCTGCGACCGGGTAACCATCCTGCGCGACGGCCGCAACGCCTGCGCTGGCGTTCCGATCGAAGATCTCGACAAGCAGAGGGTGGTCGCGCACATGGTCGGCCGCGAAGACGCGCTTGGTGACATCGGCGAACGCCATGCGAGCATCGGCAAGGTCATGTTTGAGCTCAAGGGCGTTTCGACAGCCGCCGGGCACCAAGACATCGACCTGAAGGTCCACAAGGGGGAGGTCGTCGGTCTCTACGGATTGGTCGGCGCCGGCCGCAGTGAGCTCGCCAAGGCGGTGATCGGTGCCGAGCGTGTGACTGGCGGCGAAGTGTTCGTATCTGGCGAGCGGGCAACCGTCCGGAACGTCCAGGATGCCCTGCGGCGGTGGCGCATTGGCTACGTTTCCGAGGACCGCAAGCAGGAAGGCCTGATTCTCCTTCATTCCGTGGCGAAGAACACGGCCATCACCGTCTGGCACCGGCTCGGCAAATTCCTGAACCTGTTCTCCGACCGCCAGGAGCGCGACGCGATCATCTCCTTCGTGCAGAAGCTCGACGTGCGCACGCCGTCGCTGGAGCAGGACGTCGCCAATCTGTCGGGCGGCAACCAGCAGAAGGTCAGCGTCGCCAAGTGGCTGGCCGCGGAGGCCGAGATCCTGATCGTCGACGAACCGACCGTCGGCATCGACATTCGCACCAAGGGATACCTGCATCGTCTGGTGTGGGATCTGGCCGAGCAGGGGGCGGCGATCGTGCTGATCACCAGCGATCTTGCCGAAATGGTCCTGCTGGCGGATCGGGTCGTGGTCATGCGGGACTTCCGAATCATCGGGAATCTTCAGAACACCTACAACTACGAACAGATGAGCCGACGCATCATGGGCTGCATTCATGAGGCGGATGTGGTCGTGGGGCGGGCCGATGGCGCGCCGGCCCTGAAGGGAGCATAAGCCATGGCAGATCCAACCGCTCGAGTGCCGCTTGCCAAGACCGGCCTGACGGTCACGCGTTTGAGCATCGGCACCGCCCCAATTGGCAATCTCTTGGATGTCGTTCCAGAAGCGGACGCGGCGGCGGCCATCGACGCCGCTTTTTCAGCCGGCATCCGCTACATCGATACCGCGCCCTTCTATGGGTATGGACTGGCCGAGCAGCGAACGGGCCGGGGGCTCGCGGGGCGCGCGCGTGACGACTACGTGGTTTCGACCAAGGTGGGCCGCCTCATCCGCCCGGGCAAACGCACCGGAACGGAGGTATTCGGCAACAACCAGTCCTTCTACCTCGCCAACGACGAGATGTGCTGCGTGTTGGACTACGGCTATGACGGGGTCATGCGCTCGCTGGAGGAAAGTCTCGAGCGCCTCGACCTCGACCGCGTCGACATCCTGCATATTCACGATCCCGACGACCATTTCGACGAAGCCGTCGAGGGCGCCTACAAGGCCCTCGACAAGCTCCGCAGCGAAGGGACCATCCGGGCGGTTTCCGCCGGCATGAACCAGTGGGAGATGCCCGCGCGATTCATGGACTACGGGGATTTCGACTGCTTCCTGCTGGCCGGCCGCTACACGCTGTTGGACCAGACTTCGCTTCCCGAATTCTTGCCCAAGTGCCAGAGGAACGGCGTCTCGGTGATCATCGGCGGCGTCTACAACAGCGGCCTGCTGGCCGATCCGCGTCCAGGCATCACCTTCAACTACGTGGCGGCGCCAAAGGACCTGATCGACCGTGCCCTCGCGATTGAAAAGACGTGCCTGCGCCACGGCATTCCGCTGAAGGCCGCGGCCATTCAATTCCCGCTTGGACATCCGGCCGTGGCCACGGTCCTCACCGGCGTCCGCTCCGCCGAGGAGTTCAAGGAAAACGAGCGACTTTTCCGCCTTTCGATTCCGGATGACCTTTGGGCGGACCTCAAAGCCGAGGGCCTGCTGGCTGAAGAAGCCCCGGTGCCGACCAACAAGGAGGGCGCAGCATGACCACACACCTCGTTGTCGATTCCCATCAGCATTTCTGGGACCCCACCCGCGCCGAGTATCCCTGGATGACCGATGAGCTGGCGGCCATCCGCCGCCCGATCGGACCGGAGGAGTTGCGGCCCATTTTGCGCGAAAGCGGCGTTGATCGCACCGTCGTCGTCCAGACCCGCTCGGATCTCGCCGAAAATCAAGAGTTCCTGGCCATTGCGGCGGCGACAGATTTCGTCGCCGGCGTCGTCGGCTGGATCGACCTCACGGAGCCGGCGGTCGGCGACAAACTGGTGGAGATCCGGGAAGGCGCGAACGGCGAATGGCTGGTCGGTATCCGGCACCAGGTCCACGACGAGGAAGATCCCGATTGGATCGCCCGCGACGACGTCGTCCGCGGGATCGGCGAAGTCGGAAAGGCTGGTCTAGCGTATGATCTGCTGCCTCGCGAACGTGAACTGCCGGCTTGCCTCAAGGCCGTCGACGCTCACCCGGAAATGCGTTTCGTGGTCGACCACATCGCCAAACCGCGTATGGCCGAGGGCGTATTCGAACCTTGGGCCGCGCGCCTCAAGGAGATCGCCGAACGACCGAACGTGTGGTGCAAGCTTTCCGGGATGGTGACGGAGGCCGACTGGGCGAAATGGACGCTGGATGACCTGAGACCTTATGTCGAATTCGTGATGGAGTGCTTCGGCGAGGATCGCGTGATGTTCGGTTCCGATTGGCCGGTGTGCCTGCTGGCCGCAGATTACGCGAGTGTGAAGGGAGCGCTCGAATCACTCCTGGGACTGAACGGATCGGCCGCCGAGTCGCGGGTTTTCGGCGCCAATGCCACAACGTTCTACGGACTGACCGACGGCAAGCCCAATGTTTCCCGGGTGAGACACGCCACGGGAGCCGCATAGGCACCAAGCGCGGGTGGATGGAGGTCTGCGCGCAGGAGTACCGCGATCCGTCGTCGATGAAGGGCGCCGCCCTGGGACACGCTGGGAGGAGAGTGGGAATGACCCGGAAGAGTGCGGTCGAGAGACTCTGGGACGTGAACATGGACGCGGAGATCTGGTGGGATTCCTCGCCGCTGGTGTTTCCAAACTGGCGCAAGAGGATGATGGGTCTCGCGCAGGACAGAGGCGAGATGGCGGCGCGCCTCGACCGTCTGTTCAGCGACAAGAACGCGCCGACGGATAATCTTTTCCGCGGGGTGACGACCAATCCCCCATTGTCGTACGCGGCCATCCAGGACGACCCCGGCTACTGGACAAAGTGGATCGACGAGCGGATCGAGGAAACCAGGTGCGAAGACGTCGAAACGATGTTCTGGGATACCTACAAGGAGATCGTGCGTAGGGGTGCCCAGACCTACATGCCGATGTTCGAGGCGAGCGGCGGAAAACTCGGGTTCATCTCGGGTCAAACCGATCCACGAATCCGCCACGACGTGAAAAAGATGGTCGCCCAGGGCATCGATCTGTACGCGCTTTCGCCCAACGTGATGGTGAAATGCCCGGGCACGGCCGAGGGCTACGAGGCGATCCGCATCCTGACCTCGAAGGGCATCGCCACAAACAACACCTTGTCCTTTGTCATCCCGCAATTCGTGGCGTGCATGAACGCGGTGGTTGCGGGCATGGCCGAGGCGACCGCGAACGGAGTCGATCTGAGCAGGTGGCGCTCGGTGATCACGGCCATGAGCGCCCGCTACGGAACCCTCGGCGACCTCGCCAGGGAAGCCGAGGAGAGCGGACTCCAGCTGAGCGAGGAAGACACCCGCTGGGCCGAGATCGCCATCTTCAAGAAGGCTTGCCGGCTTGTCAGGGAGAACCCGGAGTATCCCGGCAAGATGCTGCTGTGCTCCATGCGCACGAGCCCCACTATCGATGGGAAGCCGCGCTCCTGGCACATCGAGAAGTCGGCCGGCGCCGATATCGTCTATACCTGCCCGCCGTCCTACCTGGAGGAGATGCTTACGAAGCTCGACCACGTCGAGTTTCAGAACCAGATCGACACCCCGATCCCCGGCGACGTCAAGGACAAGCTGATGAGGATTCCCTACTTCGCCCGCGGCTACGCCGAGGACGGCTATACGCCCGAGGAGTTCAACACCCATTCAGCGCTCGTTGAGACGGCCCGCCAATTCAGTGAGGTCACCCAGAAGATGGTCGACTTCGTCAGCGAGCGGCTCAAACGGTTCACCGGGGTAGCCTAGAGCGTCCTTGGTCGGGGTTGATCGAAGTTCTGACCCGTTGGGGGAGAACGGAGGAGCGGGCCGACCACACGGGGTAAGGAGCGTGGCGACAGGCGGGCGATGCGGTCCCGCCAACGCTTCCCGAGCGGCCGGAGAAGTTGAAGCAGGCCAACGAACAAGGCAGAGGAATCACGGAAGTGCCGAAGCTTTTTGGACGGTCGTTCTCGCGGCGCGAGCTTGCACGGCGGGTTGGCGAGTTTTCGCAGGTCTTTGGGGTTGAACTCCTTTGCCACCAGGACGGACGCGAGCGGGCCCTTCGATTGCTCAGGTTTCGCACGGGTTCGGGCCTGAGTTTTGATGTTCTCGTCGACCGGGCGCTGGATCTCGGTGGCATGACCTATCACGGCGTGCCCGTCGGATGGCATTCGCCGGCCGGTTTCCGGCATCCCTGGCTGCACGAAATCGACGCCGAAGACGGCCTCGGCTGGATGCGTTCCTTCTCCGGCATGATGAACACCTGCGGACTGGACCACATCATGGCCGCGACAGAGGACACGGCCGAGCACTACTGCTACCCTGACCGAAAGCGCGTTTTTCATGGCCTGCACGGCCGCGTCAGCTATTTGCCGGCGCGTCTTACCGCCTACGGCGAGCGGTGGGAGGACGACCGCTGCTTCCTGTACGCCGAGGGCGAGATCAGGCAGGCGGCCATGTATGCAGAGAACCTTGTCCTCGAACGGCGGATCGAGGTCGAGGTGGGCACCGATACGGTTCGCTTTCGCGACCGCGTCCGCAACCTGGGTTTCTACCCCACCCCCCATCTGCTTCTGTATCACGTCAACATAGGCTGGCCGGTGGTCGATGACTCCACCCGCCTGGTGGCGCCGATCGAGGCCACCCCGTTCACCGTCCATGATCCCGACGCCACCGAATTCGGACCGATCCGACAGGGAGAGCCGCAGTCGCGTTTCTATCAGCAGGTCTACGAGCACCGGGTCGTGGCGGAGCCCGACGGGACGGCGCGCGCGGCGTTGGTCAACACCGGGTTCGAGCATCCGACCGGCGCGCGCGGAATCGCGTTGGAGATTGCTTGGGACCAACGAAGCATGCCCGCGCTGTTCCAATGGCAGAATCTCCAAGAAGGGAACTACGTCGTCGCCATGGAGCCGGCGACAGTTCACGGCGGGAGCCGTGAAGATTGGAAAGCCCGCGGCGAAATCCGGACCCTCGAACACGGGAGCTATTGGGATTACTCCTTGGACATAACCCCGCATGTGGGCCAAACGGCGGTGGAGGACTTAGAACGCCGCTTGACCCACTGACGTAACAGGAGATTCCGACGGAAGGCTTTGTCGTGCCTGCACAACCGTGTCGGACCTGGCCCATCGTGGCTCCTGCCAATCTCGAGAACAGACCGACCCCCAATCTCCAGGGCTAAACACAAGTCGCTTGGAACCGCGCAGCGCTTCCTCAACATCTTTCCGCGAGCCCATTGCTCCAACGACTACCATCGGCTTCTCGATCGATCCATGAAGGAGCTTCAAACCAAGTCGTGCGAGGCCTGGCAAAGCGCGGGCATGGCGCCATGATCTCGGCTCCCGGGCGTCCCGGCCCAGAGCTGTTGAAGTTCGTGTGACAACGCCGACGAGGGGCGGTTGCTTGGAAGTGCTTTCTCACAAATGCGGACATCGAAGGGCGGAGAATCAAAAAATATTGACAAAATATGACATTATGGATATCCCAATTAAGAAAGTGCTTTCAGAAAAATATCAAAACGCTTCGCCGACAGATTTTTGGGCCTCAGGGACGTAGAAGCCCGCCCCATCGAGAATGTAGTAGGAAGAGGGAGGTTGCCGTGAGAACAGGCGAGACAATCAAACCCGGGACACGCCTTCTGACAGCGGTCGCGGTTGGCGCGGTTGCGGCGTGGGCTTTGGCACCGGATGTGGGCTTCACGCAGACGCCGATAACCTTGTCAGCAGGAACGGAAGCCACGAAGGGCACCATTTATTACGAGCATCTTGCCTGGCTGGCCCGGGAGATGCCGGGACGAACGGATGGCAAGATCAAGATCGAGGTTTACCCGGATCAGCAGCTCGGGACCGAGATCAGCATGGTCGAGGGCGCACGTGCCGGATCGGTGGATCTCGCGATCGTTGGCGGGGCGAACTTCGCCAGTTTCGTCCCCGAGCTGCAGTTGCTGAGTGTCCCCTATATCTTCCCGGACCGTGATACCTATCTCAAGAGCATGGCCCCGGATGCGGAGGCTTGGCGCCTGATCCAGAGGTATACCGACGAAAAGGGCCTCGGCCTTAAAGTCGTTGCGCCAACGACCATCGGCAGCCGTTGGGTCGCCAATTCCAAAGGCCCCATCAGCAATGTCGAAGACTTTCGCGGCCTGAAACTTCGCATGCGGGTTCAGGCCAACCCGACCGAGGCACGGGTATGGTCGACCTACGGTGCATTCCCGGTCAGCATGCCGATGCCGGACGTGTATACCGCGGCACGGCAAGGCGTCGTGAACGCGGTGGAGAACAGCCCCGATATCATGTCCAATTACGGCATTCACGAGGTTCTGCCCTTCATCACGCCAACCAAGCACTCTTTCTATGTTGCCTTGGTTGTCATGGGCGACAAGGCTTGGGAGAAGATCCCGGATGATCTCAAGCCCGCCGTGCAAAAAGCCCTTGAGGAGTCGGGACAGTATGCTCTTGGCCTCGGCGCGGAATATGGCGCGCGCGCCGTGGAGAAGATGAAGGCCGGCGGTGCGAAAATCGTCGATGCGGTAGATACGGAATCGTTTCGCGCGCCGATCCTGCCGCTGCAGGATGAAATCGCCGAACGGGTTGGGGCCCAGGCGCTTCTGAACGCCATTCGCGATCTGGCAAAAAAGTAGAGAGGTCGGATAAGACGGCTACTTTGCCCGCCCACGCCGCGAAGGAAGGGGCCGGACCCACCAAGCCTTGGGGGCCGGCCCCGTGCGGCGTCTCAAAGAGGCTTTTAGAACCAGCAAAAGAATGAAGTTATGGTTCGGTACTCCGTTCTTTTCGTTCGGGGATTCAAGCAGATCAATGCAACGCTGGAACGTGTTGCCGTAATCGGCGCTTGCGCCGTCCTGGTCGCGCTGACCGCGGTCGTATTCGCCGATGTGGTGGCGCGGGAAGTCCTGCATCTCACCTTGATCTGGGCTTCGGACGTCGCGTTGTTTTGTTTCGTCTGGCTGGCGTTCCTCAGCGCCGCGATCGGCGTGCGCTACGGCGAGCATTTCGTCGTCGATGTCATGCAACTGGCTTCCTCGCCAAACGCAAAGCTGTACCGCTTCACCGGTTACCTTGCGAGTTCGGTCGTTGTGGCCGTTGGCGTGATCCTTCTGTTCTGGGGCGTGCCGTATGCGGAACAGGCCATGCGCCGCTTTTCCTACTCCCTGGGCCTGCCCATCGGATACTTCGCGGCGATCATGCCATTGTCGGGAACACTTATGATCCTGTTCGAGGCCGAGCGGGTGATCAAACGAATTGGCGTTGGGTGTGATGACCGCTGAGACGGCGAGCACGATCGTTTTGTTCGGCAGCTTTTTCGTGTTGCTGTTTCTGCGCGTCCCGATTGCCTTTTCGCTGGTCGCTTCTTCGCTGATCACGATTCTTTACATCGACAAGCCGATCATCCTGATCGTCGAACGAATGTACGCCTCGCTGTCGTATTATCCGTTGCTTGCCATCCCGTTTTTCATTTTGTGCGGTTATCTGATGGGTTGCGGTGGTGTCACCGACCGTCTGATCCAATTCGCGAATGCACTTCTCATCTCTATTCGCGGCGGCCTCGCGCATGTCAATGTTGCCACAAGCATGCTGTTCGCCGGTGTATCCGGCTCGAGCACTGCGGACACGGCCGCGGTGGGGTCAATACTCATCCCGGCCATGGAGCGCGACGGCTACGACCGGCCCTTTGCCGTCGCCATCACGGCCGCGTCATCAACCATGGGAACCATCATCCCACCCAGTATTTTAATGGTCGTATACGGCGCACTTACGGGCCTTTCCATTGGCGACCTTTTCTTGGCCGGCGTGATCCCCGGCGTGCTCATCGGTCTTTCGCAGATCGCATATGCCTATTTCCTGGCGCGCCGCCGCGGCTATCCGGCAGGCAAGCGTCCACCGCTTTCGGTGATCTTCCGCAGTGCCGTTGGCGCGGCGCTTCCCCTGGGGGCGCCGGCCATCATCATCGGAGGCATTGTCGGAGGCTTCTTCACGCCGACAGAGGCGGGAGTGATCGCGGTCGCCTATGTGCTGATTTTGCAGACCCTCGTTTACCGCACGCTGCGGCTGCAAAATCTGGCTACCGTGCTCAAGGAGGCCATGGAAATCGTCGGCCTTCCTCTTTTCGCGATCGCCGCCGCCACCCTTTTCGGCTGGCTCGTCGCCTTTCTCAAGGTTCCCGAACTGGTGGTCGGACTTCTGATGGCGTTTGGCGGCGAGCCGTGGCTGGTGCTCGTGGGGGTCTCGCTGCTCTTTCTCGTGATCGGCATGTTCATCGATGGGGTGCCGGCGATGATCATCTTCCTGCCGGTCGCGCGCGCCGCGGCCGATGCCGTTGGCGTGCCCCCATTGCAGCTTGGGATCGTGATTGTGATGATGGCCTCGCTCGGCCTGATCACGCCGCCGTTCGGGTTGTGCCTTTTGCTCTCTTCGCGGATTGGGAAGATCCCCGTGCTCAAGGCGTTCTACGAGGTTCTGCCGTTTATTGGCCTGTTTTTGTTGGTTGTCCTGCTGGCCGTGACCGTGCCGGGTGTCGCTCTGTGGCTGCCGGAACTCCTGACTGGCGGCCGCGGATGATGGGTTGTGGCCGAGATGTCTTTTTTTCCCGGTTGACGGTCGTAGCCTTGCCATCACGGCCCGTGCCGTGCTGCCCTGAAGTGCCCCTCAAAAAACGACGCCTTGCCGCTCAAGCGTTTCCTTGAGCGCTCCGGAATCGACGTCGCGTGCCGCCACGTCCTGATCGGCAGCCATGGCGGCGGCCACGCCGGCCGCTTCACCGGTGGCCGAGCAAACGGGGATCAGCCGCAACCGGCCCATGATCTCATCGGCGGCCGAAATGCAACGTCCGGCCACGAGAAGATTGTCGACCTCCTTGGCGAGCAGGGAGCGGAACGGAAGCGCGAGGTTTTTCCCAAGGTACGGTCTGACCACCGTATCGGTGAAGTCGCCACGGACGACCTCTTGCTTGGACGGGGTATATTCGCCTTCGATGTTGCGCGTCGCGCGAATACCCACCTCCGTCGACATCTGTTCCAGACGCGCATTCTCGAACCCCGGAATCGTCTTTCGCAAGTAGACAGCCAAGCGAAAGGCGTGGTCGCGGGTCACGGTTTCGGCACGCGTTCTCTCCATGGGATCGAGGATTCGGTTTGAATACATCATGCCGCCCCAAACACCGATCTGACCCTTGTGGACGAGATTGGCCGCATAGATTCCGGGGGCGCCAAAATCGGGATCGACGCCAAGGTCGAAGGTAAGGTCACCGTCAGCGATCGCCTTTCGGATCACGCCCTTAAGAGCATTCCAGCTGTGCAGGTGTTCAAGGGCGCGGTCGGTATCGACGTCGGCCATGTTGAACATCATGGAGATGGGCCGCTCGACCTCTTGCACAGGGGCCCCGGAATGGGTGGCGATATCGGCGTCTCCGGTGGAATCGACGATCATTTTCGCCTTGATGGCGCTTCTGCCGGCCTTGTTCTCGATCAGAACGGCATCGATCCGCCGGCCGTCCATCACGACGCCGGCGATGTAGGAATGGAAAAGGATCTCGACACCGCTCTCCTGCAACATGCGGACGAACTCGAACTTCACCGTCTCGGGATCGAAGGGGAGTAGGCCGGCAAGGCCATCGACGTCATCGGAATCGTCGGCGGCGTCGGAATCCGGGGTCGGCGCGTAACTGTCCCAATCCTTCAAGCGGCGCGCGATTTCGCGGTTGATACCGTTGTTCAGCGGCGGCGTCGTAATGACCAGGGCGGCCGTCGCCAGCCCGCCCAGGAAACCGTATCGCTCGATCAGCATGACCGAAGCGCCGTTGCGGGCCGCCGCCACGGCGGCGGCGACGCCGGCGAAACCGCCCCCGCAGATCAAGACGTCGACCTCATTGACGACCGGCGTTTTTCGTTCGGGTTCAAGCAAGAAAGTCATCGCGTCACCTCCCGTTCCTAACGCGGCAAATCATGCGTTTGCTCTTGGCGGACCAGTGTCCGGATCGAGCCTATTTAGCCAAAATGCCGGCGTCCCTCGCGGCCGCCCTCAATCGGTTGATCTCGCTCTCGGACAGCTTCGACAGAGGCGGCCTGACAGCGGCACAAGGCAGCTTGCCCAGAATGACGAGGAGTTCCTTCATCCGGTTGTGCATGTCGAGGAACGGCGGTGCGTAGAACGCCTGGGCCAAGGGGTAGATGCGATCGTTGACCCTCATCGCGCGGGCGAGATCTCTCTTCTGGATCGCCGAAAAAAGCGCAACCTGGAGATCGGCGATGACGCTTCCGGCGCCCGACAAGGCGCCCGCGCAGCCCATGACCAGCGACGACATCAACCAGGCGCTGTGCGTTGAAAGAACGTTGACCGGACGCGGGAGGCTCTGGAAGGTCCGGACGTGACGTTCATGGAGGCGCCCGTCATTGCACCAATCCTTCATCGCGCATACGGACGGGACCTTCTCGAAGATCGCCAAAAGGGTTTCGAAGGTGTAGCCGACATTGCTGGACAAGGGGTAGTTGAAGAGAATGATCGGCAAATCTGATGCGTCAGCAATATGCTGGAAATGGGCGATGGCCATTTCGGGCCGCATGTATCCGTCCATCGCCAGCGTGTAGGACGGAAAGACCAGCAGGGCCGAAGCCCCGCGCTCGGTTGCCATTCGGGCGATACGGGCGGCTTCGGCACTGCCGTCCGCGTAGACGCCGGATATGACGGGCAACCGATCCCCCGCTTCTTCGAGGCCGATCGAGAGTACCCGGCGTTGCTCGTCGAGCGTACAGGCATGGACTTCCGTCGAGTGTGCGTTCAAGGTGATGGCCGAAATCCCGTCGACCGATGTCACATCCCTCAAATGCCCTCGGAATGAGTCTTCATCGATCTTGAGTTCCGCGTCGAAGGGTAGAAGAACCGCGGGGATGATCCCGCTTGGCGTCCAATCCGGAAACTGGGTCGACATGGCGATCTCTCCTAAAATACTTCTCGCGTCGGTGCGATGACGACCTGGGCAACGTTGGTTCCCATCGGGGCGCTCAAGGCAAACAGGGTGGCGCGTACCACATCCTCTACCGCCAGCAGCCCGGGCAGTGAGTCGGTGTAGGCTTGCCCTTTCCCTGTATTCTCCAGGAACCGGCGGGTGTGGAATTCGGTCGCGACCGGACCGGGCAGAAGTTCCGTGAAACGGAGGTCTGTGTCTTGATAGTCCGCGCGCAGGCTCTCCATGAAGGCGTGAACACCGGCCTTGGAGGTCACGTAGGCGCTGCCGCCCGGATAAGTGCGAAGACCCGCGACCGACCCTAGGCTGATGATGTGGCCTCGCCCGCGCTCGATCATTCCACCGATGAACGCGTGGGTGACACGAACCAGGCCGACAAGGTTGGTTTCAAGGATGCTTACCAACTGTCTGGCGGTTCCCTCGTGAAACGGGCGCCGACCGCCGACGTCATGCCCGGCGCAATTGATCAGGACGTCGATACTCTGAAAATCCTCCGGCAATTGGGCCATTGCGCCGTCCACGGAGGCCTGTGTCGTAACGTCCATTTGCAACGGCCGCGCCTTTTCCCCCAATTCTTCGCATAGGACCGCAGCGGGCTCATGTCGGTAGTCCGAACAAATGATTCGATCACCCCTTTCATAAAGGGCGCGCGCGATACCCGAACCGATTCCGCCTCCAGCACCCGTGATCATGATTGTCGCAGCTTGATCTTCGTCACGTTCCATAGGCGTGTCCTGCATCCCCGAAAGCGGTTGTCGGTCTCATGAACGCGGCGGGCATCATCGTCTTTAAATGGGAATGAAGAAAGCACTTTCCACAACTGCAAAGGAAATGGTGAGCTTCTATAATTTCCCCGGTTTCTGACATCCAAAAAATCCTTTTATTTACAATATATTAAAGATCATCGAGGTTGTCTCTATATGGTTTAGATATTGACTCTCTCAAAAAAAGGGATCATCGTCACATATTGTGAAAGCGCTTTCTGGCTTACTATTTTAGGACGCAAATCTCGTCTGGTCAACGCCACGCCCGTTGGAAGGAAAGTGATTGAGGCGGTTCCTTGCTTTCGAGGACGAGTTTTTCTCAAAAGAACATAGAGATAAATATCACCAATAAAATAAATATATAATTGAAATCGCAAAAATTACTATGTAGATTGTTAAGTCCATCCATATAATAGATGGAAGTTGAGTTAATTGAATCAAGAAGACAAACTAGATCTACTATCGGGGGTAAAGGTTCTTGACTTTACCCACTATCTTCAGGGACCGGCATGTAGCCAGTATCTCGCGGATATGAGCGCCGACGTTATCAAAATCGAACCTCCCAATGGGGCGTTCGAGCGGCATTGGGGCGGCGCAAACACCATTCGCGTCGGCGGCCTCAGCGCGTTTTTCATGGCTGGCAACCGAAACAAGCGAAGCCTGGCCATCGACTTGAAACACCCGGATGCCAAAGAGGTCATCTTCCGTCTTGTAAAGCAGGCCGATGTCGTCGTTCAAAATTTCCGACCGGGAGTTTTTGAGCGGCTCGGGTTTGGTTTTGACGCACTCAGAAAAGTAAGGCCGGAGATCATCTATGCGTCGGCCTCCGGGTATGGCCCCGATGGACCCTACAAGAACCTGCCAGGCCAGGATTTGCTGGCGCAGGCGATGTCAGGGCTGGTGGCCGCGTCAGGGAATTACAAGGAAAACCCTGTGCCGGCGGGCGTTTCTCTCGTGGACCAACACGGCGGAACTTTGCTGGCCTTGGGGATTTTGGGCGCGTACATCCGGCGTCTGAGGACCGGCCAAGGATGCCGTGTCGATACGAGCCTTCTGGCCTCTGGCATGGACCTTCAGAGCGAATCGCTTGCTCTTTACTTTGCCGGTCGCCATGACCGAAGGGTGATGGAGCGTGACGGACACCTTGCCTGTTGGCATATCGAAGCCCCATACGGCATATATCAGTCGAAAGACAGCTTTCTCGCGCTGTCGCTGAATGATCCGGAAAAGCTCGCCGAAGCGCTTGATAGCGAAGAGCTGCGATCGCTGAAGGGGGTCAATTGCTATGAGCAGCGGGATCTCTACGCGTCGACCGTTGCGAAGATCGTTGCCGCACGGACATTTGCCGAACTCTCGGAGGCCTTCGACAAAGCTGGCGTCTGGTACGGGCGTGTCCAGGATTATGACGATCTGAGGAACAACCCCCAAGTGCGTCATAACCGCGCGTTGATCGATGTGTCCGTGAATGGCGAATCCACCACTCTCGTCGCGCATCCCATCACTTATGATGGCGAGGTCGGTCGCGATTTTGGTTTCGCCCGCACGCCCGGACAGAATACCGTGGACGTCCTAGAGGAAGCGGGGTTCAGCTCGGGGGAGGTTCACAGCCTTCTCGCTCAGGAGGTCGTTTTTTCCTCAACTCAGGCTGGGGAGGGCTAAGGTGCTGGAATCCGGGGATTTGTGGGGGAGCCAAGTCGACAAGGAGCGTGGAGACGTTCGAAGCCTGGTCAGCGGATTGTACATGGAGCCCTGCCGAATGGCTTCACGCCCGCCGCGTCGGCCGCGCAACAAACCTTAAAAAGGGCGGATAACCCAACTATAGTCCCAGTCCGATGTTAGCAAGGAACCCCTCCCGAATTTGATTGACGAGGATAGAGGAACCCTGGATGTCGGATTTGTTGAACCAGTTGTCCGGTGTGTTTGCACCTGTAGTGACGCCATTTTCCAGCGACGAGATCGCGATCGAAGATCTTCGCCACAATTTGAGGATTCTCGGCCAGTCCGGGCTGAGTGGGTATCTCGCGCTTGGATCGAACGGCGAATATAAGAGCCTGACGGAGGAGGAACAGGACCGGGTGCTCAAGGTCTTTGCCGAGGAAAAGGCCGGTAAGACCGTGATGGTGGGGTGCGGATGCGAATCCACGGTCCAGACCATCGCCAGATGCCGAAGGGCGGCCGAGTTCGGTTTCGAATTCGCCAGCGTTTTGACGCCAAGCTATTTCCCCAAACGGATGGACGGTCCCACCCTTGCCGCCTTCTTCACGCGGATCGCCGATGAGTCGCCCATTCCGGTCCTGCTCTACAACGCGCCCGGCTTCGCCGGCGGCGTGCAGATCCCGCTGAAGACCGTCGTCGAGTTGTCGCGCCACCCGAACATCGTCGGCGTCAAGGATTCCTCCTCGGCCGGCCCCACGGGCATGCTCACCGCGCTTGATCCGGACGAGGATTTCCATGTCCTCGCCGGCTCCATCGGCTTTTTCTATCCGACCCTGCACCTGGGAGCCGTCGGCGGCATCGTCTCGCTGGCTAATGCCCTGCCCAGTCCCTGCTGCGAGCTGTACGAGTGTTTTTGTGCCGGCGCCTTCGACCGGGCCCGCGAGCTTCACGACACCCTGTCCAGACTGAACCGGGCCGTTTCCGGTTCGGCCGGTGTGGCCGGCGTCAAGGCCGCCATGGACGTCACCGGTTTCCGGGGCCGGGAGCCCAGGCACCCGTTGACAAGCCTTGGAACAGACGCAATCTCGGCCATACGCGCTGCCATTCAAGCAGAGGGGTTTCCGGTGCAGTGAAGGCTGAAGCCATGAAAATTCTCGCTGCCGACATCGGCACCACCGGCACCAAGATGGGCGTTTTTGTCGACAAGGGTGACGAGCTGGAACTGCTGGAGCAGTTTTCCCAAAGCTATGCCATCAACACTTACAACGACGGGCTGTTCGCCGATATCGACCCCAAGGCCTGGATTCAGGCCTTCCGGTCAGGCTGTGCGGCGCTTGGCGATCTGATTGCCAATGTCGACGTCATCGCGCTGTCCGGGACGACACCCGGTCTGACGGCGATGGACGCGGAGGGAAGCGCGCTTTATCCGTCGATCCTGATGTTGGACCAGCGGTCCCGCCAGCAAGCCCAAAGAATTATTGCGACCGCCGGCATTCAGCCGCTGATGGAAGCGACGGGCAACATGCCGGTGGCCGGCGGTTGCTCGTTGGCCAGTATCCTGTGGATCAAGGACAACCATCCGGAAGCCTTCGATGGGACCGCCTGTTTCGGCCATTCCAACAGCTATATGGCGGCCTGGCTGACCGGCAATTTTGCCATCGATCCGTCCTCGGCGTCGTTGACGTCGCTTTACAACACGGTCGAAAACGACCTCACCTGGAATGAAGCCATCGCTCATCAATTCGGCCTGTCGATCGAGCGGCTTCCGCGCCTGATCGCGTCGCATGAGAGCGCCGGGCGAACCAAGGCAGCCCTGGCCAAGGAGCTGGGGCTGAGGAAGGAGCCGCATGTCGTGATCGGCGGCAATGACGCGGTTCTCGCGGCCTATTCGGTCGGCGTCAGCGAGCCCGGAGACATCATGAACGTCAACGGTACCTGCGAAATCACGCTTGTGTGCCTGCCTCGCTGCCTGCATTCCCGGAACTACAACGTGCGCACCCATGTGATTCCCGGCCGCTGGCTGACGCTCTATGTCATGAACGCCGGCGGCATCGCCTTCGAATGGTTCCGAACCGTCTATTGCAGTGAGATGAAGGCCGAGGAATTCTACGGCGATTTTCTGCCGCGGGCCCTGGACGAATGGGTCGGCCGGGAATTCACGGCCCGGTACGTCCCTTTCCTGATGGGGTCGCGATACTCGCAGGAGGAATTGAACGCCCGTTTCGACGGCTTGACCCGCGATACCACGCGCGAGGAGCTTCTGGCGGCTCTGGTGAAGGGGCTTTGCGACTATCAGCGGGAGCATCTGAAGGAAGTCAGCATTGACGTTCCGCTGAGCGATACGATTTGCATTACGGGCGGCGCCGCCAGCCCGGAAGTTATCCGCGCGAAGCGGCAATGGATGCGTGATTGTCACTACGACTATCACGATCAGTCTTCGATGAAAGGCGCCGCAATGCTGGGACGCGTATTCCTGACACAATAGCGTCTTCGGAAACGCCTATGCCGGCCTGCGGCAGGACACTTGGATAAGGAGCAGAACGATGACCGGTAAGAGCGCGGTCGAAAGACTCTGGGACGTCAATCAGGATGCCGAGATCTGGTGGGATTCCTCGCCTTTGGTCTTCGCCAACTGGCGGAAGAAGCTGATTGACGGGGCCGAGGACAAGGAGGAAATGGCGGCCCGCATCGACCGCATGTATCACCCGGAGAGTGCGCCGACCGACAACCTGTTCCGCGGCGTCACCACCAACCCGCCGCTTTCATTTGCGGCGGTTCAGAATGATCCGGAATACTGGGGTGGCTGGGTCGATCGATACGCCCGGGAGAACAAGTGCACGGAAGTCGAGACGGTCTTCTGGGAGACCTACAAGGAGATCGTCAAGCGGGGCGCCGAGACCTACATGCCCATGTTCAACGCCAGCGGCGGCAAGCTTGGCTTCATCTCGGGTCAGACCGACCCCCGCATTCGCCACGACGTCGACAAGATGGTGGCCCAGGGCCTGGAACTGCACGCGCTGTCTCCGAATGTCATGGTCAAGGCGCCGGGAACCGCGGAAGGTTACGAGGCCCTACGCATCCTCACCTCCAAGGGCATCGCCACCAACAATACCCTTTCCTTCATCATTCCGCAGTTTGTCGCCTGCATGGATGCGGTGGTGGCCGGCCTGAAAGAGGCGCGGGAGCAGGGCGTGGACCTTTCCGCGTGGCGCTCGGTCATCACGGCCATGAGCGCGCGTTACGGCACCCTTGGCGATCTCGCCAAGGATGCAGAGGCCGCTGGCGTCGAGCTCAGCGAGGAGGAGATCCGCTGGGCTGAAATCGCGATCTTCAAGAAGGCCTGCAAGCTGACCGGCGAGCGTGACGACTACCCGGGAAAGATGCTGCTGTGCTCGATGCGCTGCAGCCCCATCATCGATGGCAAGCCCCGGTCCTGGCATATCGAGAAAGCGGCCGGAGCCGACGTGGTCTTCACCTGCCCGCCGCCGTATCTCGAGGAAATGCTGACCCAGCTCGACCATGTCGAGTTCGAAAACGAGATCGACAATCCGATCCCCGCTGAGGTGATGGACAAGCTGATGAAGCTTCCTTACTTCGCGCGGGGCTATGCCGAGGACGGGTATTCGGCCGAGGAGTTCAACAGCCATCCGGCCCTGGTCGAGACAGCCAAGCAGTTCAGCGCAGCCACGCAGAAGATGGTGGATTTCGTCGGCGAGCGAATCAAGCGGCTTAGCACCGTCGCCTGAGACTCGGGCGAGCCCGATCGTTCGCGGTCGCTTCGATATCGATGAGAGGCGACACTGAGGAGCCGGGAGAGGTGTCGCGGTGAAATTCGTTCCCGAGATCACCGTATGCTTCTTTAGGCCCGTCTCCGGGATCGTTGCTGTCGTCCTCGTACCGAGCCTAAATCGGGGTTCGGCAAGACCATCTTCGGATGAACACGGCGCCGAATGCCCTAGCCAGGCTGCTGAAGAAGGCGAATGAACGATTGACCCTGTGCTTCGAGACGCTTCGTTCCTCATGCTTCGACGAGGCCCATCCTTCGACACGCCGCCTTCGGCGGCTGGTCAGGATGAGGTCAATCTTTTCAAAATCTTGCCTCATCCTGAGCTCGTCGAAGGATGAGGAGGCGCGACGCGCCGTCTCAAAGGACGAGGCAAGGCCCCTCAACGAGTTTTTCAGCAGCCTGTTAAACCACATACCTCATGACACAATGTTCTAATACCTGACATCCTTCCGCTGTACGGCGGAGGGGCAAGCCGAATGTGGCGAGTCCATCCAAAATGGCTCCACAAGCATCTGTTTCGGGTTTCGAGCACGGCGGAGCCGAGATCGAGAGGTTGCGCGAGAAGAAGAGAATGGTGCTGGTCAAGCGGGGCGACAGCTTGGGAGCGCGGTGCGGGAAGGAATCGGGCGGGGTGCCAAGCTTATGCGAATCTTGAACCTTGTCTCCTGCGCGTCTCGGGAACGCGAGAAAGGTGTTACAATCTTGCGGTCGGAATGTTGATGACGCGACAAGTCGATTTGCGGTTTAGGAAGGTAAATTGATGGTATGAGTCGGGCAGACAGGAAGCAAACCTATGGGGGTGGAGGAATGGATCCAAAAAAAACACGAGGACGCGGAAGGAGCATTCCACCCGATAAAGCGAATGAATCATGGACTCTGGAAAAGGTTGCCAAGTACGCAGGCGTTTCTCCCGCTTCGGTCTCCCGCGTCCTGAATCGCCCGGAGCATGTCACCCCCGGTATCAAGGCCAAGGTGTTAAGCGCGTTCAAGGAGCTGAACTATATTCCCCATGGCGGCGCGAGAGCCCTGGCATCGCGTCGCTCAAACATGATTGGCGCGGTTGTCCCGACGCTGAGTTTTGCGATTTTCGGCAGCATGGTGCAGGCACTGCAGGTACGGCTCTATGATTCGCAGCTCCAACTTACGCTTGCCAGCTCGGAGTATGACTTGGAACGCGAGTTCGTGCAGGCGGAGATCTTCATAGCGCGCCGTGTTGACGGGCTGGTCTTGATTGGGGGCGATCATCACCCCGAGCTTTACGAGCTGTTGGCGCGCACCAAGACACCTTTCGTGAACACGTTCTCCTATTCGACGAACCCCGATCGGCCGAGTATCGGCATCGACAACGCGCGGAGCACTTACGAACTTACAAGCCATCTCGTCGAACTCGGCCATAGCCAGTTCGGTTTCCTGACCAGTCCGATCAAAGGAAACGACCGTGTGTCCGGACGCTTGCGCGGAGTGCGAACGTGCCTCGCCGATAACGGTATCTCCTTTGATGACGATCGGATCATTGAGGTTCCGTATGAGCTGAGTGAAGGCCGAAATGGCTTTCGGGCATTGATCCAATCTTTCCCCGATATGACCGCTCTGGTTTGTTCGACCGACGTTCTGGCGTTCGGAGCGATGTTGGAGGCACAGGAGATGGGTATCGGTGTTCCGGACAGGCTGTCTGTCACGGGTTTTGACGATCTCGATTTCGCGAGCCAGATCCGGCCCAAACTCTCGACCGTGCATATCCCTTCTCGGCAGATCGGTGTCCGCGCCGCCGAGTTCCTGCTGGCTCGAATCGAGGGACGGACCGTCCCCATGAACACCCATCTGGACGCGGACGTCCTCATTCGCGGATCGATCGGAACGGCACCTAAAAAAGGCGCCGCCAGGTTCACTTTCGGTACCTGACGGCGAAGTCTCCCAGGCGTGGACGGGAGGCCTCTAGTGTGATGGTTCCGAAGTTCGGCACATTATGCGTGGCCGACGTCGGAAGCTGAATCACACGAGAATCAACAAGTCAGTGTGCCGATTCACGCGAGATTCAATGTATCGAATCTCGCGATCGGGACACGATGAGTTCATGGCATCGCCTTCGCCTTGCCACCTATCTCGTTCACTTGGTCCGAAGTTGCTTTCGCTCGGACACCCACCTCATGCTCCCGATCGATTGGGAGCCATTTCATGAGATGTTTTGCGACGACGACGAGTCGTTCATCTTCGGTCGTGACCGTGACATCGGCGACGGTGCGAAGCCTTTCTTGATCGACCTCGGAGATGGTGTAGATCACGGAAATCGTGTTGCCGATGAAGACCGGAGCGATGAACCGCGATCGGTCATATCCCAATCCTACGGGCGTAAAGGCGTTTGACCGCGAGAGGCCGAGTTCGATCATCCGTGTCGACGCGGTCGAGATGAAGCCGAGGATAAGGGCACCGTGCGCGATTCTCTGTCCGAATCTGGTCTTTCGCATGACGGCCTCATTGACATGATTCGCGTTGAGGTCGCCCGTGATGCCGGCATAGAGATAGACATCGCTTTCGCCAACGGTTTTTTCGAAGATGACCTGGTCTCCGACATGGACCGGGATTCCATCCATTTTTGTTATCCTGCGTTTGTTCATGTGCATGGGGTGTCGAAGGCGGTTGTGCCTAAATGTGAGGCGTTTTAGTCGTCCTCCGCGCACCGAACGATTCCCTCGGCCGACAATTCTCCGATTTCGGACTCTGTCAATCCGACGATATCGCTCAAGATCTCGGCCGTATGCGACCCGAGCCTTTCCGGAGGCCGGCGAATCGCGGGCGCTTTCCCGTCGAACCGAATAGGATGGCCGACCAAGGTCAGATCGGTGCCCGTCGCGCCGGCGATGGTCTGAAACTTGTCCAAGTAGCGGACCTGGGGGTTGTCGATGAGTTCCTCATAGTCATTGACCTTGGAGTGCCAGATACCCTTCGAGGAGAGCTTCTCGATGGCGTCGCGGAGATCAAGCCCCCCTAGGGCCTGCGCGATGGTCAAATTGATTTCGTCCCGACGTTCATAGGACTCGCGATTCGGAATTCGCCGATTCTCCGGAACGTCCAGCACCTCGTAAAGGGGTTCGAGATCACCGAGTGAGATGGCGACGTGGCCGTCCTTCGTCGAATAGATCCCGTAAGGCGCGGGAAAGTACCAGCCGGCAAGCGGACCCGAAGACCTGATGTCCGGCTTACCCTGGCTGTTCAGATAGCAGGTGAGCGACTCGAACTGCAGGTCGATGGCCGCGTCGAGGAGGCCGACATCGACCAGGCAACCGACGCCTGTCTTACGTTGACGTAGGATGGCGGCGAGTATGCCGAGCGCCAACAAGGCGGCGCCGTGGTGGTCGACGACCGACACGCCTACCGCTTTCGGACCGGTTTCCTTGGAACCCGATATCGTTGCGAGGCCTGACATCGCCTGGACCAGCAGGTCCTGGCCGGCTTGCTTTGCAAGCGGGCCCTTCGGACCGTATCCAGAGCCGATCGCATAAATGATATCGGGCTTGATCTTCTTGACGTCCTCATACCCGAGACCCAGCCGGTCCATCACACCGGGGCGATAGTTCTCCGCCACGATGTCGGCTTGCCGGATCAGTTCCTTTGCGACTTCGATTCCCCTGGGGTGCTTCAGATCAAGGGCGAGGCTTTTCTTGTTGCGATTTGCGGTCAGCAACAGCATCGACTGACCGTCCACATCTGTGTTGGCACCGCCCCACTTCCGTTGAAAAGCGCCATCGACCGGCTCGATGGCGATGACTTCCGCGCCCAAATCGGCAAGATGTTGAATCGCCAACGGACCCATCAAAAAATGATTGAAACTAATGACCCTTACATCATCGAGTATGTTCATTTTATGTCTCTTTTCTGATTACAATAAGTCATATCTCTAAATATTATATATTCATTTAAATAAAAATCATAAATATTATAATTTTTATATGTATTATTTTTCTAATCACGGATTCTCTTTTGGTGTTTTGGGGATCCGTCTTTCCGCGGGCGAGTCGCGGCGCCCCGAAACATCCATCTCCCGCCCTCGAAAATCTGGAAGTGCTTTCTCATATTGTCGATTTTATGACGAGAGATATGGAAAAAAATTTGACATTTCATAGCATTAAACATATACACGAATTAGAAAGTGCTTTCAATAACTTCCGAAGGGGCCGAATGTGACAGCTTGAACAGGGATATTTTGGGCCTCATTGCGGCCTGAAGTCTGTTTCGGCGCCGCATGGGAATCCAAGGAGGGCCGCTTTCGGGGTGGGGTTGTTGACAGACTTTGGTTGGCTTGCTTGCTCGCCTCTCTTCGAAAAAGAACTTCATTAAGACGGGCATAGAGGCGGCGAGATCCCATTCATTTTCGAAAATTCAACGTCGAGAGAGGAGACCATAAATGGAGGGAAAATTTTACACAGGGGTCGTTTGTTTTGTTGCCGCAACCGTAATTTCGGTGATGTCGGCTACCAGCGCCGCTGCGGCGGACGACAAAGAGTATCCCAATCGCACGCTGACCATCATCACCGGTTCGGGGTCCGGCGGCGGCACAGATATCTTTGCAAGAACCATCGCGCTGCCCATGCGGCGAGCATTTAAGCAAGACATTATTGTGAAGAACGTGCCGGGCGCTGCTGGCGCTATCGGCATGGCAGCCGTCGCTGAGTTACCCGCAGACGGGTACACGATCCTGGCCCTCGGCACCGACATGATGGTGACTGACGCGTTCAAGAGATCACAGTACTCCAGGAACGATTTTATCCCTATCGCGCGAGTCCAACAGGACCAAAGCATGCTCTGGGTCAAAACGGACGGCCCCTTCAAGAGCATCCAGGATGTGATCGAGCACGCGAAGAACAACCCCGGGAAGCAGAAATGGGGGATCACCCAGCCGGCGGGTTTCGACGAGGTTCTGGTAAGCAAGTTCGCCATGGAAGCCGGCTTCCAAATGACCACGGTACCCTTCAACAATGCTCCAGAAACCCACGCCGCGCTTCTCGGCGGCCATGTCGACGTGGCTCATGAAGAACCGGGGGCCATCATTGGCTTGTACGAAGCTGGAAAAATCCGGCCGCTCGTCGTGATGTCCGAGAAAAGGCTGCCGAAGTTCAAGGATGTCCCGACCGCCGTCGAGTTGGGCTATGATGTGACCATCGGGGTATGGCGCGCCCTGTTCTTCAAGAAGGGCGTGGATCCCAAGATGGTCGAGGTCATGGAAGAGGCGGTCAAGAAGGCGATGGGCAATTCCGTCTATCAGGCTGTGGCCGAAAAGCGGCTGCTCGATCAGCGGGACGGTTTCCTCGGAAGCGAGGACTTCAAAGTGTTCCTCGATAAAGAGGCCGAACTCTACAGGACCATTTTGAAACAGCTGGGCCATATCAAGTAGATGGTGCCGTAACCGAGTTCATGTTCTTTTGCCGGGTCGCCGAGGCGACCCGGCAAAAGGATGCTCGGTTCCTTCCGTGGATGGATGTCCCTTCATGCCCAAGACGGAACGGTTTCTCGGCGCGGCGTTGCTGGCCCTCTCGATTTTTTTGATCGTGATCGCCCAAGAAATGCCGCAGGAGTTCGTTTACAAGCAGATCGGGCCGGGCTTGTGGCCGACTAGTCTTGCTGTCGTTCTTGCCTTCTGCGGAGTTGCTTTGTTTTTCGACGGAATCCAGGTGGTAAAAAGGGATGAATCTCCAGCATTACTGAAAAATACGGAATATAACACGGAAGAAAAAAAGGAAAAAAATATTAAAAATGCAGTTAATGAAACTGTAATATTAGGAGTCAATCTAGCTCATATCAAAGTTATATTAATTTTCATTCTATCTTGTGGGTTGGTATTCTTCGCGAAACGGATCGGATTCATGCCGTCAGTCAGTATATTTATGTTTCTCACAATGATTACGCTCGGATATAGGCCCTATTTGAAGGCAGTCCTGATAGCGGTTCTGTTGACCTTTGGCATCGTTTTCGCTTTCAGCACCCTGATGGGGGTTCCTCTTCCGGAAGGAACCGGCGTCTTCAGGGATATAAATTCGATGGTCTTTCAGCTCTGAGTTTCCCGAAAATTAAAAAAAGCCAATCCGATGGAAAACATCATTCTGGGACTTAACCTGCTGCTAGAGCCCTTCAACTTCATGATGGTGCTGGCGGGTTCGGTAGCGGGCATCATCATTGGTGCCATTCCTGGGCTTACGGGTCCGATGGCAATGGCTATGTTGATTCCTTTGACCTATGGGATGGAGTCGGTCCCGGCGTTCATCGTTCTCGTGGCAATCTACTGCGGCTCTGTATTCGGTGGCGCGATCAGTGCCATTCTCATCAATACTCCTGGAGACGGTGGCGCCGCAGCGACGACCTTTGACGGCTACCCCATGTCCCAGCGAGGATTGGCGGGAAAGGCGCTGGGCACTTCCATGATGTGCTCTTCCATGGGCGGCATGTTCAGTGTCGTGGCCTTGATCTTGCTCGCGCCGCAACTCGCCGATGTCGCGTTGGAGTTCGGCCCCGCCGAATACTTCGCGCTCGGCGTCTTGGGTCTGAGCATGGTGGCGAGCCTCGGAACCAAATCGCAGTTGAGGGCCCTGATTGCCGTTGTGCTGGGCCTTTTGATCGCCGTGGTCGGGTTGGACCAGATCACGGGGAGTGAGCGCTACACGTTCGGCGTTACCTATTTTTTGGATGGCGTGCCCTTCATGCCTTTGATTATCGGTCTTTTCGGCATCTCGGAAGTGTTGAGCCGGGTCGGGGGTATCCAGTCGGAAAAGGAGGTCAAGGTCAAGGCATCCGCGGTATTGCCGTCCTTCATTGAGTTGTTTCGAATCCGGTGGACGATTGCCAAATCGGCCTTGATTGGAACATTTGTCGGAATTCTCCCGGGGGCCGGCGCCACGACCGCGGCGTTCATGGGCTATGCCGAAGCCGCCCGCGCCTCGAAGCACCCTGAGAAATTCGGAACCGGGATCATGGAAGGCGTGGCCGCCCCCGAAACCGCCAATAATGCGGCGACCGGGGGCGCGATGGTCCCCCTGTTGGCTTTGGGCATTCCCGGAAGTGGGGCGGCTGCCATCCTCGTGGGCGCCTTCCTGCTACACGGTTTAACCCCCGGCCCCATGTTGTTCATTCAACAACAGCCCTTGGTCTATGGCATTTTCGCGGCAATGTTCGTCGCCAACATTCTTATCGTCGTCACGGGCTTTGCCTGCATCCGGCTTTTCGTCAAGGCACTGCAGATTCCCTATTCGATCTTCGGGCCGGTGGTTATCGCTCTGGCGTTTTCCGGCGTTTACTCCGCGAGAAACAGCCTGATGGATGCATGGGTGATGTTGGGGGCGGGGTTCCTCGGCTACGCGATGAAGAAGTTCAAAATTCCTTTGGCCCCTCTGATCCTCGGCGTCGTACTTGGGCCTATCATGGAATCCTCGTTTCGCCGGGCATGGCTGATCTCGGACGGCCAATTGTACGGAGTCATAACGCCGCCGATCGCGATGAGCCTTCTCATGCTCGCAACATTGATCATGTTGTCTCCCATGTTGAGAGTGCTGATTTCCAAATTTCAGGCTTCTAGATCATGACAAAAATTAATATTAACTCTTTATTGTTTATGTAAATACCTCATGAATTAAGATAAAATGGAACGAAATATGAAACCAGTATTAGGAATTTTGCTCGGCGAGGCGACGGGTATTGGACCGGAAATCGTTGCGAAACTGTGCAACTCACGGAAGATGAAGGGGTATTGCCGCCCTATTTTGATCGGCGATCTTAGAGTCATGAAGATGGGGCAGGAAATTGCCGGCGTGAGTTACCCGGTTCCGGCCATCGATCGTGTCTCGGAAGCTGATTGGGAAGGTGACATTCCCATTCTTGACCAGAGGAATCTCTCTACCGACGATTTCGAGCTCGGAGAGATCGGCGCGGTCTCGGGAAAAGTCACCGGCGACATGTTGGGAACGGCTCTCGACCTCTGCAAGAACGGCGATCTCGATGGCTTTGTTTTCGCGCCCCTCAACAAAGCTGCGCTCATGCGCGGGGGCTACGATTTCGAGGACGAAAACAAGTATTTCGCCAACTACCTGAAATGGGAAGAGAATTACGGCGAAATGAACGTCGTGGAAAATCTGTGGACATCTCGGGTAACGGGGCATATTCCCATTAAAAAAGTTGCGGATTCTATTAGTACAGAAGGCGTGCTGACTGCGATTCAATTGGCCAACAAAACGCTAAAACAGGCAGGATACGACAACCCGAAGATTGCGGTATCCGCGTTGAATCCCCACTGCGGTGAAGACGGTATGTGCGGAACCGAGGAAATTGACATCATCGCGCCGGCGGTGGAACGCGCGAAGCAGGGCGGGGCGAATGTGGTCGGACCGTTCTCGGCGGACACGCTTTTCATCAAGGCCTTGAAGGGCGAATACGACGCAGTCACCGTGATGTATCATGACCAGGGGCAGATCGCCCTTAAGCTGCAGAGTTTCGAGAACGCCATTACCGTATCTGCGGGATTTCCTTATCCGATTACCACGCCCGCCCACGGTACGGCCTTCGATATCGTGGGCAAGGGAATCGCCAAAACCAGCGCTACAGAGCGAGCCATCGCCGTTTGTTCGAGGATGGCGTCTAACGGATAGCGAGAGCTCTCTCGTAACTGCTGATTGTCGGCAAGCGATTCAACCGAGCTTCACAAGGTTTGAGCCTGAGAGCCCGTTTGAAAATGAACAGGCTGTTTGGAGATATGGGTGGTTTCGTGGTTCATGTGTGGACGGCCTCCTTGAGCAGGGATTTTGACGGCGCTCTGACGATCCGGTCAGGTTCATTCCCGTTTCTGGTCTGTCGCGTGCGGCACGGATCGGACCGCTGGCCATGATGGTGTTGGTGGACCGGGTCCTCATCAAGCTGTCGCGCCCGCGGCACGATCCATCAGGCGCCGGCTCCCGAGCGGCTCATCGCCAAAGGGTTTGGCCAAGCCGGGGCTGATCGCCCAGGTGCTGGTCAGCAAATGCAGCGACCATACGTTGCTTTATCGGCAGACTTGGAGCTTTTCAGGATTGATCCCAATCATGTGAAAAGCTCCAACATATTGATTTTAAGCAAATACGTCGTCGCGGATTGACTCAATCCGCTCGGGATTTGCTCTAGATCTTCGCTCGAAAAGG
>JANQJG010000101.1 GCA_028281785.1 Rhodospirillales bacterium
GAAACGTTCGACCTGCGACCGGAGCGGTCGGGCAGCGTCATAATCTCCTCCCCTTCGGGATTGGCGACTGAGAGTGCTAGCACGTCAAAGCAGGGATGAAATTTGCGAAACATTCAACAGTTGTTAAGCAAAACTTAATACCGCCGGCCGGCCAAGGCGGGCTAATCAACTGGTATTGCGTGGTATTCTGGGCGAGGCGACCCCGGAGGAGGACATGACGGCCAGCATTCAGGACATGGCGAGCGCGATCCGCTTCCTTGCACTCGATTCGATCCTGAACGCCGGCGAGGGCCATCAGGGCGTGCCTCTGGGCATGGCGGAGATCGCGGCAACGCTCTACGCGCGCCATCTCAAGGTGGACCCCACCGCTCCGCTCTGGCCGGACCGCGACCGGGTCGTGCTCTCCAACGGTCATGGCTCGATGCTGCTCTATGCGCTGTTGCACCTCTCGGGCTATGCGCATGTCTCGCTCGACGCGCTGAAGAGCTTCCGGCGTCTGGGGTCGGTCTGCGCGGGCCATCCTGAAATCGAACAGGACGCGGGCATCGAAATCACCAGCGGCCTGCTGGGCCAGGGGATTGCCTGCGCCGTCGGCATGGCGGCCGCCGAGGCGCGCCTGGCGGCCCGTTTCGGGCCCGATCTCGTCGATCACCGCACCTGGGCCTTCGTCGGCGACGGCTGCTTTCAGGAAGGCATCGGGCAGGAGGCGATCTCCCTCGCCGGCCACCTGCAACTCGGCAAGCTCACCTTCCTCTGGGACGACAACCACATCACCGACGACGGCGACACGGCGCTGGCGATCAGCGAGGACGTGCCGGCCCGCTTTCGGGCCGCCGGCTGGCACGTCGAAGCCGTCGACGGGCACGATATCGAGGCCGTATCCGCCGCCCTCGACGCGGCCAAAGCCGATCCGCGCCCCTCGATGATCGCCTGCCGGACCGTCATCGCCCGGGGCATCCCGCGCCTGCAGGGCCGGCGCGGCGGCCACAGCGCGCCGCTGACGCCCGAGGATTCGGCGGAGGCCCGGCAGGCGTTGGGCTGGCCTCACGCGGCCTTCGACATCCCGGATGCGGTTCGCGGGCATTGGCAAAACGCCATGGCCGGGGGCAGCGCCGCCCGGGCCGCCTGGGAGGCGCGGCTGGAGAGCCATCCGCAGGCGGAGACCTTTCGGGACTGGACCGAGGCTCGCCTGCCCGAGGACTGGGGCGCGCTTGCCACGCGCCTTGCAGCCAGCGCCGCCGAGGCGGCGGAGGACAAAGCGACGATCCTCGCCTCGGGCGACGTCTGCGATGCGCTCGCCGGGGCGCTGCCGGAGACGCTGGTGCTCTGCGCCGACCTCGAAGCGCCCACCAACCACAAGCGCAGCCGCACGGCTTTTACCGCGTCCGACCGCGCCGGAAGCTACATCCACTGCGGTGTCCGCGAACACCTGATGGGCGCCATGGCCGACGGTATCGCCGCCCACGGCGGACTGCGCCCGGTGAACGTCACCTACTTCGCCTTTTCGGACTACGAGCGCCCGGCCATGCGCATGGCCGCCCTGATGGGCCTGCCGGCGCTCTTCGTGTTCAGCCATGATTCCATCGGCGTCGGCAGCAACGGGCCGACGCATCAGCCGGTGGAGATCCTGGCGAGCTTCCGGGCGATGCCGAACATGCGCGTCTTCAGGCCCGCGGACGCGGTGGAGACGGCGGAAGCCTGGCAGATCGCCATGGAAACCCGGGACGGTCCCAGCCTTCTGGCGCTCTCGCGACAGCCGGCCCGGGCGGTGCGCCGGACGGCGACGGAGAACCTGACGCGCAAGGGCGCTTACCTTATCAGCGGCGATGACGGTCCGCGCGATCTGACGCTGCTGGCAACCGGAACGGAAGTGGGCCTCGCCATGGAGGCGCGCGGGTTGCTTGCCGAGGCGGGCATCTGCGCGGCCGTCGTCTCCATGCCGTGCTGGGAGTTGTTCGAGGCGCAGGACGAGCGCTACCGCGCCGAGGTCCTCGGGACCGCGCCCAGGATCGCGGTCGAGGCCGCGCTCTCCTTCGGCTGGGAGCGCTGGCTGCGCCCCGAGGACCGCTTCATCGGCATGACCGGCTTCGGTGCATCGGACCGCAGCGAAGCGCTCTACGAGCACTTCGGCATTACCGCAGAGCGCATCGCCGAGATCGGCAGGACGCTCGTTCCGCTGCGCGCCGCCTCGGCCCGCTGACAGGCCGATCTTTTAGCCCATCTTACAAACGTTTTAAATTTTCTGACTGGAAAGAGCCCGGGGCATGGGAGAACGTGGCCGGGAATGGGAGGAGGATCTTGTCCGGGGAAGCCCGCGCCGTCGCGGTCCCGGGGCTCGATCAAATGCACTAGGAGGAACCATGTCCAACAAGATCAAGACCGTCATTGGCGCCTGCGCCATTTCGGTCGGCCTCGCGATGTCCGGCATCGGAGCCGCGCAGGCCGATTGGCCCGAACGTCCGATCAAGGTCATCGTGCCCTACTCGCCGGGCGGCTCGCCCGACCAGTTGACGCGCAAGTTCTCGGCCGTCCTTGCCGAGAACGGTTTTCTGTCCGAGCCCGTGAACGTGGTGAACGTCGAGGGCCACTTCTCGGTCGGCGCCACGGAAGCCAAGAACGCCAGGCCGGACGGCTATACGTTCCTGTTCCTCCATGCCGCGCTGATGTCAGCCGAGGTGGTGAACCCGGATTCCGGCGTGTCATGGCGCAACTACGCGCCGGTCGCCAAGACCTCGAACTTCGGCCTGACCATCGTCGTCAACGAATCCTCGCCGTGGAAGACCCTTCCCGAACTGATGGCGGCGACCGTCGGCGATCACGACATCAAGTTCGGGGTGAACCTCGGTGCGATCAATCACCTGACCTACATCGATCTGATGGATGCCTGGCCGGGCTCCGACTTCAAGCTGGTTCAGGTCGGCGGCGGCGGCAAGCAGTACCCGCAGCTCAAGGGTGGCCACATCCAGGCCGGCATCATGACGTCTCAGGACATCCTGACCTTCCAGGACCCCGAACTGCGGGTTCTCGGGTATTCCGGCCCCGCCCGTCTGGGCGCCCTGCCTGAGATCCCGACGTTCAGGGAAGCAGGCGTCGAAGCCGGCATCACCTACGACTACTGGTGGTTCGCGCCGAAGGGCACGCCGCAGGAAGCCATTGACGGATTTTCAGCCGCGCTGGAAAAGGCTATTGCTAGCGACGACATGCAGAAGTGGCTCGACGCCAAGGGCCTGACGGACGACTTCCTGAAGGGCCCGGAACTCGTGGCCGACATCGAGGCCACCTGGGAGAAGATCGTGCCGATCGCCGAAAAGGCGAAGTCTGCGCTGAAGAA
>JANQJG010000147.1 GCA_028281785.1 Rhodospirillales bacterium
TGCAAGGCCTCACACCGTTCGAATACATTTGCAAAATCTGCACAAATGAGCCGGATCGTTTCAATGTCGATCCAACCCACCACACCTCGGGACTAAACATCTAGGGTCCGGACTCAATTAATCGTCATTCCGGACGCGGATTTCCTTCAAATTCTTGATTTGAATAGGAAATTCAGCGATCCGGAATCCAGTCATCCACACGCATCGGAAAGATCTCTGGACCCCGGATCGTAAGGCTCACATTCCGGAAATCCCGGATTTCCGGGCTCGCCTAACGTCCGGGGTGACGAAGAAAGCGAATTGAGTACAGACCCTAGTGCGTTGATTTGATCCGCAGCATTTGCGCTCAGACCCTCAGAACGCCATCTCGGTGGGCAGGTCGATCACCTCCTCGAATTCTTCGATCTGGTCGATGGCCGGGCCCATGGCCATGTTGGTCTCGCGTTCGGTCACGACCTCGACAAGCGCCGGGACGGATTTCTCCCGCGCCTCCTCGCGCGCCCATTCGATGGCCTCGGCGATCTTTCCGGGCTCGGTCACCCGCGTCGCCCGGCAGCCGAACCCTTCCGTGACCTTGACGAAATCGACGCCGGAGGCGGGGCTGTCGGGGCTGTTGATATTGTCGAAGCCGAGCTGGACCTGGAAGTTCATGTCGTAGCCGCGCTCGGCCTGGCGAATCAGGCCGAGATAGGAGTTGTTGAAGAGCACGATGACGAATGGCAGCTTGAACTGGGCGGCCACCGCCAGCTCCTCGATCAGGAACTGGTAGGAGTAGTCGCCGACGACGCCCACGACCTCGGTTTCGGGGTCCGCCAGCTTGGCCCCGATACAGGCCGGGACCTCCCAGCCCAGGGGACCGGCCTGGCCGCAGATCAGATAGTGGCGGGGCAGGTAGATCTTCTGGAACTGGGCCGAAGCGATCTGATAGAGCCCGATCGCGGTGACGAAACGGGTGTTTCGGGGAAAGATGTTGTTGATCTCGTGGAA
Source organism: Rhodospirillales bacterium (assembly GCA_028281785.1). Lineage (GTDB taxonomy): Bacteria > Pseudomonadota > Alphaproteobacteria > Rhodospirillales > Shumkoniaceae > JANQJG01. The sequence continues at coordinate 988 of JANQJG010000147.1, forward strand.
GACCCGCTGCGGCTTGATCGGGATGTCGTCGAAATCGGTGCGCCGGCGCATCACGCGGCGCCGCTCCTGAACCCGTGCGACCCATTCGTTCGGCCGCTTGAGGAGGCCTCGGGCATTCATCTCCCGAGCCACGTCCAGCAACATCTGCAGCGCCAGCTTGGCGTCGGCGACGATGCCGAGATCGGGCCCGAAGACGCGGCCGATCTGGGTCGGTTCGACGTCGATATGCACGAACTTGCGGCCCCGGCGATAGGCCTCCAGATTGCCGGTGTGGCGGTTGGCCCAGCGATTGCCGACGCCGAGCACGAAATCGCTCTCCAGGAAGCTGGCATTGCCGCAGCGGCGCTGGGTCTGGGTTCCGACCATGCCGGTGTTCAGGGGATGGTCGTCGGGAATGGCGCTCCAGCCCATCAGGGTCGGGGTCACCGGGATGTTGAGGTATTCGGCCAGCGCCACGAGGTCGTCCGCGGCCTCGGCCGTGATCACGCCGCCGCCGGCGACGATGACCGGCCGCTTGGCCGCCGCCAACATCTCCATCGCGCGACGGATGGCGACGGGGTTGGGGGCGGGCGGATTGACGTGCAGCGGCGCATCGGTCTCGGGATCGTATTCGATGATCTCCTTCTGGATGTCGACGGGCAGGTCGAGATGCACCGGCCCCGGCCGTCCCGATTTCATGACCCGGAAAGCTTCGCGGAACACCCAGGGGATCTGCGCCGCCTCCATCACGGTCACCGACCATTTGGTGACCGGCTTGGTGATCGCGGAGATGTCGACCGCCTGGAAGTACTCCCGGTGCAGCTCGGCCCGGGGTGCCTGGCCGGTGATGCAGAGGATCGGAATGCTGTCGGCCATCGCCGAGTAGAGGCCGGTGACCATGTCGGTACCGGCCGGCCCCGAGGTGCCGACGCACACGCCCACGCCGCCGCCGGCCCGCGTATATCCCTCCGCCATATGGCTGGCGCCCTCCTCGTGGCGGGCGAGGACATGGCCGATTCCGGATTCGCGCAGGGAATCATAGAAGGGAAGGATGGCCGCGCCGGGAATCCCGAACACGGTTTCCACGCCCTCGCTCTTGAGGACGTGAACGGCGGCTTCCATGGCCGTCATCTTGGGCATTGGGGTCCTCCACATATCCTGAATTCTTCAATGCCCCTAAGCTTTGCGCGCATTTATTTGAATCTCAATAAAAATGAGATGTGATTTCGCAATGTGGTGAAACATAAAAATTATTATTGAATAACAATCCATTATATGATACCAAAATGTGGAATATGAAAATCAAACTCGCGGCCGGCCCGGGGCTGCGAGGGAACACGAATAGGAGGACACATAAATGCCGAGGAAAGCGGGCGCCGGCGGGACTCCCCAGCCGGCCGCCGGATACGTGAAGTCCCTGGACAAGGCGTTGGCCCTGCTCGAACAGATCGGGGAAACCGAGGACGGGCTGGCCCTCTCCGATCTTGCCCAGCGGGTCGGCCTGCCGCCATCGACCGCGCATCGCTTGCTGACAACCCTGGAACGGCGGCGCTTTGTCCAATTCGACAACAGCCAGCGGCGATGGTGCATCGGCGTGCAGTGCTTCACCGTCGGCAGCGCCTTCCTGCCCCGTCGGGATCTCGTGCGCACGGCGCTCCCGTTCATGCGTCAGCTGATGGAGGCATCGGGAGAGACCGTCAATCTGGCCGTGGAGTCCAACGGCGAAGCGGTATTCCTTGCCCATGTCGAATCCAACGAGATGATGCGCGCCTCCTCGCGGCCGGGCTCGCGGGTGCCGTTGCACGGCTCGGCCGTCGGCAAGGCGATCATGTCCTTCATGCCGGAGCGGGAGGTGACCCGTATTCTGCACAAGCAAGGGCTGAGGCGGCTCACCCCCAACACGATCGTCTCGCCGACCCAGCTGCGCCTCGCCCTTGGCGAGGTTCGCGAAAAGGGCTACGCCTTCGACAACGAGGAGCATGCCTTCGGCGTGCGCTGCGTCGCGGCACCCGTCTTCGACGAGCGCGGGGAAGCGGTCGCCGCGATCTCCCTGCTCGGCCCCGCCACGCGGCTCAATGACGAGCGCGTCCCGGACCTCGGGGCGCGGGTGCGGGACATGGCCCGCTCCATCACGGCGGAGCTCGGCGGCCATGTGCTTACGGTCGGGACGGCGATGGTGTAGTGCGGCCTGGCGGGGCCGCACTTCATCAGGGGTGATTTCTTCCCACAAAACGATGAAGAACGCGAATGGATGATTGACCTCGTGCTTCGACGTCGCTCAGCATGAGGTCAATTATTTCAGTATCTTGCCTCATCCTGAGCAGCCGCCGAAGGCGGCGTGTCGAAGGACGGGGCAAGACATCTCGACAGCTTCTTCAGCGGCCGGTTAGCTGCCGTTCCGCTGGCGCACCGTTTTGACGAAGTCGAACCCGAGCATCCCGAGCACGACGATCGTGATGACGAAGAGCGGAATGGAGCCGATGTCCACCGCCATGAATCCCAGAAACACGACGGCCATGAGGACGCCGATCGCGCCCGGGATCGCTTCCGACCAGTTCAGTCCTCGCTTGTCCGGCGGCATCGCATCCCCCGCTTGAGTCCCAGTCGCCGTCCCCCTCACCCAGCTCCGGCTAGGGCTCGGCCATCGGCCTCGCCAAGCCTACGCAACCCTCTCCCCCCGCCGGGGGGAGAGGGCAGGGTGAGGGGGGCATTCCGTCAACCCGAAGGCGGCCAAAGCACTTTTCGCTCCTATGGGTCCGCTCTGATGGGTCTGCATCGCGCCCCTCGCTAGCTGATCCGGGTCAGGAGCCATCGCACCGTCCGCAGCAGCCGGGCGTCGTCACCCTTGCGTCCGACCACCTGCACGCCCATCGGCAGTCCGTTCGATCCTTCGAGGAGCGGGACCGAGACGGCGGGCATGCCGCAATAGGTCCAGAGCGTGCAGAAGATGGGGCTGCCCGTCGTTTCGAGGCCGAGGGGAGCTTCCCCGGTGGTCGCCGGCGTGAGGATGGCGTCATACGCCTCGCAGATCGCCTCGAGCTGGGCTCTCACCAGGGGGACGTGATCGATCGCCTCGTTGTAGGCGACGGCGGTATGGGTCTCGCCGCGGTCCATCATCTCCCGCAGAATCCCGCTGAGCTGTTCCCTTTCCTTGGCGCCGAACCGGAAGTTCTTGGCCAGGTCCGCCTCCATGATCGTCCGGTGCCAGCGCACGACCTGGTCGAAGGTGTCGGGAAGGGCAACCTCCTCGACCACGCCGCCAAGGTGATCGACCAGTTCCGCGAGCCCGTCCTTGATGTCCTCGCCGGCCTGGTCCCACACCGGCGACTTGACGAAGGCGAAATGCGGCTCGACCGGCGGCGGCGCCATCGCCGTTTCAAGGAGGCGCGCGCGCGCGCGGGGCCGCATATGGGCGTCGCGGTCGTCGAAGGCCATCAGGGTCTCGGCGATCAGCGCGATATCCTCGACCGTGCGCGCGTAAACGCCCACCGTATCCAGCGGCGGGGACTGCATGAGGACGCCGTGGCGCGAGATATGCCCATGGCTGGGCTTGAAGCCGTAGACGCCGCAGAAGGAGGCGGGGCGGATGACGGAACCGTTGGTCTGCGTGCCGACGGCCAGCGGCACCATGTTCGCGGCCACCGCGGCGGCCGAGCCGCTCGAAGAGCCGCCGGGCGTGTGCGCGGGGTTGTGGGGGTTTGTGGTCTTGCTCGGGGCGAAGACAGCGAGCTCGGTGGTGACGGTCTTGCCCATGATGACGGCGCCGGCCTCGCGCAGCAGGGCGACGACGGTGCTGTCCCGCATGGGCCGGCGGCCGGCGTGTAAAACCGTTCCGTTCTCGGTCGGCATGTCGGAGGTGTCGAGGATGTCCTTGATGCCGACCGGGATCCCATGCAGGGGGCCGAGGGGCCGGCCCGCGCGGCGCGCCCGATCGGCCCGGCGCGCCTGATCGAGAGCGTAATCCGGGTCGAGATAGGCCCAGGCCTGGATCGTGCCGTCGACCTCGCGGATGCGGTCCAGGCAGGCCTTGACCAGCTCCTCCGAGGTGATCGCACCGTCCCGAATCGCCTCCGCCGCCGCGACGGCCGTCCATTGAGCGGGATTCTGATTGTCGAGCACTTGCGGGCCTCCCGGGATGCGGCCAAGCCTATTCAGAACTGGCCATAGACGAGGGTCGGCAGCCAGGTCGTCGCCGCCGGCACGATGTAGACGACCGCCATCGTGACGATGACCATCGACAGGAAGGGCAGCGCGCCCTTGAAGATCTCGGTGAGGTCGAGCTCGGGGGGCGCCACCCCCTTGAGATAGTAGCACGACATGGCCATGGGCGGGGTGAGGAAGGAGGTCTGGAGGTTGAGCGCCACCAGAATCCCGAACAGCATGGGGTCGACGTTGAAATGGGGAAGCAGCGGCAGAAAGATCGGAACGAAGATGATGATGATCTCGCTCCACTCCAGCGGCCAGCCCAACAGGAAGATGATGATCTGGGCGAGGATCAGGAACATCACCGGATTGAGATCGAGGCCGAGCACGAAGTCCTTGATGAGCCCTTCGCCGCCGAGATAGGAGAACACCGAGGAGAACGTCCAGGAGCCGACGAACAGCCAGCACACCATGGCCGAGGTGCGCACGGTCAGATAGACGGATTCCTTTAGCCTATCCCAGTCGAGCTCGCGGTACCCGGCAGCGAGACAGATGCTGCCCAGCGCGCCGACCGATGCCGCCTCGGTGGGCGTCGCGAGCCCGAACAGGATGGCGCCGAGAACGCAGGCGATGAGGACGGCGAGCGGGAAGAAGGAGGTCAGCAGCATGTACACGAGCCTGAAGAACGGCACGCCAGTGTCGGCCTCCGGTGGCTTGGGCGCCAGCTTCGGGTTGATGATGGCGCGTATCATCACATAGACGACGTACATGCCGGCGAGAATCAGGCCCGGCAGAAACACCCCGGCATAGAGCCGTACCACCGAGATCCCGGAGACCGCGGCGTAAACGATGAGCAGGATGCTCGGGGGGATCATGATGCCGAGGGTCCCGCCGGCGCAGATCACGCCCGCCGACAGCTTGCGGTCGTAGCCCGCCTTGAGCATGGCCGGCAAGGCCAGCAGCCCCATCAGGGTGACCACCGCGCCGACGATCCCGGTCGCGGTGGCGAACATGGCGCATGTGATGATCGCCGCCACCGCCATGGACCCCGGGATGTGTTTCGCCGCGATCTGGAGGGTGACGAAAAGCCGGTCCAGGATATTGGAGCGCTCGATCATGTACCCCATGAACAGGAAGAGCGGCACCGCGACCAGGATATCGTTGCTCATCACGTCATAGGTGCGCTGGACCAGCAGGTCGAAAACCCGGCTGGCGAACAGGTTTTCGAGCTGACCGGGCGTCCAATAGGCGTAGAACCCGAAGAAGACGCCCATCGCCATGAGCGTGAACGCGATCGGGAAGCCGAGAAAGATCGAGATGATGAACAACACCATCATCAGGATGGCGATCTGGGGGTCGGTCATCGGCCCTCCTCCCGCGCCGACCCGCCGGCCTCGCCCGCGGTCGAGGCCTCCGCGCCATGTTCCTGTTCGAGCTTGTGCGCGATGACGGTCTCGGTCTCCTCCACATCGTGCAGCCGTCTCGGCCAGGCGCCGGTTCGAATGCAGATCACGCAGCGGATCGATTCCCCGATGCCCTGCAAGAGCAGAACGAAGCCGGCAACGGGAATGATGGTCTTGAACTGAAAGACCGGGATATCGGCCGGGCTCGAGGAGCTCACTTCGAGGAAACGCCAGGAATAGGCGGCGAAATCCGCGCCGGCGAAAATGAGGGCGAGGATCCCCGGGAAGAAGAACAGCAGGTAAAGGGCGAGGTCGACCGACGCCTGGATCCGCGGTTTCCACATCCGGTAGAGGAAGTTGCCGCGCACATGACCGTCGCGCGACAGCGTGTAGGCGCCGGCCATCATGAACAGGGCGCCGTACATGATGTAGCTGAAGTCGAAGGCCCAGGTCGTCGGCTCCCTCAGGGCGTAGCGTACGAACACCTCGTAGCTGATCCCGAAGGTCAGCGCGAGGATGCACCACGCGAAGGCCTTTCCCACCCACGCGCTGAATCGATCGATGGTGAACAGAAGCGCGGTCATCTCAAGCCCCTGGACGTTGGACGCTCATTTGTCGGGTTTGCCGCCCCGTTCGGCAGGATGTATTGGTTTGACACCAGCGACCCAGGGAGGTCGGCTCAAACGGGCAGATCTCCGAAGAGATGCTCGTAACCGCGCACGAAGTCCGCCGAGTTGAGCGTTTCGTAATAGACCACGCGCTTGGCCCAGGCCCGCTGCGACTCCACAACCTTCTTGAAGAAGGCGTCCTCCGACAGCCGCTCGGTCAGCACGTCCCAGGCCTTGAGCTGCTCGTCGAAGATGGAAGCGGGCGTGCGGTAGACATTTAACGCCGTGCTTCGACTGCAGCTCCTCGAGGTCCCTGGAGTAGATGTCCATGGCCTTCCAGTAGTTGTTGGAGGACACGGCCTCGGCCGCGTATTTGAGGATGGCCTGGTGCTCCGCCGGCAGGGACTCGTATTTGGTCTTGTTGAACATGATCTCGAAGAACTCCATCGCCTGATGGTAGCTCCCCATCATGTAGACCTTGCGCATGTCATGGGCGCCGAAGCTCTTGTCCGAGGACGGATTGTTGAACTCGAAGGCGTCGATGACGCCGCGCTCCAGCGCCGGCACGATCTCGGCCCCGCCGAGCTGGGTCACGCGAACTCCCATCTGCGAGAAGAGATCGGCGGCGAGACCCACGGTCCGGTATTTGAGGCCCTTCATCTGGTCGAAGGACTTGATTTCCTCGGTGAACCAGCCGAGCGGCTGGGTGGGCATGGGCATCGCGAAGAAGCCGACGATGTCGAGACCGAGGATCTGCTGCACCAACTCTTCGTAAAGCTGCTGGCCGCCGCCGTAATAGATTCAGCCCAGCGTCTGCTCGGCGTTACAGCCGTTGATGGGGCCGGAGCCGAACAGCGAGGCCGACTTGTTCTTTCCGTACCAATAGACGGGAACCGGGTGGGCGGCGTCGAGCACCCCGCCATGGACCGCGTCCTGGACGCGGTTATAGGCGACGACGGCGCCGGAGACGAGATAGTCGATCTTCAGCCGCCCGCCCGCCATCTCGGTGACGCGCGTGATATAGTCCTCGGCGAACCCGTTCCAGGGGTCCGCGGGGGCCCATGACCCCTGCATCTTCAGTGTGACGGTCTGGGCGCGAGAGACGTTGGGCATCGCGACGGTCGCCGCCGCCGCCCCGGCCGTTACCGCGCCTGTTTTTAGGAATTTATGCCGCGAAACCTCCGGTTTTTCTTTCGACATGGAAAAGCCTCCCTAGCTTGCGAGGTCAATCGGGCCCGCCGGGCGTCTTGCGTAATTGGACGTTCCCCTCGCATTCGTATTGGTCTCCCAGAATTTATCGATTCCATCCGTCCGGGCCCTAAATAATCAACTGTAGCGTGCAGTTACTGCCTGTAACAGTCCGGTATTTTACATGAGACTTCAAGTTTTTTGTCTTCCGGATGAATGACCTTTATATTTTTGCACCTATAGACTCATATGATGAGGTTATGAGTTTGCAAAAGTGCCAGCCGACCGCCGACTAAACCATAGCGCGAATGTTGATCAGGATCGAAAGCGCGTCACGCGACTCGATCTCCAGGGTCGCGACCGGCGAAGATGGCGTCGAGATTATCGAGGGCGCGGAACCCCATGGCGTCCCGGGTTTCCCGGGTGGCGCTGCCGATATGCGGCATGAGAAAGGTGTTGGCGAGCGCCCGATAGCCGGGATGGATATCCGGCTCGTTGTTGAACACGTCGAGACCGGCGGCGGCCACCTTTCCGGATTTCAGCGCTGCGATCAGGGCCTCGTCGTCGATGACGGCGCCACGGCTGGCATTGACGACAATGGCGCCGTCGGGAAGGAGCGCGATGCGCTCCGCGTTCAACATAAGCCGGGTTTCCGGTGTCGCGACGCAATGGAAGGCCAGGATGTCGCAATGGGGCATCAGCGCCTCGGGCGTGGCATGGAAGACGGCGCCGGCTTCGGCCTCGGGCGGCAGGCGGCGGGGGTTGTGGTAGTGGATCGCCATGTCGAAGCCGCGGGCCCGTTTCGCCGTGACCTGCCCGACCCGGCCGAGGCCGACGATCCCGAGCCGCTTGCCAGTCATCTGGGTGCCGACCATGAAGCTCGGGCTCCAGTCGCGCCATTCGCGCGCGCGGACGAGGCGTTCGCCCTCGCCGCCGCGCCGCGCGGCGCCCAGCATCAGCATGATCGTCAGCTCGGCGGTGGCGTCGGACAGCACGTCCGGCGTGTTGGTGACGATCAGCCCGCGCTTCTTCGCCGCCGCCGTGTCCACATGGTCGTAGCCGACGGAGAAATTGGCGATCGCGCGCACCGACGCCGGCAGGCGGGCGATGACCTCGGCCGTGAAACGCTCGGTATGGCAGGGAAGGATCGCGTCGGCGCCCTCCGCCGCGGCGAGCATCTCCTCGCTCGTGTACAGCCGGTCGTCCGGGTTGAGCCGGGCGTCGTAGTCGCGGCGCAGTCGCTCTTCGACGGCGTCGGGCAGCTTGCGGGTGACGAGGACGACCGGTTTCATGGGGTGAAGCCTCCAAAGTCCAAGGGGAAGTGCGGGCTTTTTGCCCTTTTGCGGATCACATGATGCCGTGGCGGAGTGCGCAACGATTCCCCGTCCGGGGCCGGCGGGTCAAGTCCGTGTGCCTGCCTGTGCGTTGAGCGCGATCAGGCCCGGGCGCGAAATCGGTCGAGGCAGGCCCCGGCGGCGGCGTCGAGGATGGCGTCGGCATCAATGCCGTAGGCCCGGTAGAGGTCCGGGATGTCGCCGGACTGTCCGAAGCGGTCGACGCCGAGCGGCGCCACCCGGTAGCCGCCCACCGCGCCCAGCCAGGAGAGGCTCGCCGGATGGCCGTCGAGGACCGTGACGAGGGCGGCGTCCGGCGCGAGGGGAGCCAGCAGCCGTTCGAGATGGCACGGACTGTCGGGAACCGTCCGCGTTCGGGCCGGGCCGCGGGCCCGCCAGCCGGCATGGAGGCGGTCGGTCGAGGTCACCGCGAGCAGGCCGGCACCCGGGATATCCTCGAGGATCCGGGCATGGGCGTCGGCCGCCTCGGGGGCCACGGCGCCGCTGAAGACGATAGCGAGCTCGGCCCCGTTGGCCGGCGGGTGCAGCCAATAGCCGCCGGCGAGCAGGTCGCGCCGCAGAGCCTCCGTCATCTCCCTCTCCGGCTGCGGGATCGCCCGTGTCGACAGCCTCAGATAAACGGCGCAGCCGTCCGCCGCCTGGAGATGGCCGAAGGCCCAGCCCATGATCGCCGCAAGCTCGTCGGCATGGGCCGGTTCGAAGGCGGTGAGGCCGTCCTGGCCCAGGCCGATCAGGGGTGTCGAGACGGATTGATGGGCGCCGCCCTCCGGCGCCAGGGAGATGCCCGACGGCGTACCCGCGAGGATGAAGCGCGCATCCGAGTAGCAGGCATAGCTGAGGGCATCGAGCCCGCGCGCGATGAACGGGTCGTAGAGCGCGCCCACGGGCAGCAGGCGGACCCCGAACAGGCGATCCGCGAGGCCCAGGGCGGAGAGCAGCAGGAACAGATTGTTCTCGGCGATGCCGAGCTCGATATGCTGGCCGTCGGGATGCTTGCCCCAGCGCTGGACCGAGGGCACATGTTCCAGCCGGAAGACATCCGGCTGCCGGACGCGGTGGAAGAGCCGCCGCTGGTTCACCCAGCCGCCGAGATTCGTCGAGACCGTGACATCCGGCGAGGTCGTGACGATGCGCCGCGCGAAATCGTCCTCGCGCTTGCCGAGATCGGTCATGAGGCGGCCGAAGGCCTCCTGGGTGGACTGATGGGCGCCCGTCGGCGTCGTCGTCGGCGCGACCGGAATTGCCGGCGGGGGCGCCGGCTCCGGCCCGAACGCGGCGAGCGGAACGGAGGCGAGGAACCCTTCGAGCTCCCCGGCGTCGAGCCCGAGGCCGGCGAACCGGTCCCACTCGGCGCCCTCCGGAATCGACATGGACGCCTGGAAGGCGGCCATCTGCTCGGGCGTCATCAGGCCGGCGTGATTGTCCTTGTGCCCGGCGAGGGGGAGTCCCATCCCCTTGATGGTGTAGGCGACGAAGCAGTGGGGAACGTCGCTCCGAACCCCGCGGAAGGCCTCGATCATGGTCCCCATATCGTGGCCGGCGAGGTTGGTCATGAGCGCGTGGAGGGCGGCGTCGTCATGGCTGTCGAGGAACGCCCTGAGGCCGCTCGCGCCCCGAAGGTCGTTGGCCAGATGCTCGCGCCAGGCGCCGCCGCCCTTGAAGGACAGGGCCGAGTAGAGGGGGTTCGGGCAGTCGTCGATCCATTTCTTGAGGGCGCCGCCCGCCGGCCCCTCGAAGGCGGCCTCGAGCCGCTTGCCGTATTTGAGAATGACCACCTTCCAGCCGACGGTCCGGAAGAAATCCCGGATCTTGCGGAACAGGAAGCCGTTGATGACGCCGTCCAGGCTCTGGCGGTTGTAGTCGATGACCCACCACAGATTTCGCACGTCGTATTTCCAGCCTTCGAGCAGGGCCTCGAAGACATTGCCCTCATCGAGCTCGGCGTCGCCCATCACGGCCACCATGCGGCCGGCCGGCCGATCCGCGTCGTGGAAGCCCTGGAGGCGCAGATAGTCCTGAACCAGCGAGGCGAAGAGCGTCGCCGCGACGCCCAGCCCGACCGAGCCGGTGGAGAAGGCGACGTCATCGCTGTCCTTGGTGCGCGAGGGGTAGGACTGGGCGCCGCCGAAGGCGCGAAACCGCTCCAGCTTGTCCCGCGACTGCCGCCCCAGAAGGTATTGGATGGCGTGGAACACCGGGGCCGCGTGGGGCTTGACCGCGACCCGGTCCTCGGGCCGGAGGACGTCGAGATAAAGGGCGGTCAGCATGGTCGCCGCGGAGGCGCAGGAGGCCTGATGGCCGCCGACCTTGAGCCCATCGCGGGCGGGGCGCAGATGGTTCGCGTGGTGGATCATCCAGCAGGCGAGCCACAGCACCTTGCGCTCGATCTCCTTCAGGC
>JANQJG010000219.1 GCA_028281785.1 Rhodospirillales bacterium
TCAACAGCTTCGTCTGGCGGGCGCCGCCCCGTGTCGTCTATTTGCCCGAGGCCGAGGGGCCCAAGGCCCTTCCGCCGGGCGAGGGCGAAAAGGATGTCGAAAGGGCATGAACCGGGGCCATCGGAATTGCTTCCATTTGGTCCGACAATGCTCTAGTTAAGGGCGCTTTCGGGGGCCGAAGTAGCTCAGCGGTAGAGCAACTGATTCGTAATCAGTAGGTCCGGAGTTCAAATCTCCGCTTCGGCACCATCCACTCCGGCCTCGCCTATCTCCTCACCCCACCTCTTCCTGGAGGTTCGCGTCCTTGGCCTCGGACTCGCGGGCGAGGTTTTCCTTGAAGGCGATCACCTTCTCGCGCAGGGCATCGTCGGAAGCGGCCAGGATCTCAACGGCCAGCAGCCCGGCATTGCGGCCGCCGCCAATGGCGACCGTGGCCACCGGCACGCCGGCCGGCATCTGCACGATCGATAGCAGCGAGTCGAGGCCGTTGAGCGCCCGGCTTTCCACCGGCACGCCGATCACCGGCAGCGGGCTGTGGCTGGCGACCATGCCCGGCAGATGGGCGGCGCCGCCGGCCCCGGCGATGATCACCCGAAGCCCCCGTTCATGCGCCTCCCGGCCATAGCGGGCCATCGCGTCCGGCGTGCGGTGGGCGGAGACGACATGAACCTCGCAGGCGATGCCGAACTCACGGCAGGCCTCCGCCGCCGGCTTGAGCGTCGGCCAGTCGGAATCGCTGCCCATGATGATGCCGACGACGGGCGAGGGGGCGGGGTCCTGGGTCATTGGAGCTCTCCGAAGCGGATGAGGTCGGCGGCGGATTGCGCCGTGCGGAACGCCTCCTCGGGCGTTGCGCCGAGGGCCGTGACATGGCCCATCTTGCGGCCGGGACGGGTCATCGCCTTGCCGTAGACATGGACATGCGCGCCCGGCACGGCCAGGGCACGCGCGAGGCCCGGCGCGATTGCCGGGGCCGTAACGCGGCCGAGGAGGTTGATCATCACGGCGGCCGGGGCAACCATCGCCGTCGAGCCGAGCGGCCAGCCGAGCACCGCCCGGACATGGTTCTCGAACTGCGAGCAGTCGCAGGCCTCGATGGTGTAATGGCCGGAATTGTGCACCCGGGGGGCGAGCTCGTTGATCAGCACGCGGCCGTCGCCGCCTAGGAACATCTCGACCCCCATGCTGCCGACGCAGCCCACCAGCTCCGCGGCCCGGCTGGCGATCCCCGTGGCCTCGGCGGCGACCGCCTCGGGCACGGTCGCCGGGGCCTTGACGATGTGGCAGACATGGTCGCGCTGGATCGACTCGACCAGCGGATAGGCGACCGTGGCGTTGTCGCGGCCGCGGGTGATCATCATGGCCAGTTCGCGCTCGAAGGGCACGAACTCCTCGACATAGAGCGCGTCCTTCTCCCGCCCCCGGGTCAGGGCGTCCCAGGCAGCGTCGAGCTCCCCGGGCGCTGCCACGGTGGCGTTGCCCTTGCCGTCATAGGCGTTGCGCCGGGCCTTGAGGAGAAGCGGCCAGCCGAAGGCTTCTCCCGCCGCCCGCACCGCCTCCTTGTCCGGGGCGTCGCGAAAGCGGGGGACCGGCAGCCCGGCCTCGGCCAGGACCTGCTTCTGCTTGAGCTTGTCCTGGATCAGGCGCAGCGTCCTCGCCGCCGGCAGCAGGAGCGCGCCGGTCGCTTCCAGGGCCTCCAGGCTTTCGGCGTCGATGAACTCGTTCTCAAGCGTGACCAGATCGACGCGCGCGGCCAGGTCGGTCAGCGCCTCGACGCTGTTCCAGTCGCCGACAAGCATCTGCGAGGCGAGGCTGGCGGCCGGGCATTGGCCCTCCCGTTCGAGGACGACGACCTCGCAGCCCAGCCTGATACCGGCCATGGCCGTCATCTTGGCGAGCTGCCCGCCGCCGATGATGCCCAGCCGCGGGCTCACGCGCGGGGCCGGGTCCTCTGAACCCTTGTCCAATACGATCGGGGCGTCGGTCTCTTGCATGCGTCTCTCGCGGTCTCTCCGGGGAAGGGGTCTCGGACTGGCGGGACTCATAGCCCAGACCGGCCATGTTATACCAGCGAGTCTATGAACTGACACGCCGGATTGGCGGCCCTCGTGCTTCGACTTTGCTCAGCATGAGGGCCTCATCCCGAGCTTGTCGAAGGAGAGGCCCGAGCCCTTTCAAACGCCCGCTGGTATTAGTCGATGTACTTGGGCGCGCGCCACCGCCCGGTCGCCTGTTTCCGGCCGCCGCATCGAAAGGGCGGGGTCATTCCCCCACCGGCTCGGTTTCCTCGCGGGCGGGCCGGGGTGGCGACGGCCCCTCGTCATCCCATGGGGTTTCGCCGGCGCGGTCGAGGCCCGCCACCTCGTCGCCGAGCTTGTCCTTCACGCCCTGCCAACCCCGGCCGATATGGCGGCACAGGCGATCGGCGAGGAGATCGGCATCCCGTTTTCTCAAGGCTTCCAGGATTCCCTCATGCTCCTCCACCGCGTCCCGCCAACGGGAGCCGAGGGTGTTGCCGACGAAGCGAATGCGCGCGATCCGCCCCCGCAGCGTGGCGTAGGTCCGGGCGAGCACGTGATTTCCGGTGGCGTCGACGATTCGCTGATGGATCGCCTGGTTCAGCTTGAGGTACTCCAGCGGTTCGCCGCGGGAGAAATGGCGGACCATCTGGTAGTGCAGAATGCAGATCTCGGCGATTTCCTCGTCCGTGATCCGCGAAACGACGCGCGCCGCCGCCAGCGTCTCGAGCGCGCCCAGGACCTCATGGGTCTGCTCGATCTCCTCCGCCGTGAGCTTGACGACACGCGCTCCGCGGTTGGGCAGAAGCAAGACCAAGCCTTCCGAGGCGAGATATTTCAGGGCCTCGCGCAGCGGCGTCCGAGACACTCCGAGCTGCTGGCTCAACCGGGCCTGCGGGATCCGCGCTCCGGCCTGGAGCTCCCCGAGGACGATCATGTCCCGGATCCGTTCCACGAGCCGGTCGTGGAACGGCAGGCCGCGCCCCTCGCCGTCGGCGGTCGCGGATATCGTCCTGTCTCGGTCGTCGTTCTGCATTCAATCCCGTCCGGGCGAAACCCGCCGCGTCAACATGACATACGTGCTAACGCGGTGCCCGGCAAGCAGACCGCCGAAAAGGGCGCACGGTTCCGGCAGGGTTCAACTGCGGCCGGGCGTCATTCCACCTTCGTGCAGCGTTGCCAGATCCGTTCGGCCATCATGTCCTTCGCGGCCTCGAAATAGGCTTGGAAATGCGCGCTGCCCTGATGCGCCTTGAACGCGTCCTCGTCGTCGTACTCCTCGACGAAGGCCAGGGTGTCCGCCTCCTCGTTGTTCCGGTAGACGTCGAAGCGGCGGCATCCCGGCTCGTTTTGCCGGCTTAAGCGTTGGTTCTCGAGGATGAGCGGCATGAATTTATCCATGCATCCGGGTTTGAGCTTCAGCTTAACGATCAAGGTGAAATGGCTCATCTTCGTCTCCTCGGCTGGTTTTTTTAGGCGTGTTCCGGGACCGTCGGTTTAGCATCTTTCCGCTCACGACGCCGTGCCCTCGGCGGTCGCTGCCTTCCTGGCTTGGCCCTACGCTTCCCCCAACAATCTGAGAAAATAGTCCCGGCCGGCCAGCATGTCGTCGACCGTGCCGAAGCCGTTCATGTAATGACCTTTGAATCCGCTCGATTCGAGACGCCGAAACAGCGAGACGAAGTCCATGTTCCCCTCGCCCGGCTTGAGATGAATCTCCTTGTCGCCGAGGTTGTCGGCGAGACGGACCTCTTCGCACAGGTCCAGATCCATCGCGTCCAGAAACCCGTCGATGCCCTCGGGCAGCAGATGCGCGTGGTTGGAGGTGAACGCCCACCGAAGGTTCGGGGATTTCAACTCGCTGAAGAGAATTTGGCACTCCTCGATCGTCGTTCCGAGGTAATGGACCTCGGCGTCGTCGGGCTCGCGGTTCATGTTTTCCAGCAGCAGGAGCGCGCCCACCTCTTCGGCGTATGCGATGGCGTGCCGAAGACGTTCGAGGCTCGCCTTCAGCCGCAGGTCGTAGTCGGCGGTGAAATGGTATCCGGCGTGCACGACGATCCACTCACCGCCAAGCCGTCCCAGGACATCCATGTATTCCCGAAGGTAGCGATCGACCGTGTCGCGAAAGAAGGGCGAGAATTCGGCGACATTGACACCGGAAAGCGTGTGGAGGCCCAGATGGATGCCATATTTCTCGCACCGTTCCCGAATGGGTTTGCAGCGGGCCTCGGTGAAGGTCTCCAGGGCGTTGGGCACGCGGTCGATCTGAAAGTCGACATAGGACACATCGTTGGCGATTGCCCATTCCAAACCGTCTTCCAGTTTCATGCGGACGCTGATATCGACCCCGATCCGCTTCTTCAGATTCGTCATCGCCCGTCCCTTCGTTTGCCTTGGAACCGCGCCGGGTATCGAACCATTTCCGGCACGGTATTCACGCCCGCGTTTCTCTCGCGATGCAATCGGTTCGTCCGCCGGATGCGCTGCTCGGATCATGATCGGCCGGTTGTTTGCCTGTCGGTATGCTTCAAGAAACACATATTTGCATGCATTATTGACGATGACGGAGAGGACATTTGCCATGGATGCGGAAGGCGCCTGACCAGGATCCGGGCAGCCCGGGGTGGATCTACCCTTATTTGCGATGGGCTACTCCTTTTTGGGAATGGCTTCGGTCAGGGCATGGCCGCATTCTTGAGGTCCACGGTCAATTGGAGGGGTGCCTATGGACCGCGAACTGATCGTCGCCTTCGATGAGTGGGTGTCACAGTGGTATGTGGGTGAGCGGCGGATGGGCGACAGCCATGCCCTGGTCCTCGCCTATTCGCCGAGTCGCGTGCAGGCCATGGAAATTCGAGAAGACCTGATCGGCCGTCCATTGGCCCAAGGCTACCGAAATCGTTTTTAGAGCTTTTCAGGATTGATCCCGATCATGTGAAAAGCTCTAACATATTGATTTTAAGAAAATACGTCGTCGCGGATTGACTCAATCCGCTCGGGATTTGCTCTAGATCTCTTTTCGTCCTCT
>JANQJG010000044.1 GCA_028281785.1 Rhodospirillales bacterium
TTCGCCGTCGAGGCATAGGGAAAGCTGTGGCCCGGCACTTCCAGGGTCCAGGCCAGCCCCAGCCTTGCGCCCACCGCCGCTTCGGGGACCGGGCTGAGGACGACCGCGACCGTCGCCGGCTCCGCCGAGGAGAAAGCGCCCAACTCGCAGATCGTGAGGCCGGACTGGGCGTTCACGGCCTTGCAGCCGTCGATCCGGTCGATGACAAAGCCCTCTTGGCCCGCATTCAGGGTCTCGAGTTTGAGTGTGGCGCTGCCGATACGGTCGCGCCCGCGATTCTTGACCTCGAAGCGGGCGGAAACCTCCTGGCCCGGGCCGATGGCGGCGGCCGGCGGCGGCGAGAAGGCCGCGGTGAGCACGGGATCGACGTCGACGCCGGTCTCATAGAAATGCTCCAGCTGCGATCCATCGTGAGTGATGGAAGCCTCCGCCATGAAGCGGCGCCCGTAGGTGAAGGTGGCGTCGACCTCGACGGTATCGCCGGGCCCCAGATCGCCGATCACACAGTCCGCCATCCGCCGGTCCGTCACCTTCGGCCGGCCACAGGGCACCGCTTCGCCCGAAGGCAAGGCGACCGAGGCCACTTCCCCCGTCCGCGTGAAGAACGAAAGCTCCAGGTCTTCGACGCTGCCGCCTTCGGCACTGTTGCGGATCGCGTAGCGCAGGGTGATCTCGCCGCCTTCGTGGAGCGGCAGCCGGGGTTCGGCGCTGTAGCCGTAGGGCTCCGGCGTCGTGCCGACGAGTCTCAGGCCCAGGATGGGTCCGACGATCTCCGCCGTGCGGGAGTCCGTCGCCTCGACCTTGTCCCCCTCCCCCTGCGTGGCGGCCGCGAGGGCCGTCACCGTTACCGGGCCGGTCCTTTGCGGGGTGAATTCGAACACGATGGCGCGTTCCTCGCCCGGCTCCAGGTAGGTCCTGCCCGCCTCGCTGCGGTCGGCGTAGCCGAGCGGGCAGTGGGCGGCAATGGACCGCAGATCGCAGACGATGTCGAAGAAGGCGGCATCCTCGTCCTTGCGCGGGAAGGCGGGATCGGCCTTGAGCGCATTTGCCTCCGCCACGGCCGCCCCCGAAAGTTCGATCTTGAGCCTGGGATTGAACAGCCGGGCCTCGGTCCCGTTCGTCACCGTCACCACGAGGTCCATCGGCTCCTTGGTGAAGCCCTGACCGCTCCCAGCAATGTTCTCCAAGGGCGACATCTCGAGGCTGAGGACAACGCCGGGGTCGGTCTCCGCCACCTCCTGCGGTGCATCGCCTGCGCTGTTCAGGGCCTCGACAGCGTCGATATCGGCACCAGGGCGCGCGCCTTCGCAGAAGCTCTTCGCGTCGGTGATGCGCACGAAGCGAAAGACCTCGTCTCCGGCGGCAATCGCCGAGAGATCGAAGCTGCTGTTGCCGCCCTCCGCGCGCCCCAGCTTCCGCCACTCGGCGCCGTCGGCCGAGACCTCGACGCTGTAGGCCTCCCTGTCTCCCGGTTCGAAGATCCGCAGATCGGCGCCCGGGCCGTCGACCAGATCGTTGTCGCTGAACATCACGG
>JANQJG010000068.1 GCA_028281785.1 Rhodospirillales bacterium
CAATTCGGGCCTCGTTCCGTGGTGTCCGCAAGCGCCCTAGATCGGATCGCGATTAAATGGAATCGCCCTACAATACCATTTAATCGCGTGAATCTGATCGAACTCATTGAAATAGAGCGGATTCACGCGATCAATTGGAAACATGCGGTGAATATCAACAGGCCCTAGTGTCCCGATCGCGAGATTCGTGACATCGAATCTCGCGTGAATCGGAACACGAACTTATTGATTTTCGTGTGATTCAGCTTCCGAAGTCGGCCACATATAAGGTACCGAACTTCGGAATCATCACACTAGCCGGCCTGGGCGTTGAGCTCGCCCAGGGTCTTGAAAAGGACACGGAACAGGATGGTATTGTCCGGCTCGACATCGCGATCCCGGAAGAAGTTGCGCCTGTAGCTGGCGGTAAAGACGAGGCACTCATCCTCGTAAGTCAAACCGGCGCCGATGGATCTTTTTTCGTCCGCCTCCACGTCATAGACAAAGGATCCGTTTGTCCGCCAATAGCGGTTGAGTTTCGCCGAAACACCGGCGCGTACCTCCTGCCGGGCTTCGAATTCGCTGTCCTCCTGCGTGTCGAAAAACACGTAGGAGGTGCTGATCCGAAGGGCCGGCGGGCCGGCGCTCATGGACAGTTCATTTCGCCGTGGCGTCAATTCGTCCTTGTCGATGCGGGTTCGATACCTCAGGTCGAGGAGTCTGGACGGTGCGATATGGACGCGCGCGACAATGTCGGAAAGGTTGTCCTCGAGGCCCGAATCCGCGGGAAAGGTGTCGTCGCTTTGGAGCCGCCAGCTTTGACCCACGAGGAATGATGCCCGCGATTCCTTTGGCCCGAACAGCGACCATTTCAGCCCGTAGTTGATTCGCGGGCCGCTTTCGACCCGGTCGACGCCGGTAAACCGGCTGCTTCGGAACAGGTTCGTGTCGTCGAACTCGAAATCGAGGCTGTCCTCATTGGGGATTTCATCCGGGTTGCCGCCAAAGGGACTCACAATGAACGAGGCAATGGGCTCGATCATCTGGACGACCTGTCCACTGTCGCGGACAAAGGGGTAGCGCCAATTGAGTGAGAGCTCGGGGATGACCCGGCCGGTTAAACCGGTGAAGTCTTCATCGTCTTCCCGCTCGAGATCCTCGACGTGATAGGCGTCGCCTTGGACCGAGGCCGACAGGGTGTAGACGTCGCCCAACGGTCCAAAAAAGGGAAGATGCCATCCCGCCTTCACCGAAAGGCGGCGGGTATCGGTTCCATCCGTTCGGGTCAGGGCCAACCCGCTGGCCTCGATGGTCGTTCGCGAACCGAAGGCGCCGGGCTGGCCGATGTGGTTGTATTCGAGGAGTGGCAGAACGATTGGGATTTCGCCGGAATCGTCCTCCTCTTCGAGTCCCTGGAAAGCGAGCGCTTCGGCCCGAGCATAGTTGCGGCCCCGAAAGCCCTCGGTAAACAGACGGCTGGTCAGGGTGCTTTCGCTGCTGAAGTCATAGCGGCGAAGATAGGTGTCATCGGTGGCCCGCTGAACATCGAAGCCCCATCGCCAGGTGTCGTCGATGTCGAAGCGTCCGTCGCCGTCGATATGTCCGCGAAAGCCCTCGGCCGAATCCTCGGTGACGCTGCCTTCGAGCTTCACAACACCGTTTTGCAGGTGATGGCGGTACTCCGTGATCAGGCCGGGCCCCTCGCTGCCGGTGATGAACGGGGTGATGGTGGTGTCGATCGAAGGGCTGATGTTGACGAAGACGGGCAGCCTGAAAATGAACCCGAGGTCCGATGACCGGCCGAAAGTCGGCATCAGCAAGCCTGTCTTTTTTTTGACCGTGGGATCGGGGTGCGACAGGTACGGGGTGTAAAGGGTTGGAATTCCGGCAACTTCCAGCCAAACGTCCCGGTACTCCACCAGTTTGTCGCGCTGATCGTGTTTGACCTTGATCGCCTTGAGCTGCCACAGCGGGGGCCGCGCAGGATCCTCGGGGCAAAGATCGCAAGCGGAGTAGACAACCTTGTTGAGGTCGTGCACCTCGCCGCCCACGCGGCGTCCGCCCGCGGCGGCGATACGCGCCCCGTCGCTGAGGATGAGGCTCAGATCCTGGACAATGCCATCCTTGAGGTCACCCGTGAGTTCCGCATAGTTGGCAAAGACGACCTCGCCCGAGGGTTCGAGAATTGAGACGTCGCCACTCGCCGTCAGCAGGTCCTGCTTCTGGTCGTAGGTCAGGGACTGGGCCAGCAGGATGCGGCCTTCACGGGAAACCTCCACATTGCCGGTGGCGATGACGACGCCCAGTTCGCGGTCATAGGTCAATTCGTCCGCCTGCAACAGAACGGGCAACTCGTCCTCGGCGGGCTCGGCGCTCTCCGCCACCGCCGTCGTCCAGAGATGCCCGATCAGTGCCGCGATGATCGACAGATATTTGAGCGGCGTTCCCCCCATCCCGCCCTAACCATCTTCTAGATGGAGCATCATGGCAATACCCAGAAGCGTTGCGACCCCCGAGGGCGTCCAAGCCGAAAGGGTGACGGGAATGCTGTTGGACAGGCCGAGTGCGAAGACGATGTCGGAAAAGAGGTAGACCGCGAAACCGGTGAGCACGCCTCCGATCACGATCAGGGTGGTTCCGCCGCGCCGCGCTTGGCGCAGCGTGAAGGTGGCCGCGATCAGAACCATGGCGCACATCAACAGCGGCGTTGCCAGCAGCGCATGCCAGTGAAGTCGATGGCGAACGGCCGAAAACCCGGCCCGCTCCAGGGTTTGTATGAAATCGGGCAGATCCCAGAAGGACATGGTCTCCGGCGGTGCGAAGCTGTCCTGGATCTTTTCCAGGGTGAGATTCGTCGGGATCCGATACTCGGCCTCGAACGTCGGCAGCTGTTCGGGCACCGAGATCCAGGCGTCCTCAAGCAGCCAATAGCCGCCCTCGAGGCGGGCATGCGCGGCATCGATACGGTCCTTGAATTCGCTCACGCCGTGATACTGGAAGACGATCACGTCGCTGAGCTCGACCTCGTCGGCCTGTTGAAGCACGTGTTTGGCATGCACGACCGCCTGCCCGTAATCGCCCGCTTGCCGCAGCCAGAGGCCGCTATTGGAAATGGCCAGCAGGCTGGCCTGGCCCTCGTATTTCGCCGCCTCGATGCGTTCGAAGCGCGAGAGCAAAGCCGCTGCGAAGGGGTTGTACACGGTGATCTTGACCACCCCGAGGAGAAACGCCAACGCAAGCACCGGGAGCATGAATTGCCAGGCGGAGACCCCGGCCGCCCGTGTCACGACCAACTCGTGATGGCGCGTCAGCCGCCAGAACACGATCATCGCGCCGAAAAGCGCACCGAACGGAAAGAGCTGCTGCCCCATGTTCGGCAGCTTCAGCAAAGCCATCTGCACGATCGCGGGGAAGGTAATGTGGGATTCGGAAGCCGCGCGTCGCATCAGTTCGATGGTATCGAACATGAGGATCAGCAGCATGAACACGAAGAAAAGGCCGAAGAACCCGGTGAGGAAATGACGACCGATATAGTATGACAGGGTAGGGGAGAGCCGAACCGCCATCGCCTAGGTTTCCAGCGCCGGCGTCGAGGTCGCGCGCCGCCATCGCATCGATCGAATCAGTACAAACCCCGCCACCAAAATGGGAGCCAACGCATTGATATACATCAGGGGCACCAGCTTGGGATAGCGCGCGCAAAGATGTTCGAGGCCGAGCGCGGCGCCTTGAAGGAAAACCACCACGGCCAGGGCAAGGAGAACGCGGGGAACCTGGGTCCGCCGGCTAAAGGTGCCGCAGAGAAGGAAGGCGAGCCCGACCAGGGCGAGGCCCGGCGCGAACCAGGGGCCCACCAGCCTGCGATGGCCTTCGACCAGGAATTTGCCGTAGTCCCGCTCCGGAATCGTCGCGTCTCGCTCCGGATGCAACAGCTCGTCCAAACGGCGCTCGGAATGTTCGCGATAGCGCTCGCCGGCGCTTTTCTTCTTGTCTTCCAGCTCGACGGTATGGCGGTCGAAATAGACGATCGTCGGGCGGTTGGTCTGCTTGTCCATTTCCTGAAGATTGCCGTTGAATAGAACCAGTCGAGGGCCGCCCTCGGCCTCGACCAGCGCCCCCCGCTCGGCCATGTAGGTCTTGGGCCGCTCCTCATCCCGGGTGTCGTGGGCGAAAACGCCGAGCAGCTGGGCGTCCGGGGCCCTCTCCCGGACATACACGGTGATCTCGTCCGACAGCGACGTGAACGCGCCCTCCTCGATAAACGTATGGGCGTAGCTGAAGCGGATATCCCATCTGAGTTCGCGCGCGATGCGGTGGGAATCGGGGATGATCTGCAGGTTCAGCCAGTAGCTGGCCGCGACCACGCAAAGAGAGAGGATCAAGGCGGGACTCGCCAGGGCCCAGTGGCTCAAGCCGACCCCTCGCATGACGACCAGCTCCCGGTCGGTAATCAGTTTGCTGTAGACGAAGGCGACGACGAAGAAAAGGGCGAAGGGCAAAATCAAAACAAAGAAGCTTGGGAGCAGCAGCGCCGTTAAATAGAGGAACAATCCCGCGCCAAGACCGCGATTGACAATCATATCGACGAAACGGAGGGATTGGGTGAGCCAGATCAGGCAGGTGAACACGGTTGTGGCGAACACCATGCCCACCAAAAGCTGCCGAAAAACATAGCGCGTTATTCTGGTCATGCGACAGGGACCGTTTCTCCCGCGCGCAAAACTGTGGGAATTTCATTCACGGATCAAGGAGTAACTGATTAGAGCATGTCTCGTTTATATGGATTCATTCTGACAGAGCGGTCTCGGGCCGTGACCAGGAGGGCGTCCGACGCCGTCCACGGCCCGAAACCGCCTGCCCCGGAGGGGTGGGCCGCGACGCCATCAGAAAGGCTCCATATAGACGAGACATGCTCTAATGGACCAGGAAACGGATTTTAGCCTGTGGAAAAAGGAGTGGAAAAGTCTTAATTGACACTCTTTTGTTACAAGCAGAAACAAAAAAGCCCTTTCCTTGACATAATTGCGAAACGTGGCTCGGTTAATCTTCGACGCGTGGTTCGTTAGAAGGCGGCTGTTCGCTCCCTCTTCAGTCTCCCCCTCCCGTTGGGCGGCCGCCAGATTCTCTCGAACGTTGAAGCCTCCCTGTTAAACTTGCCGGGCCGTCAGGCCCGGCTTTTTCTTGCGGCCATCATGCCGGGCCTCTCGGCTTCCGGCCCGCGGACAACCTTACCGGGGTTGAGCAGGCCATCCGGATCGAGGGCCCCTTTGATCAGCCGCATCATATCCAGCTCCACGGTTGGTTTGAGGGCCGCGATCTGATCACGCTTCAGCCGTCCGACGCCGTGCTCCGCCGCGATGCTGCCGCCAAATTCCGTGACCAGTTGGTTGACCTGCTCGTTGATGGAGTGCCAGCGTGCGAGAAAGGCGTCGCGGTCGGCGTCGACGGGCTGACTCAGATTAAAATGGATGTTGCCGTCGCCGACATGGCCGAACGCGCAAACCCGGACGCCGGGGATCTCGGCCTCGACCAGCCGGGCCGCACGCGCCAGGAATTCCGGAATCCGGGATACCGGGACAGAAATGTCATGCTTGATGCTTCCGCCTTCATGCTTCTGTGCCTCGGGGATGGATTCGCGGATCCGCCAAAGCTCGGCGGCCTGCGCCCCGCTGGACGCGATCACGGCATCCTCGACCAACCCGTCGTCCAGGGCTTGGCCCAAAATCTCCTCCAGGGTCTCTCGCAGCGGATCCCCCGGGCGCGGGCTGGTCATCTCGATCAAGGCATATGTCGGATGGCGCTTCTGAAAGGGGTCGCGGACGCCGTCGATATGGCGGATCGTGAAGTCGACGGCGATCCGCGGCATCATCTCGAACGCCGTTAGTGTATCGCCGGCAACATCGCGGAGGCGGGAAAACAGATCCAGAACCGCCTGGGGGTCGCGCGCCGCGGCGAGCGCGGTCTCCCGGGACTTCGGGCGTGGAAACAGCTTGACCACTGCCGCGGTGATGATGCCCAGGGTCCCTTCGGCGCCGATGAAAAGCTGTTTGAGGTCATATCCGGTGTTGTCCTTGCGCAGGCCGCGAAGACCGTTCCAGACGCGCCCGTCCGCCAGCACGACTTCCAGGCCGAGGGTCAGTTCGCGGGCATTGCCGTAGCGCAGGACGGCAATGCCACCGGCGTTGCTGGCCAGGTTGCCGCCCAGCTGGCAACTGCCCTCCGACGCCATGCTCAAGGGAAATAGGCAGCCGGCCTCGTCCGCGGCGGCCTGAAGGTCGGCCAGCACACATCCGGCCTCGGCCGTCATCGTCAGGTTGACGGGGTCGATCTCGCGCAGGCGGTTCATGCGGCCGGTGGCGAGGATGATGCCGCCGTTCGGGACGCCGCCGCCGACATGGCCGGTGTTTCCGCCCTGCGGCGTGATCGGCAGGCCCGCCGACGCGCACAGCCGCACGACCTCTGCGGTCTCGGCGGTTGTCGCCGGCCGCACGACCGCGGCGCAGGTACCGCGGTAGAGTTTCCGGCTTTCCTGCAAATAGGGCTCGATGCCGTCGGCGTCGTCGATCCACCCCTTGGGGCCGACGACGTCCCGGATGGCCGCGAGGGCGGATGCCGCGTCGGTCACGGTTCTGCTCCGTCCGGCGGCGCCGAGGCGCGACGCAGGCGGTCGTTGATCGCTCGGCCGAGGCCGACCTCGGGAATGGGCATGACAGCGATGGCCTCGAATTCCGGCCGGTCGAGGGCACGCAGCATGGCGAACAAATTCGCCGCCGCCTCGCGCAGATCTCCGCTGAGGCTTAGATTGAGCGTCGTGCTCCCCGCGTCCGGCCCAAAACCCAGAAAGGCCTCGCCGGGTTTTGCTTCCCGCGCTTCCATGCGAACCGGCCGGCCCGGGGCATAGTGGCGCCTGAGCTGGCCCGGCGATTTCACGGGACCCTCGGACGGTGGCGCGAGGGGGCCGATTGCCGCCTCGATGTCCTCGGCGGGAACGCCTCCCGGCCGGAGGAGCGCGGGCCGGTCCTGGCTCAGATCGATCACGGTCGATTCGACGCCGATGGGGCAGGGGCCGTCATCCAGGATCAGGGCGACCCGACCGTCCAGCTCGGCGGCGACATGTCGCGCCGTGGTCGGGCTGACCGCGCTCGCCCGATTGGCGCTCGGCGCCGCGATCGGGCGGCCCGCCGCCTTGAACAGGGCCTGGGCCACGGGCTGGTCGGGCACGCGCACGGCCAGCGTGTTCAGCCCGGCGCTCACGAGGCGGGACACGCGGCAGTCCTGCCTTCGCGGCAATACGAGGGTCAGGGCGCCCGGCCAGAAATGCCGCGCCAGCGTCCTCGCCCGCGTATCGAATTCCACCTCGGCCGCGACGGCGCCGGTATCCTTGAAATGGACGATCAGCGGGTTGAAGCGGGGACGGTCTTTGGCGTCGAAGATCGCTGCGACGGCGTGGTCGTTGGTCGCATCGGCGCCCAGACCGTAGACGGTCTCCGTGGGGAAGGCCACCAGCTCTCCCCCGCGCAACAGGGCACCGCCACGGCGGATCGCTTGGTCGCTGGCCTGGGTTGTTTCGGTCGTGAATCCTGACAATTCGGGCTCGGCGGTGGCGGTCGATGGAAGCATGGATCCCGTCGCCAACATAGTAAAGAGCCGCCGGCACGGCCAACGGCTCTTATGGTCTCTTTCTGCGGTCGGCTCGGACCACCCGCGGTAGTGATCCGGCACAGCAGTCACCGCATCTCATGCGGCGGCTAAAACGGTTGTCCTCCCTTCGACAACCGGGAATATTATGCGCCCATTCGTCGTCATTGGTCAACCGCCCGTGCACCGGTTTCAGGAGAGCCCCCGGCTGCCTTCCGGCCGGCGGGGCGCTCCCTTTCCAGCCCTGATTTATTGCCCGAGTTCCTGGCGGGCCTCCGCTTCGGTGTAGTTGGTCCCGTACGCGTCGTTATACGCGTCCACCGCATCGGCGAAGCTGTCGAAGCCCATGTCTTGGGCCATGGAGTCGAGATCGAGCCCGGCACCAGCCTCGATGGCATCCCGGATGTCGGTCACCGCTTCCAGCGCGTTCTGGAGATCGACACCCATTCGCGAGGAGAAGTCGCGCAGTTCCGCCGTGAACTCCGCCCGCACGGACGGATCGTTGAGCATGTCGGACAGGTCCGAGGACAAAGCGGCTATGCGGTCGAGTTCGGCCTCCAGACTGAAGGCCACGTCCCTGGCGCTCAGATCGGCTTCGTTCAGCACGTCCTTGAGCTGGGCAATGTCGAAACCGGCCCGCTCCATGTGTTCCATGGCTTCGGGGATGTCGATGGTCGTTGCTCTATCCGCGGCCATTCGGTCGACCATCACCTTGACGTTTTCGATGTCGACGACCGTCATCCCTGCCCGCTGCAGTTCGGCCGTGGCGGGGTCTCCGGAAGCGGACTGGACCATCATGTCGAGTTCGCTGGTCGGCGCCTCGGGCAGCTCGGCGAGCGCAACCCCGATCAGACCCCTGGCGACGCCCAGGGAGTCCGAGGCCAATGTGATATCGCCCTTGGCCAGCGCGGTGCGCGCGAAATCCAGGGATTCGAGCGCTTGGGCGGCCAGGCCGTCGCAATTGCGCGTGGCCGCCTGCGTGGCCAGCGGGATCTCTCCCATGCCGTCACGCAGCGCGTCCACGGTCTTTGCGAGGGTTTCTTCCAAGGCGACCGTGTCCAACGGCTCGGGGTCGGCCGCCCGCGCCGCGCCGCTCAGACAGATCGCCAGGGACGCGGCTAGGACGGTGCGAAACCAAAAGCTTCGGCTTGCTAACGCGGACATCTCTCACCCTCCCTGCTTGGCCGTGGTCGCCAAGTGTTCCGAGCCGGCCTCCTGAATTTGCCGCGTCTGCTTCAGCAGCCCGTCCACGCGGCTTCGGGCTTGCGCGAGGAGCCGGCGCCGGGCCGCGATCTCCTCGGGTTCCTCGGCTTTCTTCACGTTCGCGATGGCCATGAATTTCGACATGGAATAGAGCTGGTTGATGGCCTCGGACGAGCCGGTTTCGGGAGGAAGCTTGACGATCGCCCGCAGCTTGTCGCGCGCGTCGATGACCTTGCGCACGGCGTGCGGCGGCACGTCGTTGCCCCTTCTCAAGTCATTGACGAGGTACTCGAAATAGGCGAGCGTTTTGAACAGGCTGGTCATGTCGTCCATCATTTCGTCGCGTCCTCCGCGGAAGTTGTAGGACACGACGGTGGTGGCGTAGCTGCGCTGGTCTGCGAGGTCGGGGAACAACCCATCTGGAGTCTGCACCGGCTCCCAATCGCCGATCTGGTATCGTTCCCGATCCGTGGCGCAAGCGGTCAGGGCGATGGTGGCGAGACCACACATCGCGATCAATGTCCGTAGTCGCATGACGAAACGTCTCCTCTCAAACCGGCGAGCAGCCGGTATGGTCCCAGGATCTGTTATCGGCGTCCCGTCCGACCACATTATATAAGGGAAAAACTTTTTTCCAGTACCTCTATAGGAGGAATTTATGGCGCATAAGGAGCAGGCTGGGCGATTCCTGGCGCACTGAACACAAGGTGTCCAGATTGGTGTCGGCGTTACTTCATATTCGACTCGCCAGATCGGATTCACGCGATCGAATGGTATCGCGGAGCGATCCCGTTTAATCGCGATCTGATCTGGCCACGAAATGCGGGTTCTCGAACTCGGGTTTGCCGTAGCGCAGCTCGTCGCCTTCCAGGGTTTTCACGCTGCCGCCGGCGAAACGCAGAACCGCATGGCCGGCGGCGGTGTCCCATTCCATGGTCCGGCCGAGCCGTGGATACAGATCGGCCGCGCCCGTGGCGACATGGCAGAACTTCATCGAGCTGCCGGCGCTGACCTCCGTGGAGATCTTGAATTGGGAAAGATAGTCGTCGATTTCGGGGGAGCGGTGCGACCGGCTCACGATCGCGATCAGGCCATCCGCGGGGGTCGGCCTGCAGCCGATGCTTTGCGGCGCGCTTCCGCCGGTTGTCGCAAAGGCGCCGTGGCTGCTGCCCCAATAGACATCTCCCGTGGCCGGCAGATGAACCACCCCGAGTACCGGAAGCCCGGCCTCGATGAGCGCGATGTTGACGGTGAACTCGGTGCGGCGCCGGATGAACTCCTTGGTTCCGTCGAGGGGGTCCACCAGCCAGAAGGGATCGTCGGACACGTTCGGAATGCGCCCTTCCGCGACCGCTTCCTCGCCCACGATCGGGATCGCGTCGGTGATTTCGCTGCGGATCGCATCGGTGATCAACGTCTCGGCGCGCCGATCCGCTTCCGTGACGGGTGACTTGTCGTCCTTGGCGTCGACCTCGAAATCGCTGTTGTAGACGGCCATGATCTCCTGTCCGGCGCGAACGGCGATGTCCCGAACCTGTTCGATGAGGCGCGGGCTGATGTCCAGGGTCACGGGCTTCTCCTTTCGGGGTGGCGGCGTCGCGGGGCGATCCCGGTGAGAAGTCCGGGTTAGCGCACCCTCTCACCGGGATCGCCCTCCTGTCAATACGGTCCGCCGCGAGCGGGCTCGCCGAATCGGATCAGGGCGTATCGCGGGTGAAGCCCCATAGCGAGGCCGGGTCGTCGAGGTCGGCGGACCGGATTTCCGTGGCGGTGAATCGCCAGGCTTGGAGGTCCTTCGACCGGTGATCGGCGGGAAGCCCGGCCTTCTGCTTGAGGTGATTCAGGAACTGCTTCGGATCCGGCAGGGTTCGCCATACGGCCGGCAGGAACAGGGCGCGCCGGCCGGCATCCTCGATGATCAGTCCGTCGATTTCCGGCGTCAGCTGACGGAGCAGCGACTCCTCGTCGGTGAATTGCACTGGTACCGGCGTGGCAAGGATGGCGACCGAGAGATCCAGGCCCGCGACATCGCTTCTCATAAGCCCGGGGAAGCGGGGGTCATCGAAGGCGGCGGCATAGGCATTCTCGGCAACGTCGACGATCAGGGGGCGTTTCGCCTCGGAGCTGCCGATGCAACCCCGTAATTCGCCCTTCCGTTTCAGCGTGACGAACGACGCGCCGGGGGCCCGCAGTTCGGCGGGATAGTCCGCCTCATGGATGGGCGCCGCGCGGCCGTGCGCAATTCCGAACTCGATGGACGCGGCCGCCACGTGAAGAAGCGTGGCCCCGTATCTCTCGATATGCCGTCTCCCGGGTGCCGCCTTGGCGTGTTCGCCGGACTCTTCGGACTCGCCCTTTTCAATGAAAACCCAACTGCCATAGCCGACCACCTGGTCGCGTGGCCCGGCCGTATCGCCCGAATTGCGCAGGTCGACGGTCGCCACCTCCAGCCCCCTTCTTCTGGCGAGGGTCAGCAACCCGCTGATCGGGATCCGGCCGCAGGCCTGCTCGTATCCGATCCGCGCCGGTTCCATCTCCTCGATCGCCTCGCGGGTCGCGCTATCCAGTCGCTTGGCCGACTCGTAGTCCTCATAATGGCTGAGGTCGGAACTGACGACGATCAGCGTTTCCGGCCCGCCCCAGGCCATCTCGAGCACCTCGGCCACCTCCTCGGCGCCGGCGTCGCCGGCCACCAGCGGCACCAGGGTGAACGTCCCGAGGATCACCTGCAGGAAGGGCAGGTGAACCTCGAGGCTGTGTTCCTGGGCGTGGGTCGCGTCGAAGCTGCTGACCTGAGGCAGGTCGGTCAGGCGGTCGATCAACGGCCTGTCCAGGGGGACGTCCCCCAACGGAGTCGCGAAGGAGGCGGCGCTGCTCACCGCGAGGCCGCGGACGGCCACCCGATGGCAGGGACCGACAAGGATCACGCGGGATATGCGCTCCGCCGCCGGGAGGATCCGGGCATAGGCCGAGGCTGCTATTTGACCCGAGTATACGTAGCCCGCATGCGGGGCGATGATCGCCTTTGGGACCGGTCCGGCCGGCGCGCCGGCCTGTGACAGGTAGTCCTCGACAGAGGTGCGGAGTGTCCGGGCCTCGCCGGGGTAGAAAAGGCCGGCGACGGCGGCCGGCCGAACGGTGCCCATGGATATCGGCCCTCCATTCGCTGGAAGCGTCCCCACAAAGGATATCATGGGAACAAAGCGGGGGAAGGGGCAAGGGTAGTTTGAATTGACGAACAGACTGAAAAAGTCCACGATTGGTTGTGATGATGGGGCGCGGTCCCCTTTAGCTGGCGCGGATTCTCTGATGAATCAGGATCTTGCCGGCCTTGGTTTGGCGGGTTCCTTCCCGGCCCGATACTGGCATCGCCTCGATGACGGGCGGCTTCAGTGCGATCTCTGTCCGCGGCTCTGCCGGCTGAACGACGGCCAGCGCGGCCTGTGCTTCGTGCGCGCCCGCGAAGGTGATCGGATGGTGCTGACCACCTATGGCCGCTCGAGCGGCTTCTGCATCGATCCGATCGAAAAGAAACCCTTGCACCACTTCCTCCCCGGCACGCCGGTGCTCTCCTTCGGAACGGCGGGCTGCAACCTGACCTGCAAGTTCTGCCAGAACTGGGATATCAGCAAATCGCGGAGCATCGATCGCCTCGCCGATCAGGCCTTGCCCGAGGCCATCGCCGCCGCCGCGGTTCAGACCGGCTGCCGCAGCGTCGCCTTCACCTACAACGATCCTGTGATTTTTCTGGAGTATGCGGTGGACGTGGCCGAAGCCTGCCGGGACCGCGGAATCAAGACCGTGGCGGTCACGGCCGGCTATGTCGAGGACGAGCCGCGGCGGGAGTTCTTCCGCCACATGGACGCTGCCAATGTCGATCTCAAGGCGTTCACGGACGACTTCTACAAGCGGCTCTGCTCGGCGAGCCTCGATCCCGTGCTCGAGACGCTGAAATACCTCAAGCACGAGACCGATGTCTGGTTCGAGATCACCAATCTCATTATCCCGGGCGAGAACGATTCCGAGGCGGAGTTGAGGGCGATGACCGAATGGGTCGTTAAGAATCTCGGACCCGACGTTCCCATGCATTTCTCCGCCTTCCATCCCGATTGGAAGATGCTGGACAAGCCGGCCACGCCCGCCGCCACCTTGCGCCGCGCCTGGTGGATCGCCCGAGAGAACGGGGTCCGGCACGCCTATGTCGGAAACGTTCACGATCCACAGGCGGACAGCACGCGCTGCCATGCCTGCGGCGCGCTGCTCATCGGCCGCGATTGGTACGAGCTGACGGCATGGCATGTCACGGCGGACGGCCGCTGCAGCTATTGCGGCACGGCTTGCGCCGGCGTGTTCGACGGGGCGCCCGGTCATTGGGGACGGCGGCGGGCCCCGGTCAATCTGTGTGGCGCGTAGCACGATTCACGGTTGGACCGTTTCTTCTTTTTGTGTTTAAACACGACCGCGACCGAACGGCCGGACCATCGTCTTGAGCGTATCCAGAAAGTCGGTTCTGCTTGCCCTCAAAGTCGCCGTGTCAGGCGCGCTTATCGTTTTTCTGTTGAGCAGGGTCGATCTGGCGGAGGCGCGGGACCGCGTCCTCCAGGTGGCGCCGGAGATGCTCGCCCTGTCGTTCCTCGGGCTCGCGATCCAGGTCGTGATCTGCTGTTTTCGGTGGCGGGCCGTGCTTCGGCCGATGGGGACGGACATTCCGTTCTGGGCGGCTTTTCGGCTCTTCTTCATCGGCGGCTTTTTCAACCAGGTCCTGCCCTCGGCGGTGGGGGGCGATGCGGTCCGCATGTATCTCGCCTACCGCCGCGGCTTGACCCTCGGCTCGGCCATCAACAGTGTCATGCTGGAAAGGGTGGCGACCCTCTCCGGCCTGCTCATGGTCATGGCCGTCATCCTTCCGGTCTTCCTGTCCCGCGTGGGGGTGGAGGCGGGCGGCTGGGCAATCCCCGTTGTCCTCGTCAGCCTCTTTGCCGTTGTCCTCTTGATCGTCGCCCTCTCTCTGCTCGACCGCTTGCCGGAGTCGTTCCGGCGCTGGCGCCTGGTGCGTGGTCTCGCCTTGCTCGCCGGCGACACGCGCAAGGTGTTTCGCTCGCCCGTCGCGGCGGCGAAGGCCATCGCCTGGTCGGCGCTCGGGCATGTCAATCTGGCCTTCATCGTCTTCATCCTCGCGGTGGGGCTGCAATTGGAGGTGACGCTGATCGATTGCCTGGCGCTCTTTCCGCCTGTTTTGCTCCTGATGGCGGTGCCGGTGTCGATCGCCGGATGGGGGGTTCGCGAGGGCGGCATGGTCGTCGCCTTCGGATTTGTCGGTGTGCCCGCCGAGGCGGCGCTCGTGCTCTCCCTCCTGTTCGGCCTGATCGTTTTGATCGGGAGTCTCCCCGGCGCGGTTCTCTGGCTGGTTGGCGGGCACGCCCGTGATCGCGGCGCGACCGCGGCCCTTTCCGAAGGTGTCGTCGCAACCGGTGAGGGTCGCTGAAGACCCGGAAAATCGAAGCGTTGCCTGGCCGCCACCGGCGCACGCGAATGGCGAAGAAGTCCTTCCTTTCGCCGTCTTCGCTGATATGTTGGACGTGACCATATTCAAGTAAGGCACTCTTCGCGCGGTGAAGGGCCTTTTCGTGGAGAACTTAGGAGAGGCGATGAAAATCTCGTTTTCCAAGCTGGCCGTGCCGGAGACCGGCGTTGTCGTCATCGGGGCTGTCGAGGATGGAAAGTTGACGCCGGCGGGCCAGGAGCTCGACAAGAAATTGAAAGGCGCGGTGGCCCGCGCCATCAAGGCCGCCCCCCGGTTCAAGGGCAAGAAGGAGCAGAGCCTCGATGTCCTCGCGCCGTCCGGCAAGATCGACCGGGTATTAGTCGTCGGCCTCGGCAAGGCAAAGGAAATCGAGGCGCGCGACCTTCAGGCGGCGGGCGGCCAAGTCTACGCGGGCTTGGCCAATCGCGGTTACGCCGCCGCGACGGTGCTGGTGGACGCGCCGAAGGGAAGCCCTTTCTCCGGCGACGAGATGGCGGCCGAGATGGCGTTCGGCGCGCGGCTCCGGTCCTATCGTTTCGACAAGTACCGCACCAAGGAGGAGGCGGACGACAAGCCCTCCCTCAAGACCTTGCGGATGCTCTGCGACTCGCCCGGCAAGGCACGCGAGGCCTTCGGTATCCGCGACAGGGTCGCCGACGGGGTTTTCCTCACCCGCGATCTGGTCTCCGAGCCGGCGAACGTTCTCTATCCCGAAACCCTCGCCGAGCACGCCAAGGCGCTGACGGAGCTTGGCGTTGACGTCGAGATCATGACAAAGGCGCAGATGGAGAAGCTTGGGATGGGCGCCCTTTTGGGCGTTGCCCAGGGCAGCATCCGCGAGCCGCGGCTGGTCGTCATGCAGTGGCAGGGCGCGCCCAACTCGGGCGGCAGGAAGGGCGGCGCCAAGGGAACGGAGTCCGGGCCCGTGGCCTTTATCGGCAAGGGCGTAACCTTCGATACCGGCGGGATCTCCATCAAGCCCTCGGGCGGCATGGAGGACATGAAATGGGACATGGGCGGCGCCGGCGTGGTCATCGGCCTGATGAAGGCGCTGGCCGGACGCGCCGCCAAGGTCAACGCCGTCGGCATCGTCGGGCTGGTCGAGAACATGCCCTCGGGCACGGCCCAGCGTCCGGGCGACATCGTCACCTCGATGTCCGGCCAGACGATCGAGGTCCTCAACACCGACGCCGAGGGCCGCCTCGTGCTGGCGGACGCCGTCTGGTATTGCAAGGAGCGTTTCAAGCCGCGCTTCATGGTCGATCTCGCGACGCTCACCGGCGCCATCATCATCTGCCTGGGCAGCGAGAAGGCTGGCATGTTCGCCAATGACGACGAGCTCGCGGACCGTCTGTTCGAGGCCGGCGAAGCCGTGGGCGAGGGGGTATGGAGACTGCCGCTAAGCGACTCCTATGACAAGCTCATCCGCTCCGACGCCGCCGACATGAAGAATATCGGCGACGGCCGCGGGGCCGGAAGCATCGTCGGCGCCCAGTTCATCCAGCGCTTCGTCGACGACACACCCTGGGCCCATCTCGATATCGCCGGCGTCACCTGGTCGAAGAAGAATACGCCGACCGTGCCCAAGGGCGGCACCGCCTTCGGCGTCCGCCTGCTCGACCGGCTGGTCGCCGATTACTACGAGGACAAGGGGTAGGGGATAGAGGGCGGTGACCGACATCGCCTTCTACCACCTGCAGAAATTGCCCCTCGAAAGGGCTTTGCCCAAGCTCCTTGAGAAGACGCTCGCGGCCGGCAAGCGGGCGGTCGTGGTCACCGGCTCCGAGGCCCGGGTCGAGGCCCTCAACGTGGCGTTGTGGACTTACGATCCGGCCTCCTGGCTGCCCCATGGCGGTGCCCGCGACGGCCACGCCGCCGACCAGCCGGTTTGGCTGACCGCGGCGGGGGAGGAGAATCCCAACGGCGCCGCCTTCCTGTTCCTGACCGATGGCGCGGCCGGGCCGGTCGAGGCCTATGAGCGCTGCTTCGAGCTGTTCGACGGCAACGACGCCGCCGCGGTCGAGGCCGCCCGTGCCCGCTGGACCGCTTACAAGGCCGCCGGCCACGCGCTCGCCTACTGGCAGCAGACCGATTCCGGCGGTTGGGAGAAGAAGGGGTGACTTAGGTTTCTGCTGTTGTATCGACCACTCTGAGGGATCGTGCCATCCATATGAACTGTGCTGTCTGCGTCACAATCATTGTCTCATTTGACGATTCGCTATTTAGCATGCAATCCTCAGTACGCAGCGGTTTTCGCTCACGCCTCTGCTCAATGTCCATCAGTCCCGTTATTTGAAGGGGGTCGAGCCAAAATGGTTGTCAGGAGAAAAGCCACAGCAAAAACACCGCGAGCTAAGGGATTAACCGCTGTCGCCGTAAAAGGCTTCAAATCATTGGTCAACGAAACGAGGATTGATTTGCGTCGTTTGACCATTCTTGCTGGGGCAAATAGTGCGGGGAAGTCGAGCGCTATTCAACCGGTTCTTTTATTCAAGCAAACCCTTGAGGCTCCATACGACCCTGGTCCTCTGATGATATCTGGACCAAACGTTGCATTCACAAGCATTGATCAGTTTTTCTCTAGAATTTCTGGAAAAAATAAAGTTGAAGAGCTTAAGATATATTTGGAGGAAGGAAGAAATAGTTCATCAGAGATTGTTTTTTCTAAATCAAAAAACGGAAATATATTCATAAAGAGTTCGTTCTATAAATTCGGCGATGAAACTCTGCGCCTGAGCCACAATATGAGCCAACAAAACTTAAGGAGACAGTTTGACGAACACTATGATGAACTAGTGAGTTTTTTTGGAGAAAATGGAAAAAAAGAAAAAACAAATATAAAAATTGCAAGAAGTCGCTTTTATTTAGAAGCTCACATAAGTTTAAGAGATTTAGTTATTGGTCGTGGACTTCCATATACAATAAGAGATTGTATTCTAGACCTAATTCATGTTCCTGGGCTCCGAGGTAATCCTGAGAGGCTGTATAAGACCTCATCTATAGGCCCCAGGTTTCCAGGATTGTTTTCAGACTATGTTGCAAGCCTGATTCTATTTTGGAAGCATGAAAAAAGTGAAAAAATAATTCTATTAGGAGCATACTTGAGGCGTCTTGGATTATCGTGGAAGGTGGATATTCGGGCTTTTGACGATACCAGAGCTGAAATCCTGGTGGGCCGAGTTTCGCGCATTTCAAAGGGAGCGACTAGAGATTTAGTTAGTATTTCTGATACTGGATTTGGAGTTTCTCAAGCACTGCCAGTTCTTGTGTCTTTGCTTGCGGCAAGAGAGGGGCAGTTGGTCTTCATTGAACAGCCCGAACTGCACCTACATCTGAGAGCACAGGTTGCGATGGCAGAAATTCTGTGCGAGGCGGCCTTGCGTGGTGTGAGGGTGATCGTGGAAACGCATAGTCCTGCTATTCTCATGACGATTCAAAGTTTGGTTGCTGAAGGTAATATTCCGGCGGAAAATGTAGGTTTGTATTGGTTCTCTCGTAACGGTGCGACGGGCGCAACTAATGTAACTAAGGGAATTTTGGATAAGGCGGGGTCTTTCGGAGATTGGCCCGAAGATTTCGGGGAGATTAATCTTGAAACACAGGCGAGGTTCTTAGACGCAGCGGAAAAACAACTTTGGGATAACAAGGGTGACACGAAAGTTCTCAAAAAAACTGGTGATTGATGCATCAGTAGCCGGACGTTGTGGTGACGTTGAAAAACCAGCGATTCCAGAAGCATCGAATTGCCGACGCGTTCTTCAGGACATTGCGCGCATTTGTCACCGTGCGGTTGTCACAGCTTCAATACTGAAGGAGTGGAACAGTCACCAGGGGTCTTTTTTTAGAGCTTGGCGAGCAACTATGGCTAGTAAAGGAAAGCTAATACCGGCCAACGCGATGGAAGATCGACAGTTTCGAACGGAGTTAGAGAACGCATGCGGCAATACGGCGCAAAGTGTGGAAGTATTGAAAGACGCGCATTTATTAGAGGCTGCGATTTCAACTGACAATATAATAATATCGGTCGACAATAGAGCAGATAAGAATTTTCGTTGTTGCGCTGGAGGCGTGCCGAAGATTAAAAACGTCGTGTTCATAAACCCGGAGAAAGCATTTAAGGTTTGTTCGGATTGGTTGTCCGCGGGAGCACCGACAAAGTCGGCGCCACAAAAGCTTGGAGAATACTAGGGCGTAGACTCATAACGCTTTGATCCAGATACGCAGTGATGCGAGTTTGATTGCGGCGAGGAAGTTGTCTGGGTTTTTGTCGTATCGTGTCGCG
>JANQJG010000071.1 GCA_028281785.1 Rhodospirillales bacterium
AGCAGGATGGGAGCGAGCGGACGACCACGGGGCATGGGCACTCTCCTGGTGAAGGGATGCCCATATTTATATCAGTTACTTATGGGACAGAACACTAGGGAGGAGGCAAACAATGGCCGCATGCACCATCCCAGAGCAGACCATCGAAAGGACAATCGCCTTTCACGGGCATTCCTGTCCGGGATTGGCGATCGGAATCCGCGCTGCGGAACTGGCGTTGCGCGCCCTCGACAACCCGCCGCCGGAGGAGATGGTCACGGTCACGGAAACCGATATGTGCGGCGTCGACGCGATCCAGTTTCTGACCGGCTGCACCTTGGGCAAGGGCAACCTGATCCATCGCGATTTTGGTAAGATGGCGTTTTCTTTCTACGATCGCCGGAACGGAAAGGGTATCCGCGCCGTTCTCAACCAAGAAGCGCGTGGCCCCGTGGACGAGGAATACGCTCCCTTGATGGACAAGATTGCCGCTGGAACAGTAACTGAGGCGGAAATGGAACGGGTTTCCGCCATTCGATCGGAGCTTAAGCGGCGTATGCTGGCACTCGATCTCGACCGGTTGTTCTCCGTGACCGAACTCACCGGCGGTTCGCCGCGCCGCGCCCGCATCTTGGCGAGCCTTGTCTGCGACTCCTGCGGGGAGAGCGCCATGGAGTCGCGGACTCGGCGGCTTGGCGGCAAGACCCTGTGCATCCCCTGCTTCGAGGCCGTCGAGCAGAAGGTTTAGTCCCTATCTTCTAGGCAGGCCGGGATTCCTGCCCGTCTTGATATGGTTCCTCCGATGACTTGCCGTTGCCCGGGCGAGGGTGTAGTGCTCCGATCAGCCTACTGGACATCTCTTTCAACACGAAGGACCCCGCAACCATGACTGTCAGCCGCGGCCGCGAATTCCTGAGCATCCCCGGGCCGACGACGGTTCCGGACGAGGTCCTCAACGCCATGCACCGCCCGGCGATCGACATCTATTCGGGGGACCTCCCCGCCATCACCGAGCGCTGTCTGGGCGGGCTGCGCCAGGTGCTCCGCACCGAGGGAAGCGTCTTCATCTACGTCGCTAACGGCCATGGGGCCTGGGAAGCTGCGGTGACCAACGTGCTGTCCAAGGGCGACAGGATTCTTGTTCTTGAGAGCGGACG
The DNA here is from genome assembly GCA_028281785.1 of Rhodospirillales bacterium. Taxonomy (GTDB): domain Bacteria; phylum Pseudomonadota; class Alphaproteobacteria; order Rhodospirillales; family Shumkoniaceae; genus JANQJG01. The sequence continues at coordinate 1,137 of JANQJG010000071.1, forward strand.
CTTCGCCATCGGCTGGGGAGAGATGGCGGCCGTCCTTGGCGTCGAGATCGAAAGGCTGCCGGGCGGTTGGCGCCGGGCGGTCGATCCCGCCGCCCTGGAGGAGCACCTACGCGCAGACGGCGCTGGCCGGATCAAGGCCGTGCTGGTGGTCCAGGTCGATACGGCCTCGGGCGTTGTCAACGATATCCCCGCGATTCGCCGCGCCATGGACGCCGCCGGCCATCCGGCCCTGCTGATGGTCGATGCCATAGCCTCGCTGGCAATCATGCCCTTCGAGATGGACGCCTGGGGAATCGATGTCACCGTTGCAGCCCCCCAGAAAGGCTTGATGACCCCGCCGGGCCTCGGCTTCGTCGCGGCCGGGGAAAAGGCGATGGCGGTCCACCGCGAGGCCGGCCTGCGCACCCATTACTGGGATTGGACGGCGCGGAGCGGCCCCATGCATTACCAGAAGTATTGCGGCACGCCGCCCGAGCATCTGCTGTTTGGTTTGCAGCGGGCGCTCGACCTGCTGCTCGAGGAGGGGCTGGAAAACGCCTTTCGCCGGCATCGGCTGCTGGCCGGGGCGGCGCGTCGGGCGGTCGAGGTTTGGCGCCAGGGCGGCGCGTTCGATTTCAACATCGTCGAGCCGGCCGCGCGATCGAACTCCGTTACCACCGTGCTGATGGAGGAGGGCCGCGATCCCGCACCCCTGCTGGCGTTCTTGAGCGGCAATTGCGGTGTCGTGCTGGGCATCGGTATCGGCGAGCTGAACGGCAAGGCGTTTCGAATCGCGCATATGGGGCATGTGAATGCGCCCATGATCCTAGGGGTTCTCGGCGCCATCGAGACGGGGCTCGTCGCCCTTGGAGTCCCGCATGGCAAGGGCGGCGCGCAGGCCGCGATCAACTGGCTGGGCTCCGAGCTGGCCGCCCGCTGAAGGTTCTCAATCGCCTTGCTGAATGGTGCTACGCCATGATCCAGATCCAAGTATATCAAGATCAGCGCTGAACTATAGGTGAAGATGTAACGGGCATAAGCCCAGATACTGTGAGTGGAATCTCATGTTACTCAATAATATCCAGAAATTTCTGGTCTGTCTATTTTTATATCAATGCAATATAGAGAGGCGCGATCCAAGAACTTCGCGTTGAATTCGCGTTATGGCAGCGCTTTCGTCGCCCTCGTAGTAGGTAACGGCGGTCAATCGATTGGCTGCTTTCTTTTGCGTCTTCCGGGTAACCGAAGTGTCTTTGTCCAGAAGTGCGATAATAGAGCAAGCAGTTTTTGCCTCATGAATGGCAGCCATATGTGCAACAACCGCTTCTAACAGCCTCTGGTCGGTGGCGGCCAGGAACACCGCGACAGGATCGCGCTGTGGGGCTCTGATAAGAAGATCTGCTGGAAACTCTATGGTGGGAGCGATGAATTCATCTTCTTTGATTTCAACACCAGTTCCCGCCAAGGAATTTTGTATAGCTCGGGTCGCATCTTCCCTAAACGTGCTGGCCACCCTTTCTGGCGTTAACAAAACAAGGTCTTGAAGTCGAAGTAGTAGCGCCACGAACTTCATTGCTGCCTGCGGCACCTGCTCCAACAGTAGCGGAAGGGTAGTCAGTTCTCCCGCGCCCTCTCGATATTCACCGCCATACTCTTCAAGCATTGCGGAGAAAGCCTCGGCTCTTGTCTTGTTATTAGTATCAGCGCCTTGAGCTTCAATCAGCGGAATCGTGGTGCCGTCATCCTCAAGACGGTAGCGGCCGGTTTGGTCAGGTCCAACCACGTAGAACCCCAGCGGTTGCCCTCCAAGACCATTGAAGGCGGTACTGACTGCCATTCCGACAGGAACCTCGCGAATGCGGAGTTCGTTGCAGAATGCCTTGCAGAGTTCTTCCTTCAAACTAGCAGTCCTTCCGAACGATGGAGACGGAACCTGTCCGCCGCCACGCTCAACGCTTGGTTGTCATCGACTATTCCAAATGTGGTGCGGCGAGAAAACTTACGCGCACCTGGTATGCGCCTCTGCCACGGATGCCGCATCACTCCCGCTGGAGCATCGGTGATTTCTTCGCATGTTGCTAGGATGTGCCAGCCTGGATGCGTTCCGTGGAACTCGTACTGCGCTATCACGGCCAGGTCCCGTTCCGTTTCGACCGCAAGAACCGCCCGATATTGCTCCTTGTCAATTCGGTAAGCAACAAGAAGCCTAAAGGCATGACCAAGCGCCTGGAAGCAAACGATTCTCCAACGAAATGCACCTAGCCGATAGGACCGGTCACGTGACTTGGAGAGACAGAACGCCGAACGCGGCATCTTTCCCCCCTCTTGCCACTTGCCCCAATCCGTTACAAGTTTTTCAGCGCGGACTACATCCTTCAACTTCATGGCGAGTGAAATCATCACATACTCTCGCTGATTCGGTCAATGCTTTGCCAAAATTGACGTTTCCAAAGCTTCCCACCCGACCCATCCTCCAAATCGTCGGTCGGTCCTTGTTTCAACGAGATTGAGACCTATTTTAATTTCAGAAATTTCTGAAATTCGTGGATGTCAGATGGACCTCCCGCCGCTTGTCCAGGCTTTCGTGCTTCATTTTGGCGAGATGGGCTCCCGCTGGGGCATCAATCGAACCGTGGGGCAGATCTATGCGTTGCTGTTCGTCTCGCCGGAGCCGCTGAACGCCGACCAGATCGTCGAGAAGCTGGGGTTCTCGCGCTCCAATGTCAGCATGGGCCTGAAGGAGTTGCAGGCCTGGAACCTCGTGCGGCTTCAGCACCTGCCCGATGATCGGCGCGACTATTTCGCGACGCCCCAGGATCTTTGGGCGATCGTTCGCTCGCTCGCCGAGGAGCGCAAGAAGCGCGAGGTCGATCCGACCCTGTCGATGCTGCGGGAGGTTCTGATGCAACTCCCCTCGACCGAGGAGGAGCGATACGCCCAGGCCCGGATGCAGGAGCTTCACGACCTGATCGACTTGCTGACCGGTTGGTACGCCGACGTTCAACGCCTCGAAACCGAACGGCTGGTGCAGTTGATGTCCCTGGGGGCGAAGGTCCAGAAGATCGTGGACTTCACGGATCGCGCGACGGCGATCGCCGGCGGACGGGCCCGACGCGAGGACGAGAGCCGCAGAAGCAAGAAGGAAAACTGACCATGGACGCCGTGATGCTTGCCCGGATTCAGTTCGGCGCGAACATCTCCTTTCACATCCTTTTCCCGACCATCACGATCGCGCTGGGATGGGTTCTGCTGTACTTCAAGCTCGCCTACAACCGGACCGGCGACATCAAATGGATGGACGCCTATCATTTCTGGGTGAAGGTGTTCGCCCTTTCCTTCGCGATGGGCGTCGTCTCCGGCATTACGATGAGCTTTCAGTTCGGGACGAACTGGCCGGGCTTCATGGAGCGGGTCGGCAATATCGCCGGACCGCTGCTCGCCTATGAGGTGCTGACGGCTTTCTTTCTGGAGGCCGTGTTCATCGGGATCATGCTGTTCGGCTTCAGCCGGGTCTCGAACTGGGTGCACACCCTCGCAACCGTGCTCGTCGCCTGCGGGACGACTCTCTCGGCATTCTGGATCCTGGTCCTCAATTCCTGGATGCACACGCCGGTGGGATTCGAGATGCGGGACGGCGTCGCCCATGCCACCGACTGGTTCGCGATCATCTTCAACCCGTCCATGCCTTACCGGCTGGCCCATATGCTGATCGCGTCGGGTCTGACGGCGGCCTTCCTGATCGCCGGGATCTCCGCCTTCCGGTGGCTGCGAAATGATCGTGTGCCGGCGGTGCGCGCGGCCCTGCGCACGGGCGTGACCGTGGCGGCGGTGCTGATCCCGGTTCAGATCCTGGTCGGTGACATGCACGGGCTCAACACGCTCGAACATCAGCCGCAAAAGGTCGCGGCCATGGAGGCGAACTGGGAGACCGGGCCCAACGTGCCGCTCGTCCTCTTCGCCCTGCCCGACGAGGAGGCGCGGGAGAACCGCTTCGAAGTTGCGATTCCCAACGGCGCGAGCCTGATCCTCAAGCACGACCCGGACGGCGTGGTGCCCGGCCTCAACGACTTCGAGGGCGAGCACCCGCCGGTCGCCCCGGTATTCTGGTCCTTCCGCCTGATGGTCGGGATCGGCGTGCTGATGCTGGTCGTCTCCTGGGCAACGGCTTGGATGCTGTGGCGGCGCGGCGACCTCTCGGTCTGGTCGGCGCGGGTTTTGGTGGCGATGTCCTTCTCCGGCTGGGTGGCCACCCTGGCCGGGTGGTATGTCACCGAAATCGGCCGCCAGCCCTGGCTGGTGAGCGGCGTCCTTACGACGGCCGAGGCGGCGAGCGCCGTGCCGGCGCCGATGATCGGCGCGACCCTGGCCATGTATCTCGCCATCTATGCCGTGCTGATCACCGCCTATATCGGCGCCATCCTTTACCTTGCGCGCAAGGCCGGTCAGGACCGACCGACCATGCGGCCCACCGCCCCCAAGACACCGAAAGCGGTGCCCTTCCCCGCGGAGTGACGGACATGATGCATCTTTTTGGAGATCCCGCCGTCTGGCTGCCCGTCGTCTTCGCCGGGCTCATGGGGGTGTCGATCCTGATCTATGTGACCCTCGACGGCTTTGACCTTGGAATCGGCATCCTGTTCGGCGGTGCCCCCGAGCCGTGGCGGGATCGGATGATCGCGGCGATCGGCCCCTTCTGGGACGCCAACGAGACCTGGCTGGTTCTCGCGGTGGGGCTGCTGCTGGTGGCGTTCCCGATGGCCCACGGCACCATCCTCACGGCGCTTTACCTTCCCGTCGCGATCATGCTGCTCGGGCTGATCCTCAGAGGCGTCGCCTTCGAGTTTCGCGCCAAGGTCGAGCCCGAGAAGAAGCGAAACTGGGATCGCGCGTTTTTCGTCGGATCCCTGATGACCGCGCTGTCGCAGGGCTACATGCTCGGCCTCTATATCATGGGGCTGGAGCAGACCCCGTGGACGATCGCCTTCGCCATGCTGACCGCGGTTTGCCTCGCGGCCGGCTACGCCCTTATCGGTGCGGCCTGGATCATCCTGAAGACGGACGGTCAGCTGCAGCGCCGCGCGGTCCGCTGGGCGCGACGTGCCGTCGGCTTGGTGGCGCTGGGCATGGCCGCGGTTTCCATGGCGTCGCCGCTGGTCAGCCCGCGGATCTTCGAAAAGTGGTTCTCGGTCCCCGAAATCATCCTGCTGGCGCCGCTGCCCATCCTATCGGGGGTCGTGCTCGCGGGACTGTGGATGGTGCTCGGCCATCTGCCCGACCGGAATGACCGTTGGGATTGGGTCCCGTTCGCGGGAGCCGTCTCGGTATTCGGTTTGGCCTTCGCCGGTCTCGCCTATTCCTTCTACCCGTACGTGGTTCCCGAGAGGCTGACGATCTACGAGGCGGCGAGCGCCCCCGAGAGCCTGATGGTCATCCTGGCGGGAACCCTGTTCGTGCTGCCCGTGATCCTGGGATACTCCGCCTTCGCCTATCGGGTCTTCCGGGGAAAGGCGACGGATCTGCGCTACGACTGACGGGTCGCCTCTCCCCCGCATCTTGCCGGACCGCGTGTGACCGGCATAATGAGCGCCCCGATTCCCTCCCGGTCGGCTTCTTTTGGGGGTCCGATGGCGTTCATCGATCTGGAAGACGTGTGCAAGTCTTTCGACGGCACCACGGTGCTCGACCGCGTGTCCTGCGGTCTTGAGAGGGGAGAGTTCTTTTGCATCCTCGGCCCTTCGGGCTGCGGAAAGACAACGCTTCTGCGGCTGGTGGCCGGTCTCGAGAAAATCGATTCTGGGTCCATCGCCGTCGCCGGCAACGTCCTGAGTGGCCCCGACCGCCATGTGCCGCCCGAGGACCGGAACTGCGGCATCGTCTTCCAGTCCTATGCCCTTTGGCCGCATATGAGCGTGACCGGGAACGTCGAGTATCCGCTGCGCGTCGCCAAGGCCGACAAGACCTCACGCCGGGACGTGACCGACGACGCCCTGCGCTCGGTACGGCTCGACGAGCTGGCGCACCGGCGGCCGCATACCCTTTCCGGCGGCCAGCAGCAACGCGTCGCCCTCGCGCGGTGCCTCACGCAGAAACCCGAACTGGTGTTGATGGACGAGCCGCTGGCCAATCTCGACATGCATCTGCGCGAGGAGATGCTGTCGGAGTTCCGGGTGTTCCGGGGGAAATCCAGGGCAACCATCCTCTACATCACCCACGACCAGGCGGAAGCCATGTCGGTGGCCGATCGGGTGGCCGTGATGATGGACGGCCGGCTGATCCAGGTGGCGGATCCCGAGGTTCTCTATGCTGAGCCGGCGAATGCGGCCGTGGCCGGGTTCATCGGGCTGTCCTCGGTGCTCCCGGGCCGGTTGGAGGACCTGGGGACAGCGAGCTGCCTGGGTGGGGAACTGGCGGTGCGTACCGATGCAGGGTTGAGAGCCGGCGACGCCGTCCAGCTTTGCGTCCGGCCGGAAGCGGTTCATGTCGGCGAGGGGCCGCTCAAGGGCCGCGTCTCCGCCGTGACCTATCTCGGCGGCCGCTATCTGACCCGGCTTTCAGCCGGCGGCGAGAGCATCCGCGCCTATGTCAATTCCGGGCGCCGGCCGGTCGTCGACGAGATGGTGGACTTCGCCATTTCCGACGCCTGGGCCATGCCGACGGCGCCTTCCTGAGCATCACCGCTGGGCGGTGCTGTCCGTCCAGGGGAGGACGCCCGGCGGAAGCCGCCCGGACAGCGCCTGGGCGACGAGCATCAGGGTGAAGACCGCGAAGACGGTGACGACGGCGACGGACGCCGCGAGCACCGAGTAGCCGCCGTCGTCCAGGTTGAAGACAATCACGCCGAGAGTCTCGTTTCCCGCCGACCAGAGGAGCGCCGAGACGGTCAGCTCGTTGACGGCGGTCACGAAGACCAGGATCGCCCCGGCCGCCGCGACCGGGCCGAGCAGCGGCGCCGTGATCGTGCGGAGCCGCATCAGAAAGCCAGCGCCGGCCATGCGCGCCGCCTCCTCGAGGCGGGGATCGAGCTGCTCGAATCCGGCGATCACGGGCCTTAGGCCAAGCGCCAGGAACCGGGCGAGATAGGCGATGAAGATGATCCAGAGGGTGCCGTAGAGCGAGATGCCAAGGAGCGGCAAGGGGTTGATGAACACCAGGATCATGGCGATGGCGAGGACCACGCCGGGCAGGGCGTAGGGGGCCTCGGCGGCGGTCGCCAAAACCCGGGCGAGGCGCAAGCGCCGCCAGACCAGGAAATAGCCGAGGGGCACCGCCAGAATCGCCAACACAACGGCCGCGGTTCCGGCCAGAAAGCCGGAGTTGATGAAGGCCCGGACGGTTGCCGCCTGGCGGAACAGCACTTCCACGAAATTGTCCAGCGTCATTGTCGCCAGGCTGAGCGGGACGCCATACGCCGGAACCAGGGCCGTCGCCACCAAAGCGGTCAGCGGCAGGACCAGGATCACCAGAATGAGGGCCCATAGGGTCGTCTCAATAGCCAGGCGCCAGCGGCCCAGGGGCAGAAAGAGGGGCGCCCCCGGCTTGGTGACCAGGCGGGCCTCGACCCGGCTCGCCAGGATACCATGGCCGATGATCACGGCGGCCCCGATCAAACCGACGATGACCGCCAGGATCGCCACGTCCGAAATGAGCGATGGGCCGAAGGTGCTGAGCCGCCGGTAGATCAATGTCGGCAACACGTAATAGGAGGCGGGGATGCCCAGCATCGCCGGGATTCCGAAATTACCCAGCGCGGAAACGAAGGTCAGGGCCGCGCTGGCGGCGAGCGCGGGCGTCAGAAGGGGCAGGATCACCGTGGCGGCGATGCGTGGCGGTCGTGCCCCGGTCATGCGCGCCGCCTCGATTAACTCGCGCGGCAGCTGCCGGAACGCGGCGCGGAGCACGAGAAACGCCAGCGGTGCGTGCTGCACCGCGAGCAGCACCATGATGCCCTCGCGGGAGTAGATGGGGTTCGGGGTCCCAGGAGGCGGCGCGATGGCCAGCGTGTTGAGAAGCGCGCTCGACGGGCCGAAGACCTGAATCCAGGAAAGTGCCGTGATCTGCGGCGGAATCATCATCGGCAGCATGAAGCAGAAGACGAGGAGGAGCTTGGCGCGCACGTCGGTCAGCGAGACCAGGAAGGCGAAGACGGTGCCGAGCGCAACCGCGCCGGCCATGCCGATCAGGCTGGTCTCCAGCGAATGAAGGGTGGCCCGCCAGGTCGAGCGCGAGGTCAGGGCCTCTCGTAGCGGCCCCAAGTCCAGGGTGCCGCCCGGCGCGATGCCCTCTAGAGAAAGCCGCGCCAGCGGCACCACCGCACCGTGCCCACGAGCAGGCCGATGGCGATGAGCGTGATCTGCTCGGAGGAGATGCGGCGGGAACGGAAGCCGAGATGGCGCCGGGCGCGCTGGCCCGGCGCCGAAACGGTCATATCGGGGCGATCATTCACCGAAGATGTCGACGAACTTCTTCTTGTTCGCCTCGGCCATGTCGAGCGCCTTGCCGGCGTCGAACGCCATCAGCTTGATCTGGTCGCGCGGCGGGAAGCCGTCGGGCGGCGTCACGTCGGGATGGGCCGGCAGATAGCCCTGGCTGGCCGCCAGCTTCTGCCCATCGACGGACAGCAGAAAGTCGACGAACTTCTTGGCCGCCTCGGGGTTCTTCGCCGTCGAAAGGATGGCGACCGGTTCGGTCACCGCGGAGACGCCCTCGGCCGGGAAAACGAACTCCACCGGCGAGCCCTTCATCTTTTCGCGAATGGGCAGGAAGTCGACGACGACGCCCACCATCTTCTCACCGCCGGCAACGGATTTGAAGGTCCCGCCATTGCCGCCCTTGGGACGGACCGCGTTCTCGAACAGCGCCTCGTAATACGTCCAGCCGAGATCGGTGTTTTCGGTCAAGGTAGCCATGTGAATGGTGGCGGCGCCCGACGTCAGCGGGCTCGGCATGGCGACCAGGCCCTTGAGTTCGGGTTTGGCGAGGTCGGCCCAGGACGACGGCTTCACCGTGGATTTGGTGTTGTAGACGATGCCCGTGGTGATGAGCTTGGTCGAGAAGTAGGTCTTGTCGGGATCGTAGGTGGCGGGGTCGTAGGCCGAAACATCGGCGTCGGGGTGTTCCGTCAGGCGGCCTTCGCGCTTGAGGCCTTCCATGGTCACCATGTCGGCGATGAGCAGCAGGTCGGGTTTCGGATTGCCTGCCGCGATCTCGGCGCGCAGCTTGGCCATCATCTTGGTCGTGCCGTCGCGCACCCAATCGACCTCGATGCCGGGGTGCTTGGCCATGAAGGCATCTACCGTCTGCTGGGCGTCCTTATTGGGCTGGCTGGTGTAGAGGACCAGTTTCTCGGCCGCCAGGACCGGTTGAGCGGCCAGGGCCGCGAGGCCGACTGCCGCGAGAAAGGGAGTGAAGCGCATTCGGAGCCTCCAGTTTTAAAGGGAGCATGACACCGTCGTGCCGTGGTTAAGGATTCGAAACGCAAAACGGAATATAGGCTTGGCTTGTGACAGATTCTTGAAGCTTTTGTGAATAGCAGGCATTTGCATTTCCCGTCGCCTCCAAGCAACTCGAAGTCGTGCCCAATCGGCTGGGAGGTGGTCAGCACCGGAATTCCCGGCTATACCAATGCGGAGCCTGGTTTTCCGTACGCGCTCGAGCCGTCTGCATAAGGACCCGAGCCCCGTTCCTGGCCTGCCGACGCTTGGGGCCGGGGCAACAGGCCCTAACCGGCTTGCGTGCGTGCCTACCAAATCGAAGGACGGGAATTGGCTATCAACGAGATGCTGTTCCAGCAGATTGCAGCGGTATTTCCGACAGCGCGCGTCGCCCGATCGAGAACCTGGGCGACCCTTTGGCGCGTTCTGTTCTACGCGCTGCGCCCGCGTCGTCCCTTCGTCATGCGCACCCGTTGGTACGAATTCAACGCGTATCCGGACAAACGCTCGCTCACCCTGACCCGGGCTGTCATTCGGCGCGGCGATTGGGAGGCCACGATCACCGAGTTGTTTGCTCGTCTATTGTCGGCCGGCGATCTGGTGATCGATGTGGGGGCCAATTTCGGCCATTACACAATGGTCGCCGCGAACAGGGTCGGCGAAGACGGGCTCGTCATCGCCTTCGAGCCACATCCCCATGTCTTCAGCCAGTTGCAGGAGAACGCGGCGCTGCTGCCGAAAAAGAACTATCGGCTCGAGCCGCTGCTGCTCGGCGCGGAGGCCGGCGAGATCACGTTGCACGCCAGCCTGTCGAACCCTGGCGGCCATAGCGTGGCCGTCGCCAATATGCGGCTCAGCGGAGAGCAACTCACCGTCCGCATGGTGTCCTTGGACGATTTCTTGCATGCCTCGGGGGTCGACCGTCCCGTTTCATTCATCAAGATCGACGCCGAGGGCTACGAAGGCCGTGTGATCGATGGAGCGATGCGGACGATCGCGAGCCACAAACCGGTCCTCTTCCTGCAGTTGACGCCAGATCAATTGCGCAATGTCGGCGATAGCCATGAACGGGTGCTTAGGCTCTTCGACGAGCTGGGCTACGTCGCGATCGTCCTGCGTGATTCCGAAAAGCAGCGGTTTCGCTGCGAGTATGAGGCCCTGCGCCGTCTGCTTTCCAGATGTGCCGTCGATCTCTGCTTGATTCCGGCGGAACGATACTCACGGTTGGAACCCGGTTTCAAAGATCTCGTCAGCGATGGGATCGCCGATAAAGATTGAGTATTACCATTTAGCTTTAAAAGGATTTCCTGTTGTTCGGCCGCGACAAGCGCGGGTATCTTTGCAATTGTATTTTCATATTTGATGAACGACTTATGGCTGAGGGCTGGCAGTTGTGATGCCGTGCCCGAAGCCAGGAATCAAGATATGAACCAGACGCTCTATAAGATCGAGGAAGCGGATCTGGTTGGCATCCCGGAGATAGATAACGCCCACAGAAGAATTGCGGAGCTCTGTAACCAGCTATTGGAAAGTTATGCCGAGCGCTCATCGGCAATTCAAGTTCATGATATTTTCTGCGAGCTGCGAGAAGTAATGGAATTTCATTTTGATATTGAGGAGAGAATTCTTTTCGATATTAGAAAAGAGACGCATGTGATGCAGCATTATGTCAAGCATAGGAATCATCATGATCAATTGAGGTCACTATTGAGCCATGCTGATGAATTGATCCGAGTATATGCGTCAGAAAGCCTCCCGCAGCTTCCGACTCTTCTTCAAAAATATTATTTCGATCACATAAAAACCCTGGACCATGAGATGCGAGGTCTCTTGAGAAGCTGAGTCACGCCCGCAATGGCCTGTCGTCCTCAAAGCGTTTTCATGTATTCCACGAGCTTGTCCTTCTCGTCCTCGCTGAGGTCAACGCCATAGAGGTGACCGCCGTTCCCGTTGCCGCGGAGCCGGGTGTCGAACTCAAACACGCGACAGTCATAGAAGGGCGGCTCCGACTGAAAACCCATCGCCGCTTCGTCATAAATGTCGCAGCCGCGGAAAAAGACGTCTTTGCGCTCCTCGGGCGCCTTCAGGAGATCGCGCAGGCTCGGCACCGCGCCATTGTGCAGATAGGGCGCGCGCAGCCAGATCCCGTCGAGCGGCTGGCTGGCGTAGCCGACATCCTTCACCATCGGCTTGCGCTCGACGCCCATATCAAGCGCGACGCGGTTGGTGGCGTCGGCGTGCTCCTGCTGCCAGGTGTCGAACCGTTCCCGGTCGGTGCCGATGTCGTCGATCGGCACCACCTTGCCGAAGTAAGCGCCCCCGGGCTCATGGCAGTCACCGCAGAATTCCTTGTAGATCGGCTCGCCCGCTTCTGCCTTCGCGGCATCGATCTCGAAGGGGAAGGGCGGCGGCTCCTTGTCCCTGAGATAGGCCCGGATTTCGGTCATCTGTTCGGTGAAAGCGTCGCCCGGCGGCGCCCCGAGCCCGAGCGCCGAGTCGATGATCACGGCGAGCGGGTCCTGGGTCTCGCCGGCCCAGTTGAGCGAATGCCCCTCGCGCAAACCGAGATTCCAGACCGATGGGAAATCGGCGTTGCCGGTGGTGCCGTCATCCTCCATCTCGATCATGAAGAACTTGGTGAGGTTCATGGGGTCGTCACGGCCGGGGCCCCAGTCGGGGCGGCCATGCGCCCTCATCCAGGCGAATTCCTCCGCCTGTTCGAGAACCGCCTTACGGGTCAGCGGGATGATCAAATAGCGGTGGATCAGCTTGTCGAGGAAGGACAGATCGAAGCTGTTCTCGATATGGGGGAGGAGGACGTCGGCCGTGAACCGAGGGTCGTTGGCCGCGGCTTCCAGGAAATCCAGGAAAGCCTGGACATCGGTCGTCAGCGACGGCCCGGCGACGACGAGGACCGGCTTGGCCTCGGGGCCGGTGCGGTAGGTGGCCGCGTGGCAGACGGCACAGTTCTGGGTGATGCGGGGAAAGCCCATGGTTTTCTTGGCGAAGCCGACCGGCAGCTCGCGGCCCTCCTCCCAGGGGATGCCAAAGGCGCGATAGCCGCCGGAACCGGGCAGGAGGTCGGGAAAGGCGCGCGGCAGCACATGGAAGATGGTGTAGGGCACGCCGCGATCCGCCTCGGCGCCGAGGGACCCGTATTTGAACTTCTCCTCCGCCTCGTCGGCGCAGAGCGTGGCCCGGTTGGCCTCCTCGACATCGCCGCAGACGACCTGGGGAACGACGCGGAAGAACTCGTAATAGGCAAACACCGCGCCGACGCCGCCGACCAGGATGATGGCGGCCACGCAAATCTGGAAGCCGCGATGGCGGAGCAGCCGGTGAATCCAACCGTGGCCGGAACCTTTGGCCTCGGACTCGGGGATGCTGGCGTTCATGCTGTCCCTCCCGCTTAGAAGGTCTTCAGGTATTCGATGAGCGCGCGCTTCTCGCCGTCGGCGAGATCAGTGCCGTACTCGTGCCCGCTGTTCGAATTGCCCCGACAGGTGGTGGCATCGCAGACGGCGCGATTGGCGGGCGGCGAGGGGCAGCCGTCGAAGGTCACGGCGCGCGTTTCGAAGCAGAACAAGCCATCGCGCTCCTCGGCGGGGATCTCCGACGGCCGCGATTCGAATCCGACATTGACGGGATCGTAGACGTCATAGCCGCGGTAGAAGACGGCTGGCCGTTGGTCCGCGGGCGTCAACAGATCCCAGAGCGTCGGCACCGACCCGTTGTGGAGATAGGGCGCGCGCAGCCACACGCCGTCGAGCGGCATGTTGGCGTAGCCGTTGGTCTTGCGGAAATTCTGGAACCGCTCCTCGCCGAACTCGGCATAGAGGACGTTCTGGTTCACCGCGAGGTCGAAGGTGTAGTTGTCGAGGCGGTGACGGTCGGTGCCGATCTCCTCGATCGGCGCCACCTGTCCGACATACTTGCCGTCGAAATCCCGCCCGTTGAGGCCATGACAGTCAAGGCAAAGGGCCTCGTAGAGGGGCTTGCCGGCGGCCGCCAGCGTCGGGTCGAGCTGGTCCGGATAGAAGTCGGAGAAGGCGGGCGGCTCGGCGGTGAGCAGATAGTTCTCGACCTTCGCCACCGACTCCCGGTCGAGGATCGGGGGCAGCGCCCCGGTGCCAAAGGCGGCGCTCCGGTTGCGCTCCTGAAGCTTGGTGTTGTTGCCGTCCCAATGCAGTTGCATGCCGTCGCGGGGCCCCTGTAGCCAGATCGAGGGGAAATCCACGACGCCTATGGCCTCGTGATCGGGGATCTGGTCCGTCGGCCAAGCGAGCAGCGCCTTGGCCGGGGAAAAGGTATCGAACCGGCCGGGGCCGAAGGCGGGTTCGCGCTCGGCGAAACTGAATCGACTGCTGATGGTCAGAATACGTTCGCGCAGCTCATAGACGCCGAAGAATTGGAGGGCGAGGCGGTTGATGAGATCCAGCTCGAGCCCCATAGCATCGATCTGCGCGAGGATATGCTCGGACGTGAACCGTTCGTCGAGCGCCGCGCCCGTCAGGAAATTCTGAAACGCCTGGAGATCGATCCGGTTGGCCGGCATGCCGACGAGGACGACCGGCTCCGTGTCGGGCGACGTGCGCAACGTGCCTGTATGGCAGGCCGCGCAGTTCAGGAAGATCCGGTCGATCCCCATATAGTTTCGCAGCGACGAGCCAACCGGACGGGACCGTTTGGTGCCGTTCTCGTCGGTTTCATAGATGAAGCCCAGGGCCTCCCAGCCGAGATCCTCGCGTCCGGCCGGAAGATGGTCGCGGAAGAGCACCGGCAGAGCCTGCCACACGACGAAGGGCACCCCGAAATTACGGTCGCCGCCGGTGGAACCGTATTTGAAGTGGGCGACGTCGTCCTCGAACGCCTCGGCGCGGTCGATGTTGAGGCGGTAGGCCATGTAGATCCCGCCGAGGATCGCCAGGCCCACGAGTGCCGCCGAAACCCGAACGAACCAGCGCCGAACGAACGCAATGGTAGCTGTCAAACGGTCCACGCCGTTCTCTCCCCCTTTAGAGCTGTGCCCCCTTGCCGATATCGGTGGCGAACTCCTCCCCCGTCACCTGCCGCCGAGCGCGGCGTCGAGCGCTGAAAGCACCGCGCGGCGGCGCAGCGGGCCGGGCCCGAACGGTCCCTCGCCCGAACCTGCGGACATCTGGGCCATCCGCGTGACCGCGTCATCCAGTTTCGCAACGTCGTCGATGACCGAGATTTCCACCTCGTCCGTGCCCGAACGGTCGATGTTGAGCACCAGGTAGGAGAGCCGCTCGCCCGTCGGCAGGCGCGCCGCGAGGCCGGCCGCGCGCTCTTGCAATTCGACGCTCAGGATCTCGGTCTCACCGTCGTCGATCACGTTGCCGCCAGCGACACGCAGGCGCCGGACTGGCGGGCCGCCATCAATCACCAACTCGCGTATCGCGCCGCCCGTAACCACCGACTCCCGACGCGTGAGATGCCCGTCGAGGAGCAAGCCGTCCTCTTCCCGCCCGCATCGAAACCGCAGTTCGTGGACTCCCGAGCCCCGATCCACGCGGCGGGTGCGGCAATCGCTCCGGTAGATGGCCCGCAGGCGTGACGGCGCGGCCGACAGGCGGGATTCGAGCCAGGCGATGTCGCCGCGTGCGAACCAGCCAGCGATCTCGCGCGCGACCCCCGAGAAGGTGTCGACCTCGGTCTCCGCGGCATTCCAAACGCGTGTCGGCGCTCGTGGAGCCGTCGGGTCGAACACGCCGAAGGGCTCGATGACGTCGAAGGGAGTTAGCCCCGGTTTCAGGGCGACCATGGGGTCGCGGTTCGGGATATCCGGATCGGGCGTCCAGAGCCCGTCCGGCCAGAGCTCCTTGGATCGGGCTTGCAGGACCGCGCCCCACTGCCCCGCATCGGACTCGGCCGGCGACCAGGCGGCCCGCGACCCGCCGAGACGGAACCTGAGGGCGGCGAGAATGAGGGCGGCGCGGCAGCGGGTGCCCTCGGCGCCGGTGCCGCATCCCTTGCCCCAGACCCGCTGGAGGGCGGCGAAGCGGTTGGCCCGGTCGGTCGCGAGATCGAAGGCATCCGGGCCGTCCACGCCCTGCCGGACGGGAACCCCTTCAAACCCGTCGCCGAGCCCCGAAAGCCGCTCGGCGACGGCGGGATTGGCGTTGGTTTCGCTCCATAAGGGGGCCGAGAAAATGGGCGCGTGTCCCTGATGGCAGGTCAGGCAGACCGCGCGCTCGGTATACTCGACGGCGGGGACCTGCGTGCCGTCATAATTCTCGACCTTCTGGAATTCGAACCGGCCGGCTATCTCGTTATAGCTGATGATCTCGATGACGGCCGACCGTGGCTGATAGCCGAGAAACAGGCGGTCCCTCAGCAAGGGCTGGTAGATGGAAGGGGTCTCGCCCTCCGCGTCGATGGCCACAACCACACGCGGCGAGGCGAAATAGTCCGGATCCGCGGCAAAGCGCTGAAGCGAACGGCCAAGAGGAATCAGCGCCGTTCGCACCCTAGCCGGTTCGATACGGGCATTTACCGCCTCGATCAGTCTTTCGAACGGGAAGGGGAGGTCGTAGCCAGCCGGCACGCCCTGCGCCGCCCTCCTCTTGAACAACTCGTCGAAAAGCGACTGACCCACCGGCGGATCCTGCGGGCCGGGCGCCTCCGGGCTCGCGACTAGGGCGATATCCGTGGCCGCCATGGCCGGAAGCCCGGCCAGCCCCAGCGGCGTTAAAACGGCGAGCAGCGCGACCGCGCGCCGGATGACGGGAGTCCCGGCCATCGTCCCCTCATTGGGCCGAGGCCTGGCGGATCTGCTCGCCGATCCAGCAGTCCTCGGCGATCTCGGCGCCACCCGCGAAGGCTTCGCCCTGATCCTCGGCGATCTCGGGATTGTAGAGCGTGAAGTTGAGCAGGAAGACACGGTTGGCGTAGGCGCGGCCAAGATAAAACCCGGGCCGGACCATGCGGATCTCGTCGCGGACGCGAAGCCCGCCGCGGCCCGCCAACCCGTCCGGACTCGCCTGATATCCCGGCAGCTCGTCATTGTAGAAGTAGTCGATGATGATCGATTCCCGACGCCCGTCGAGCAGGCTCTGTCCACAGTAGAGCTTGGCCGGGAACAGCAGCCACACCGAGGTCTCGGGGCGGATGAACCGGAGCATCGACCGGCGCGGCAGCTCCGCCTTGGCCACCGCATCCGGATCGTCGATCAGTGGCCGCAGGGGCGCGAGATCCTCGATGAAGTTGCGCAGCAGCCGTTCGTCCCGATAGAACATCTTGCCCCGCCAGAGGGTGCGCCCGACGTCTTCCAGGAGCTCGATCTTCTTGCCTTTGATGCGGCCGGCGACACCGCCCAGGATCTCTTCGAGGCGCGGTTTGAGTTCGCCCTCGTCACCGCGTGCGAAAAAAAGGTCGCCCTCGAACGGGCCATCCGGAATGGGGCCCGCCGTCAGGCGACCGTAGATCTGGTCGATTTCCTCCTGGTTGAGGGTTTTGAGGTTCGCGGGCGTGAGTTTGGCGAGATCCGCCCGGGAGAGCGGGTGGTCATGCTCGACGCGGGCAAAGTCGACGCGGAAGATTTTCGTCGGATTGTCCGGATCGCTGAGGGAGGCATCGGTGAGTGGCGCGAACGGGATGTCCGGCCGGGGGACGTCCCCTTCCTGCTGGGAGCCGCAAGCGGCGAGCATCAGAGCGGTGGCCAGGGCGATCGGCGCGCGCATCGGCATGGCGGGGCTCCCCCGTTTCCCTAGAGCGTTGCGATGAAGGCGATCAACGCCTGCTTCTCGCGGTCCGACAGATCCTCTCCAAAGCGATGACCCGCGTTTTCGATGCGGTCGAGGACGTTGGAGTAGTAGCGCTGCACGAATTCCCCGCGGTCGCCGATAAGGTCGAGCACCATATGGCCGGGGTTGGTGACCAGCGTTTTCAGCAGGTCATCCAGGCCAGCCTTGAGCTCGGCATACTGGTCGGCCGTCAGGAGCGTTTCGTACTTGCGGTCGAGCTTCTCCCTGTTGCGGTTGTACAGCACGACATCCTGGATCAGGTCCTTGTAGCGGAGGCTGTTCAGCGCGACCGCCGGGAAGCCCTTGGGCAACCGCAGGCTCAGGCCGGTCTCGATGTCGCCGATCTTCACCTCGGGGGCGACGTCGAGCACGATGTCCTCACCCAGCAGGAACATCTTGGGCACACGACGGTCGGGATAGAGCAGGGCCTCCATGGACGCCTTGTAGAGGGCGTAGCGCCCCTCGACGCTGGCGTCGAACGGCCAGCATTCCGGCGCGTTGGCGAGCGGCTTGCCGTCCTTGTCCACATAGGGCGAGTCGTAGAACTGAAGATCCGGCGAGCTGGGCTTGCCGCAGATCTCGGGGCCGATGGCGTTGTTGTGCATGAACGGCGCATGGGCCCAGGTCGACAGCAGCGAGATGTTGCGGTAGTAGCCGCGCCCCGCACCCTTCATGACCTCGGGCCGGTTGGGATCCGCCGCCCTTTCGTGCACGGTCAGGGACGCATACTGCTCCCAGACCCGGGTCGGCATGTGGTTCGAATGCAGCGAGCGGGCCGAATAGGTGCCGACCTCGCTGGCCAGCACGACCTCGTCAGTCCCCAGCCAGTCCAGGCGGAGGGTCGGGTCACCGGGATCGGTCGCGTGGAAGTCGACGTTGTCGTAGGGTCCCTCCTGGCTCGAATGGCAGCGCGCGCAGGTCTGGGCAAAGACGTCCCGGCCCAACTCGACGGCGCCGGGGAAGAACTCCTCCTCGAGCGCGATTTCGAGGTCCCGCGGTTCGGAAAAGCCCCAGGCCTGCCACAGATCCGTCGGGCGCGCGCTCAGGAAGAACGCCTTGACGTCGTCGAGCCGGTCCTCCATCGCGCGGAAGCTGGCGCAGTCGCGCCGGCACTGGCCGATGTCGAAGGGGGTCTGGCCGTAGTTGCGCTGGTTCGGGTCGGCGGCGCGGAGATCCGGCACATGGTTGACCCAGCACTGCTCCGCGCAGGAGCCGATGTTGAAATAGACGCGCTGGATCGCCTCGTTGACCCCGATCGAGTCCTCGCCGCCTTTCAGGATATTGGGCACCATCTCCGTCTTCTCGCCGCGCTCCCAGCATTTGCCGGGTTTTCCGGGCTCGCACCAGCAGGCATCGGCGCTGGCGCCGGTGGGACAGCTCGCCGCCTTGCGCCATTTGAGGATTCGGTGCTCGTGCACGGGCCGCCGCGCGATGTTGATCAGCGCGTTCATGGTGCCCGGGTTGGAGACCTGATCCATGGGCAGGGCCGAGGTATCGACGACGCCGGGGCGCGCCCGGGCCACGAGCTGCCACTCCAGGCGATTCTTCGACATGCCGGAGCCGAGCATGACGGACACCATGCTGTACTGATTGCCGACCAGCCCGTCGATGTTCTCCCATTTCGGGTTGTCGGGATCGTCCGGTGGGTTCAGCGGGTCATAGGCGATGTGACAGGCGCCGCAGGCCATGCCGATGCGGAAGGGGGGCTCGACCGACCCGTCGAACAGGCGGTTCATGCGCGAGTCGGGGTCTTGCGGGTCGCCGGACAGGAACTGGCGGTAGCCGTCCCAGGACGCGAGCGATCCGTTGAGATCCTTCCATTTCTCCGCGTCGAAGCGGGGGTTGGGGAACTTGCGCAGGCCGAGCATGCCGGTCGAGGTCCCGAACTTCAGATCGCAGGCGCTCTGCCGCTGGTCCTTGTCGCCATGCGGCGTGGAGATGTCGAAGGGGGCGTCGTCTATGTCGCAGGCCGGGTCGCGGTACCCCTCCCGGCCGACGAACTGCAGCAATTCGTCATCCCCCGGGCACCATTGGAACCCGTAGGTCTCGTCCAGGGTTTTCGCCGCGCAGTCCGCGTCCCCGGGCACGCAGCAGTCGGGGTCCGGGATCGCGCCCCAGGCCTGGAACAAGTCTCCTTTGTTCTCGGCTGCTAATATTTTGTACCAATCGATGGCCGCGCCGAGCCGCTGCGGATACGAATAGGTGAAAAACCGGTCGTTGAAGGCGGTGGCGTAGAACCAGATTTCGCGCCCCGCGCGTTCGGACGGGCTGTAACGGGAGTCTTTCCTCGCATAGCCCTCGCTGAACTTGCTTTGGGCCCAGGCCGAGCTGGAAAAACCCAAGCCTGTCAGCAGGATGATGACACCAAAAAGGGTCGCCAACTTGCGCATGGTGCCCCCCTTCCATACTTCGGCGTCGACCATGGCAGCGTCCGGATGCCTCACGGTCACTCCTTCATTACGCAACAATTCGGGGTAGTGCGCAATATTAAAATGTGTATTAGAACTATCCTAATGTATTAGCCAAGCCATTGCGCTCTTCCGCATTCCTACTAGGAAGGACGGCGGAACTCCCTTCCCAGCTTGTTCTTGCCGCGAATGATGCGAAGCGTCGAATTCAGCGTCTCCTCGTCGTTGTCGAAGCCACCATGGCTCGTGCTCTGCGAGGTCAGCTTGATCTTGGCGGGGCCGCCAACCGAATAGACCACGGCCTTCTCGTTCTCGAACGCCCGTTTCCCCAGCGCCCGCCTAAGCGCTTGATCCCGCGCGATGAACGCTTCCATACCGAGAAGGGGGGTTTTGCGGCGGGCCTCCAGGGCCTCGGACACCAGATAGAGCAGGCTCTTGTGGTAGATCGAGGCGACGCTGTCGTTGCGTTCGGTCTCGTCGGTCAGGTTGAAGATGTTCAGCCGCTCGATGCCCTTCTTGAGATGGGGCAGGATCTTCGCCTTGAAGAGTTCGATCGTACAGGCGGGGGCGTAGAGTGTGAGGGTCTTGATCGGCACTTGAAGTTCTGCGAGGAGCGGAACAAGCTGGCCGAGAAAGATGCTGCCGGCGCTATGTCCCACCAGGTGCAGCTCCGGTCGCGGGTCGATGCCGTCGAAGCAAGCACGGATCTCGTGGGCCGTGAGCCGGGCGCCGCCCTCGGACTCAAGCGACGCGTGGGCTGCATTGTCCTTCATCTGGTTCCAGACCGGGCGACCGAGACCCCGTGAAGCGATTTCGATGGCCTCGTCCAGAAGGTCATGGAATTTGTCCTTGAAGGTGTCCTGCCATCCCTGGAAGCGGCCGCTTCGGAACGCGTCCGCGACGATCCCGCGGATGGCGTCCGAGAGGCCGGTCTCCCACATGAAGTGAACCGGGTAGATCTGGTTATCCAGGAAATAGGGCCGCAGGCTCGCGATCCGCGAGGCCGAGGCCTTTTCGCCGTTCAATCCGCCATGGGCGTAAAGAAGCAGCTTGGCCGGTTTTTCCCATTTGGCGGTCGTGGCCTTGAAACCGCCCAGGACGACGTCACACACCTCCGACATGTCGGTCGAGTAGATGCCCGACTCGGAGAACGCACCGTCATTCCCCAGATTGATGAAATGTGGGCGAATGGTGCTGAGAACCACCGATTCGTGGGGGATATAGCCGAACTCGGCGGCGCGGTGGCGCTCGGCCTGCCCCTCCACGGCCAGGCTTGCCGTCGGCACGCCGAGCCGCGCCACCCAGCAGTCGTAGCCGTTCTCCAGCCAATCGTCATAGCTGATATGGCAGAAGCCCTTGAGCCCCCAGCCCGGGCCCCATGAGTTCTGGATCCAGAACCCCCCGTCGTCATAGCCGACGATGGCGAAAGCGTGGCCGCCGACTTTGCGCCAGCGATAGGGGATCTTTCCCGTCCGCCGGTCGACCTGATACCAGCCCTCGTGAACGGACGCGCTGGCATAAAGGATACCGGCCTCGTTCAGCGCGTTGTGCATCTGGTTGAGATGCAGATGCCTCACCCGCAGATAGGCGCCCAGCGGGCGGCCGAGTGCCTTGAGCTGTCGGGTCGGAGTCAGCCGGCCGGGCTCGTCTGCGTTGTATGGCCAGTCCTTCCAGCTGCAGACCCCATGCCGGAGCCACCCCTTCATGGAGCCGCGGATGCTGGACCCTTCGTAGTTCTCGCCTTTCCATTCGTCATAGCGCTTGGCCATCTCGTACAGCATGCGGGCGCTGGCGCTGGTCTCGAGCTTGCGCAGCTTCTGCTTCTTCGCCGGCGGCGTATCCGATCGGTTGTAGAGAAGGAAGTTGACGACGGCGGCCAAACCGAAGCCAGTGCAGGCGCCCTCGCGGCCCTGATCGAGGACGATCGGCACGTTGGGCCGGTTGTCGATCTTGAAGGGCAGCTCGCGCAGGCTGCCCTCATACATCAGGTCCCGCAGGTCGAGCGGGTCCTTGCTCACCCCCGTGAACGGGCGGCGTTCCTCATCCTTACCCTTGTTCATGATGGCTCCCCCAAAAATTCGCCCGACGGTCAGGGATTGGCCCGCACGCTTCTTTCTTGGTCCCGGGATACAGGCCTCCCACCCTAGTGTGATGGTTCCGAAGTTCGGCACATCTGTGCCCAACTTCGGAAGCTGAATCACACGAGAATCAACAAGTTGGTATGCCGATTCACGCGAGATTCGATGTCACGAATCTCGCGATCGGAACACTAGGAAGTTTGATTGCGAAGCAGTCTTAATGTTAAGTGTCAAAGTTGTGTCCTGTCCCGTCATCTTATGCGTGTATGAATAATGACTCCTTTCGACGACATTCTGGCGACGGCCGTCGCCCGGGTTGGTGGCGCGGACGCCCTCGCGGCGCGGCTGCCGGCGGCGAAATCGGCCGAGGAGCTGCGAGCGATCCCCGACCATCGCTATTTCTCGCAGATGTCACTCCGTATCTTTCGCGCCGGCCTGAAGCACAGCCTGGTCGACGCCAAATGGCCCCATTTCGAGGAGGTTTTCGCGGGCTTCGATCCACCGCGCGTGCGGGCGATGAGCGACGAAGCGCTGGAGGCCCTGCTTCAGGACAAGAGGTTGATCCGCCATTGGGGAAAGATGAAGGCCGTCCGCGCCAACGCCGCCGCCTTCTGCGAGCTGGCCGAGGAGTTGGGCGGCATGGGCGCGTATCTTGCCGGCTGGCCCGAGGATGGCATCGTCGCGCTGTGGGGGGACCTCGCCAAGCGTTTTTCCCATATGGGCGGCAACTCCGGCCCCGCTTTCCTGCGCATGGTCGGAAAGGACAGCTTCCTGCTGACGGACTTCGTGGTTCGCGCCTTGATCCGGTGGGGCGCCATCGATGGCATCCCGAGACGGAAGAGCGATCGGGCTCGCGTTCAGGAGGCGTTCAACGGCTGGGCCGAGGCGAGCGGTCGTTCGCTTTGCGAAATCAGCATGATTCTGGCGCTTTCGGTCGATTGAAGCACTGACTCGAATTGCTTTCCGCGCAGGACGGGAGTAATTTGCGCCGAGTTTCTACCGGAGGCGAAGACCGGCGATGATCCTCTACAGCCTGCAATGCCGCGATGGCCATGTGTTCGACGAGTGGTTTGCCTCCAGCGCCGATTACGAGGCGAAGGCCAAGACGCATGACATCGCCTGTCCCGACTGCGGCGGGACGGAGGTGCGCAAGGCGATCATGGCGCCGAATGTGAGCCGGGGCGCCGCCGCCGCACCGGCGGCGCCCTGCGAGACCTGTGGTGAGGCCGGCGGCTGTCCCTGGTCGGGTTAACGCGCCCATACCCGACCGGCTACGGTTACCTCATCAAACGCTGAGCCCATGCATGACCCGGGCGGGGGCGGCCTTGAGGATCGGGGCGAGGGCGTCAATGTCCCTCACAAACAGGGTGTTGTTGCCGGCGGGATTGTGGCCGTCGAGCGTCTTCAGACGACGTGAGAGGGGATCATAGGCCACGGGCTGGAATCCATGACCGGCCATCCGTTCGAGGATCTCCGCCGAATCCGAGGAATAGCGCCGGCCACAGTCGTTGATCTCGATGATCGCGGCGCGAAGAGAAGGCTTGGCGAGCGTATGCCGCGCGCCGCTGAGAACGGCGCCCTCGAATCCCTCGACATCGATCTTCAGCAAGGCGGGAACCCGGCCGCCGAGCAGCGTATCGAGGGTCTCGGCGGTCACGGCCACCTTGTCCTCGGCGATGTCCCCGGAGACGACGTGATTCATGGTGTCACGCCCGACCGTGATGTGGAGTTTCGTCTCGCCCCCGCTCACCCCGATCTGTCGCGCGTGGACCCGATCCTCGATCCCATTCAGCCGCAAGTTCTTAACGAGAAGGTCAAAGGCCGCCGGGACCGGCTCGCAGGCGAGGCTGCTGGCACCGACGACCCCGCTCGCCAGGACCGAATAGGCGCCGAGATTGGCGCCGACATCGACAAAAAGATCGTCGGGCCGCAGAAGGTGGAGGAGGAACGCCATGTCCTCGAACTCCGCGATACCGACATGGACGCTTTCGACGGCGCCGTTCATCCCGCGGGCACCCATGAGGCATGTCTCGCCGACAAAAGGGACGACGACGGCGCCGGGGGCAAGGCGGCTGCCCAGGCTCCACCGCAGCCAGCGCGCGAGAACGCGCACAGGCTGTCGACGAACCAGCGGATGGCAGAGAATGGCCCGTAGCTTGGGTAGGATCTGGAATGCGCTCCCCCGCATGAGTCGGACCCCCAAAACTCGCGTCGGCGCGCCACTAGAGCATGGTGTTATGAGGTGTGCCCTACGAGAGCGTACAGGGCTTTCGCCGGCCCTGTCGAGCCATAGCATACTATCCGAAGTGCAGGCGGACCCCTTGTGTCAGTTGTCGGACTCCGGCTCGTGCGCGGCCAGCATCGCTTCCTTTACCGTCTCCCGCTTGTTCTCCAGATGCTCTTTCAGGATCTTCGCGAGTCGGGGGCCGTCCCGCGCTTCCAGGGCCTTGAGGATGCGCTCATGTTCCCGGACCGCCTGGGACCAGCGCTTCTTGGTCATGTTCGCCATGTAGCGCGCGGGGCTGACCCGGCCGGAGAGGCTTCGGTAGATGTTCGCAAGGGTGGGATTGTCCGCGATGGCAAGCAGCTTCTCGTGGATCGCCTGGTTGAGATGGAAGTACTCGGGCAGTTCGCCACGCTGGAAGTGCACGACCATCTGATAGTGCAACACCCGGATCTCCGCCAACTCCGTATCGGTGACGCGCCGACAGGCGAGCTCTCCCGAGAGTGCTTCAAGCGCACCCATGATGGGAAAAGTCTCGTCCACGTCCTTGACCGTCAAATGGGCGACCCGAGCCCCGCGATTGGGGGTCAGTTCCAATAGTCCCTCGGAGGCAAGTACCTTGAGCGCTTCGCGTAACGGTGTCCGGGAGATGCCGAAGCGATCGCACAGCAGGCGCTCCGAGATCCGATCGCCGGGAACCAGCTCCCCCTCGACGATCATGTCGCGAAGACGGTTCACGACTTCGTCATGCAGGGACTGGCGGACAATCGGCTTCGCCGCGTTCGGCGTATCGGCGCTTTTTTGAAGGAGGTTGACGCTCGGCGTTGTCGGCATTGTGCTTCGTCCTATCCTGATTGCCGGCGCAAGGCCGTGCTGAGAACCCGCGCCACATGCAGCGCTTCCCGGTTGGCGCCATCCTTGATCTGATGCCGGCAACTGGTGCCGTCGGCAACGATAATCGTCTCCGGCGCGGCCTCCCGCACCGCCGGAAGGAGGGACATTTCGCCCATCTTCATCGAGGTCTCGTAGGTATCCGCACCATATCCGAAGGCGCCGGCCATGCCGCAACAGCTGGATTTCACGGTCTCCACCTCGAGGCCCGGGACAAGGCGCAGGGCCTTTTCGACCGCGCCCATCACCGCGAATGCTTTCTGGTGGCAATGGCCGTGGAGAAGGGCGCGGCCCTCGGGCAGCGCTTGAAGGTCGAGCTCAAGGCGCCCGGCGTCCTGCTCGGCGGCAAGAAACTCCTCGAACAGCATGGCCAGAGCGGCTAACGCCTCGGTGTCGGGACCCGGCAGCATGGCCAGGAATTCGTCGCGTAGCGTCAGCAGACAGGACGGCTCGAGGCCGATCACGGGAATCCCGCGCGCGACCCAGGGCCGAAGCGCGTCCAGCGTCCGCCGCGCCTCCTGCCGCGCTTCGTCGACCAAGCCGGCGGACAGGAAGGTGCGCCCGCAGCACAGCGGACGACCACCATCCGCCGGGCGCGGAAAATGGACGCGGCAGCCGGCGGCGATCAGGACATCGACGGCGGCGTGGAGATTCTCGGGTTCGAAATACCTGTTGAAGCAA
Organism: Rhodospirillales bacterium; assembly: GCA_028281785.1. Lineage (GTDB taxonomy): Bacteria > Pseudomonadota > Alphaproteobacteria > Rhodospirillales > Shumkoniaceae > JANQJG01. The sequence goes on from JANQJG010000071.1 coordinate 26,595, forward strand.
TCGCTGAAGAGTACGACCTCGCGGCCATCCTCGGGTCCCAGGGCCGCCGCGCCGGGACGGAAGGCGTCGCGGCGCCAGGCGGGAAGGCTGCGCTTGCGGCTGAACCCAAGCAGCTTCTCGGTAAGCCATGGCAGGCCGGGAAGATGGTTCCTGAGATTGGCGAGCACGCCCAGCTGCGCCGCCCAGGGCGCATAGCGCGGAAGGAAGGCGACCAGCCGGTCGCTGAGCTTCAGGCCGTGCCGCCGGACATACTGATACAGAAACTCGATCTTCATCCGCGCCATATCGACGCCGGTCGGGCATTCGCGCTTGCAGCCCTTGCAGCTGACACAAAGCTGCATGGTCTCGTACATCTCGTCGGAGACCAGGGCCTCGGGTCCAAGTTGTCCCGAAACCGCGAGCCGGAGGGTGTTGGCGCGCCCGCGCGTCAGATGCTGCTCGTCGCGCGTCACCCGGAACGAAGGGCACATGACATCGGCATCGAATTTGCGGCAGGCCCCGTTGTTGTTGCACATCTCGGCGGCGCCCGCGAAGCCACCCCAGTCGGACCAGTCGAGTGCGGTGTCGATCGGCAACGGCGCGTAGCCGGGCTTGAAGCGGAAGAGGCTGCGGTCGTCCATGCGCGGCGGCCGCACGATCTTGCCCGGATTGAAGAGCCCCTCAGGATCAAACCCGTCCTTGACGGTCTCGAAGGATCGGACCATGCGGGCGCCGAACATCGGCTCGTGGAACTCGGAGCGCGAGATGCCGTCGCCATGCTCACCCGAATGGGAGCCCTTGTATTCGCGGACAAGGGCGAAGGTCTCCTCGGCGATGGCGCGCATGGTCCGGGCGCCAACCTCTTCCTTGAGATTGAGGACGGGACGCACATGCAGGCAGCCCACCGAGGCATGGGCGTACCAAGTACCTCGGGTGCCGTGTTTTTCAAAAACGCGGGTCAAGCGATCCGTGTAGTCGGCAAGATCCTCCAGCGCGACGGCGCAATCCTCGATGAAGGAGACCGGTTTGCCGTCCCCTTTCATCGACATCATGATGTTAAGGCCGGCCTTGCGGACCGAGGTGATTTCGTTCTGAAAGGCGGGGTCGATCGCCTCGACGACCGCGTCGGGATAGCCGAGCGAAGCCATCAACTCGTCGAGCCGCTTGAGTTGGCGAAGGAGCTCTGCCTGGTCCTCGCCGGCGAACTCGACGACGAGTACCGCGTCGGGCTCGCCCTTGACGAATCGGCTCACGGCCGAGCGGAAGATGGGGATGTCGCGGGCCAGTTCGATCATCGTCCGGTCGATCAGCTCGACACCCATCGGGTTGAGCTCGACCAAATGTTTGGCGGCCGCCATCGCCTTGTAGAAGGTGGGAAAATGGCAGACGCCGAGCACCTTGCGCGATGGAATGGGATGGAGGGCGAGTTCGAGGGCGGTCGAGAAGGCCAGCGTGCCCTCGGACCCCACGAGAAGCCGCGCCGCCCGGTTGTCGCCATTGCGCGTGGGGCCTGGGACCAGGGCGTCGATGTTGTATCCGCCGACCCGCCGCTGGAGCTTGGGGAACCGGCGATCGATCTCATCGGCTTCCCGCCGCCCCATTTCGATCAGGGGCGCGAAGAGGTCGCGGACGCGCGGCGCCACATCGCTGGCGCCCAGATCCTCCGGCAGTTCGGCGAAGCGGAGCTTTTCGCCGTCCGCGAGAACGGCATCGATGGCGTGAACCTGATCCGCCATCAGCCCATAGCGGAGCGAGCGGCCGCCGCTGCTGTTGTTGCCGGCCATGCCGCCGATCGTCGCCCGGCTGGAGGTCGACGGATCGATGGGGAACTGGAGGCCATGCGGCTTGAGAAAGGCGTTGAGATGGTCGAGCACCATGCCCGGCTCGACAGTGATCCGGCGGGCCTCGGCGTCGAAGGCGAGAACCCGGTCGAGATGCCGGCTGACATCGACGACGATCGCCTCGCCCACGGTCTGGCCGCATTGGGAGGTGCCGCCGCCCCGGGGCAGGACCGGCACGCCCTGCTCGGCGGCGATTTGAATCACCGTCCGAACGTCGTCCTCGTCGCGGGGGATGACAACGCCGATGGGATCGATCTGATAGATCGAGGCGTCGGTGCTGTAGCGGCCGCGCGTGTACGGGTCGAACCGGACCTCGCCCTTGAGCTCCTTGCTCAACCGTTGGGCGAGGGCGGACTCGTTGCGGCCGCCCGCCTCGCCCTTGCCGGAAATCTTAGTCGTGGTCATCGCGGCTTCCCGCCGGTCGCGTTGTCTCGAGATCCTATCATTTTGCGTTCATAATTCAAATAAGCACGATCCGCGTCCGCGCAAGATCAACTCAAATTCCCCAATATATTAAGAGAGTTTCCGGATAGATTCCTCAATCGTCCCTTGCGTAAAAGGCCAAAATATGCATTCATAATTCAAATTCTGCGTGCGTGACGGCGGCATCAAGGATGCGCGGCGCCTTCTCGGAGCAAGGGAGGACCATGCTCAATACCTACCAGGCCGGACGGCATTTTCTCCAGATCCCCGGACCCACCAACGTCCCGGACCGCATCCTCCAGGCCATGTCGGCGCCGACGATCGACCATCGCGGGCCCGAGTTCGG
>JANQJG010000082.1 GCA_028281785.1 Rhodospirillales bacterium
AAGCAGCTCCGCCGTCCGCCGATAGAGTTCCGCGGCCTGCGGGAAGTCCCGGCCCGTTCCCTGGGACGCGTGGACCGCTTCCTCCCTGTTCTTCGAGGCTTCTTCCTGCTCCTCGCGCTCTTCCGCACGCTTCTCCCCGATCGCCTCGGCCTTTATCTGCCGGGCGGTGGCGGCGACCTTGATGTCCTGGGGCGAGGGGTCGGCCGGGGCCAGCGCCGCCCGGATGACGACTTCCATCTTCTGGATGGTGGCCTCCGGCGTGCTCGCCGGGCTGGTGTCGATGGCCACCTCGCCGCCGACGGCGTACATATGGCCGTCCGGGCCCCGGGTGTAGTCATAGACCGGCATCCCCGCATACGGACCGCCGGCCGCGGCATGGGCCCGCTCATGGCGCCGGACCTCGGCGTCACGCCGTTTCAACGCCTGGACCTGCTCCTTCTGCTCGTCCGTCAGTTCCTGGGGATTGCGCCGCTTCGAGCCCGTTTCCGATTGTTGCGCGGTCAAGAGGGTGTCGCGCGCGAGCTGCGGCCGTGCGAAACCCTCGCCGCGCCATGGGGGCGGGCGTTCCACGGTCTGCGGGCGTGCCTCGACACGCTGTGCCGGCTTTTGCGGCCGGCCAACGAGATGGATGGCATTCGTTTGCGTGACAGGATGAATCATGCCGCCGGTCAAATCCTGCCGTCATTGCAATTTAGTGGTAGACAGCCTACGGTTTCCGGCCACCCGCGTCAATACCACTTCAAGGTTGTCATACGCCCGTGACTACTCGAGCAGGACCTGATGGGCGAATGTGTCGCCATCGCTGACCGTGATCATCTCGAAGCCCAGCATTTTGGCGAGGTCGAAGAAGGTGAACCAGTCCTCGACGTGGTATTCGCGGAAGATCGGGGTCATGCGGGCGGAGGACGTCAGGGTCGCCAGATAGGCGCGTACCCGATAGATCGTGTCCAGCCGGCCCTCGACATTGCTGACGATGATCAGCTTTTCGGCTTCGCTACCCTTTGCGAATACCGCGATCGGCGGCGGATAGGGTCTTTCCAGCATCTCGTTGACGACGCCGACGATGAAGCCGACGCGGCTTTGGCGGTCGGCCTCGTCAAGCGCCTTTGCCCGCGCCTTGTAGACCTCCACCTCCTTCGGCTTTGGATAGTAGTAGCCTTCATGGCGGTCGCCGTCTTCGGCCGAGGCCGGCGCGAGCACGACAATCGACATTGCCATCGCCAGCAAAGCGATCCCGATTCCCTGCTTCATTTCTACTCCCTCTTTACCGAAATCTTCGACACACCGCCTTCGGCGGCTGCTCAGGATGAGGCAAGGCATTGACATGATTGGCCTCATGCTGAGCTTGTCGAAGCATGAGGAGCGAAGCGTCTCGAAGCACGAGGTCAATCGCGAATTCGCTTTCTGAGCAGCTTGCTACAGCACTTGGCGCGCGTCACGCGGGGTTCAAGGAATTATGACTCCAGTCCCAGAAGCGAGCGGGCGAAGCTGCCCGCCTCGAAGGCGCGCAGATCCTCCATGCGCTCGCCGACCCCCACGGCGTGCACCGGCAGGCCGAAGGCCTCGGCCAGCGCGACAACCACGCCGCCGCGCGCCGTGCCGTCCAGCTTCGTCAGCACCAGCCCGCTGACCTCGACCATCTCGCGGAACACCTCGACTTGGCTGTGGGCGTTCTGGCCGACGCCGGCGTCCATGACCAGCAGGCAGTCGTGGGGCGCGGTTTCGTCCAGCTTCCTCAGCACCCGCACGATCTTCTGCAGTTCGGCCATCAGGTCTTTCTTGTTCTGCAATCGCCCGGCCGTATCGATCAGCAGCACGTCGGCACCCTCGGCCCGCGCACGCTGCAGGGCGTCGAAGGCAAGGCCGGCGGCGTCCCCGCCCGGGGCCGAGGCGATCACCGGGCAGCCGGCGCGCTGGCCCCAGATCTGAAGCTGCTCGATGGCGGCGGCCCGAAAGGTGTCGGCGGCAGCGAGCATCACCGTCTTTCCCTCGTCCTGGAAGCGCTTGGCCAGCTTGGCGATGGTCGTCGTCTTGCCGCTGCCGTTGATGCCGCAGACCAGAATCACATGCGGTCGGTTGCCGCCGTCGAGGGCGAGCGGACGCGCCACGGGCGCGAGGATGGCGGCGATTTCCTCGGCCAATGCGGACCGCACCTCTTCCGCGTCGACCTCCTTGTTGAACCGGGTCTTGGCCAGGCTTTCGGACAGCTTGGCCGCCGTCGTCACGCCTAGGTCGGCGGTGATCAGCAGCTCTTCGAGCTCCTCCAGCGCCTCGTCGTCCAACCGTCTTTTGGTGAACAGGTCGGTGATCCCGCCGGCCAGCCGCGCCGACGATCGGCTGAGGCCCCGCTTCAGGCGGCCGAGCCACCCGCCCGTCGTTTCCGTCGCCGCCTCGCTCATGCCACCGGCATTCCCAGCATATGGTCCATCGAGGTCCCGTCCACCCGCGCGCGGATCAAGCTGCCGGGCGTGGTCTCGGCCGCCAGTCTGATCGGAGCGTAATGGGCCGTATGGCCGGCCGAGTCAGCTTCGATCAGGACCTCGACCTCATGCCCGACTTGGGATCCGAAGAAATTCAACCGCTGCTCGTCGCCGGCCGCGCGCAGGCGTGCCGCCCGCTCCTTCCGTTCGCTGCCGTCGACCTGCGGCATGCGCGCCGCCGGCGTATCGGGCCGCGGGGAATAGGGAAAGACGTGCAAATAGGTGAGCCCCATCTCCTCCACCGCGCGGAACGTATTTTCGAACATCTGCTGGCTTTCGGTGGGGAATCCGGCGATCAGGTCGGCGCCGAACACCACGTCGGGCCGGGCCGCCCGCGCGCGGCGGCAGACCTCGGCGGCCTGGGCCCGCGAATGCCGCCGCTTCATGCGCTTCAGCACCATGTCATCGGCGGCCTGCAGGCTCAGATGCAAATGCGGCATCAGCCTTGGCTCCTCGGCCAGCAGCCGGAACAGGCCGTCGTCGATCGCCGCCGGATCGAGCGAGGACAGGCGCAGCCGCTTGAGCTCCGGCACCTCGCGGAGGAGCCGGGCCGCGGCTTGGCCGAGGGTCGGCCGATCCGGCAGATCGGCGCCATAGGAGCAGATGTCGACGCCCGTCAGCACCAGCTCGGAGAACCCGGCCTCCACCAGCGTCCGCGCCTGCTCGGCGACGCGTGCCGGCGGCATGCTGCGGTTCGGGCCGCGGGCAAAGGGAATCGTGCAGAAGGTGCAGCGGTGGTCGCAGCCCTGCTGGATCTGGACGAAGGCCCGCGTCCGGCCGCCGAAGCCGCTGATCAGTGGCGTTTCCAGCAGATGGCCGGCGGTCTCGCGGATCGTCATGATGTCGGACACCTGGACCCGGGGGCCCTCGGCCGTGAGATGGGCGGGGTCCAGCTTCTCGGCATTGCCGATCACCCGGTCCACCTCCGGCATCTCGGCGAACTTGTCCGGGGTGAGCTGGGCGGCACAGCCGGTGACGATGATACGGGTTTCCGGCCGCTGCCGGCGCAGCTTGCGGATCGTCTGCCGGGCCTGGCGCTCGGCTTCTGCGGTGACCGCGCAGGTGTTGACGATGATCGCGTCGTCCAGGTTGGCGTCCAGGATTCGTTCGCGGATGACCTCGGACTCGAACGCGTTCAGCCGGCAACCGAGGGTTATGATCTTTGGCTTCGCCATGTCCGTCACTCCCGGCCGAGCAGGCCGCCGTTCAAGGTGCCGTGGAAGCTCACGGCCGCCGGGCCGGTCATGCGCACATGCCCGTTCTCCAACCATTCGATTTGGAGCGTCCCGCCATCCAGCCGGACGTCCGCAACCCGCCCGATCAGGCCCCGGCGGTTGGCCGCCACCAGCGTCGCGCAGGCGCCGCTGCCACAGGCCCGGGTGATCCCGACCCCGCGTTCCCAAACCCGCATGCGGACCTCCGTCGATGAGATGATCTCGGCCACCTCCACATTGGTGCGCTCGGGGAACTGCGGATCATGCTCGACCACCGGCCCCCACCGTTCCAGGTCAACCGCTTCCGCGTCCGCGACGAAAAACACGACATGCGGATTGCCGATATTGACCGCCGCGCCGTCCCCGAGCGGTCCGGCCTCGACGTCCAGATGCAGGGTATCGGCGGGTGCCGCCAGCGGGATCTCCCGCCAGTCGAGCCGGGCCGGCCCCATGTCCACGGCCACGCGGTCCGGCCCCGCCGCCTCGGCGTCGAGCAGCCCGACCGTGGTCTCGATCACCGCGCGGTCGCGCCCGGTCTCCGCCATCCGCATGGCGGCGACGCAGCGGGTCGCGTTGCCGCAGGCCTCGACCTCGCCGCCATCGGCGTTGCGAATGCGCATATAGGCGTCGGCGCGGGCATCGCGCTCGGCCTCGACCAGGATCAGCTGGTCGCAACCGACGCCCGTGCGCCGGTCGGCGATCGCCCGCACCTGCGCCGGGGTCAGCTCCAGGCTTTGGGCGCGCGCGTCCAGCACGACGAAGTCGTTGCCCAGCCCATGCATCTTGACGAACGGCAGATCCTTCATGACCGGCTCAATTTGGCGCGAACATAACCGGCTTAATATGGCGCGAAAGCCCTCCCTGTCCAACGCTTTCCCGGGTCCGCGTCAAGCCCGCCAAGCGAATGGACCGGACGATCCCCCTCCGGCTATCATGCGCCTCGACGTGGCGGCGGGATGAGGAGGGCGATCCATGTCGAATTCGCACGAAAAGCTGATGCGCTATGACGCCGAAAAGCGGTCGGTCATCATCGCGTATCTGCTGTGGTTCTTCCTCGGCTATCTGGCGTTCCACCGCTTCTATCTCAGCCGCTGGATCAGCGGCCTCATCTTCCTCGCCCTGATGGGCATCGGCTTCGTGCTCAGCTTCGTTATCGTGGGCTATCTCATCCTCGCGCCGATGTTCCTGTGGTGGCTGATCGACGCCCTGCTGATCCCCGGCATGGTGAGCAGCCGCAACCGCGAGCTGATCGACCGGCTCCGCTGAGTTCCGACTGGCGATACTGCGCGCGCATTCAACACGACATCCGCCGTCCGTAACGTCGTGATGAGCGTTCGTTCAGGCTATCGGAACGGTCCCCCCTCACCCAGCTCCGGCTGGGGCTCGGCTGCTGGCCTCGCCAAGCCTTCTCAACCCTCTCCCCCCGGTTTTCGGGGGGAGAGGGCAGGGTGAGGGGGGCATAATTCGATCCCATCGGATAGCGCTTACCGCTTCGTCTCTATCGCGACGCAAGGGTACGCTAAGTGTCCGACTGGGCGCGGCGGAAATGGCGCATATGAAACCCCGCCTGTGCCGGCGCGTAAACATAGTCCCGGCCGACCGGGCAGGCGCGGCGGGCCCGGCATCCCGCTTCCAGGCAGTCCGCCCCCGCCGGGGACGAGATATGGCCGACGCAGGCCGGCACGTCATAGGCACCCGGCGTGAACGCGGCCACCGGGCAGGTCGTCAGGCAGGGTTTGTCGGCGCAGCTCTCGCAGGGGCTCGGGCGGTCGTCCGGGGCCGGCAGCGTCAACCGTTCCTCGAACGCCAGCGCACCCCGATAGGCATGCCACAGCCCGTAATCGGGATGGATCAGCGGGCCGATGGGCGAGGGATGCACCGCCTCCGCTTTCATCGCCCAGCGCTGGAAGGGCAGATAGGGCGGGCCGCCGAAGGGGAACAGCGCCCGCGCGCCCAGCTCCCGCGCGAGGGCGATAACGATACGGCGCGTCCAGTTATCCAGGGGGTCGATCTCGTCTTGTCGCGCGCGGGAAAACGCTGCCCACATCCCCGGCCCGGCATTGCCCAGCAGTACCAGCGTTCCCGGCTCGCCCGGCACCCCGTCTTCCGGCTCGGGATGAAATCCACCGCGCGCGATCAGCCCCGTGGCCTCGATGCGACGCCGAAGCGCGGTCCAATCCACCCCTTCGATCCCTTCGTATTCCTTGATGAAACCTCGTCCCCGCCCATGTAGGGTGCGAGAGGTGCCGACGCCGCGCGAACATACGTCCTCCGCGCGGCGTTCGTCATCCCCAATCGCCCCGAGATACCGAGACCGCCGACCGATCCATGACCTCCGTCTCCCGTTCCCTCGAAAGCGGCCGCCGCCTTCGCCTCACGCTGGAGTGCGCGGCCCTGTTCGTTGGCCTGCCGGTGGTGATGGCGGTGGCCGTATCGCCGTACCGGATGCGAGACGTCTTCATCGGGGCGACGGTCGTCGCGCTCGTGCTGCTGATCTTCACCCCAGGCTTCCGCTGGCGTTCCCTGGTCGAGGGGCCGATTCTCCGCGAATGGCGGGCGATCCTCCTCTTCACCTTGGTCACAATGGGCATCTCGGCCGCGCTCGTGCTGTGGCTGAGCCCCGAACGCTTTCTCGCGATGCCCCGCCACATGACCGAGCTCTGGCTGCGGATCATGATCTGGTATCCGTTCCTCTCGGCCCTGCCGCAGGAGATCATCTACCGCGTTCTGTTCTTCGAGCGCTACGGCCCGCTGTTCCCGGGCCGGCGCTGGGCGATCGCCGCCAACGCCGCCTGCTTCGGGCTCGCGCATCTGTTCTATCTGAACTGGCCGGCGGTGCTGCTGACCACCCTCGGCGGGGTCGTTTTCGCCTGGGCCTATGCGGGGCGGCGCTCCTTCGGCCTCGCTTTCCTGCTGCACATGCTGGGCGGGCAGATCATCTTTACCTTTGGGCTGGGGATCTATTTCTACCATGGCGCCATCGGCGCCGTCTGACCCGAGAGGACCGGCCGTGAGTTCCGAGGGAAAGATCTTCATCTACTGCGAGCGCGGCCTCGATCCGGCCTTCCTCGCCGAGCCGCTCAACGCCGTCACCAACGGCGCCTTCATCATCGCCGGGCTCGCCGCCGGGGTCCTGCTCCGGCGCCAGCCGCCCGCCGAGCGCGGATACGGCGCCTATGGCCTCGTGCTGCTGGTGCTCGCCATCGGGGTCGGCAGCTTCCTGTTCCATACCTATGCGACGCCCCGGGCGGCGGCGGCCGACGTGATCCCCATCGGCCTCTTCATGCTGCTCTACTTCGCCCTCGCCATGCGTGGCCTGCTGCGCCTGCCGATCTGGGCGGCGGGGCTGCTCACGCTCGGCTTCGTCGCCGCGCTCTGGGCCGGGGGGCAGATCCGCTGCGGCCCTGACGGCCTAGTTTTCGGCGGGCCGGGCGGGCGCTGCCTCAACGGCTCGGTGGGCTATCTGCCGGCGTTCGGCGCGATGGTGCTCATCGGCGCCGCGCTCGCCTTCTTGCGCCATCCGGCGGCGCCGGCGCTCCTCACCGCCGGGGTCGTCTTCGCCGCCTCGCTGACCTTCCGCAGCATCGACCAGGCGGTCTGCGCGGAGACCACCTTCGGCGGCACCGCCATCGGCACCCATTTCCTCTGGCATGTGCTGAACGCGGTCGTGCTCTATCTGCTCACCCGCGCAATGATCCTGCACG
>JANQJG010000083.1 GCA_028281785.1 Rhodospirillales bacterium
GTGGACCCCGCGCCATGCCGACCTCCAAAGCAAACCAGAACCAGGGAAACACACTTGGAGGAAAAGGGGAATCCACAAGCGAAATTCCTTCACAGGCTCTTGCGCGGGAATGACGGGGGGGATGCGGGAATGACAGTGGGAGAAAGGCGCGGGAGTGACGAAGGGAACGGAGCATCAACGGCAGCGTTCCGCAATGGGTTGCCAGCCCGCAGCATTACATCCGTCTGACTGTAAGACTTACCCCGCGTAGAGGGCCAGGCAGCGGTCACGGCGCACGCCGCCGATGACCTCCACCAGGACCGGCGACCGCTCAACCAGCTCGCGGACGCCGAGCCGGATGCGGGTGCGGCCGAGGGCCGCCGTCTCCTCGATCGAGGCGCCGTAGACAATGGTCGTGACATTCGCCCAGACCGCCAGGGCTGCGCACATCGGGCAGGGCTCGCAGGTGGCGATGAGCACGGCGCCGCAGAGGTCGGGGTCGCCGAGGGTCTGCACGGCCTGGCGCAGGGCGTTGACCTCGGCGTGGCGGCTGGGATCGCCGGCGGTGGCCGCGGTGTCGTGGGCGCGGGCGAGGACCCGCTCGCCGAGCGCGACGACGGCGCCATAGCCCTTGTTGCCTTCCCCCTTCGACCGCCCGGCCTCGTCGAGGGCGAGATCCATCAGCCGCTCGAAGTCCAGGCGGAGAATGCGCTCCCGACAATGGGGCGCGTGCGGCCGGATCTCGCGGTAGTCGCGCAGGAAACGGAGCTCGGGATCGAGCCTGGAGACCAGAGCCTGCGTCGATTTCTCGTAGATCCCCCGGCAGACTTGGCGGGTGTCGCGGCCGAGCCGTTGGCAGGCCTCGAGCGTCGGACAGGGATTGCGGGAGAGCCAGACGATCTCGGTTTCGCTTTCCGAGATCACCGGCACGTCTTCCAGGGAAAGCGCCATATAGTCCCGAAACAACAGCTCATAGGCCCGCCGGGGCGAGGGCCGCGCGTCCTCCCCGCCCTTGGGACCCTGCGCGTCGAACCAGGCCAGGCGCTTGGCCGCGACCTGACGCTCCAGATCCCGGAGCGGGATCGTCTTCAGGGCGGCGACCTTGCAGTCGACCTTGACGGCCAAGCCCTCCGTCATGGCGCTGCGCCCTTTTCGGCGGCGATGAGGAACTCGGTGTTGCCCTCGGGGCCGCGGATCGGGCTCTCGGTCAGGCCGCACACGCGCCAGCCGGGTTGCGCCCCGAGCCAGGCGGCGATGCGGTCGCAGACCTCGTGATGGAGCGCGGGATCGCGGACCACGCCACCCTTGCCGACGCGCCCCTTGCCGACCTCGAACTGCGGCTTGACCAGGGTGACCAACTGGGCCGCCGGGGCGGCGAGCGCGAGCGGCGCCGGCAGGGCCAGCTCAAGACCAATGAAGCTCACGTCGGAGACGAGGAGATCGACCGGTTCCGGCACCTGCGCGCGGGTCAGCACCCGGGCGTTCATCCGCTCCAACACGACGACGCGGGGATCCTCGCGCAGTTTCCAGGCGAGCTGGCCGTGGCCGACATCGACGGCGTAGACGCGGGCCGCCCCGCGCGTGAGCAGGACATCGCTAAAGCCACCGGTGGAGGCGCCGATATCGAGACAGACTTGGCCCTGGGGATCGATGCCGAAATGGTCGAGGCCGTGGGCGAGCTTGACGCCGCCCCGCGAGACCCAGGGATGGCCGCGGCCCTTGACGGTGAGCGGCGCGTCGGCGGGGAGCGTGTGGCCCGGCTTGTCGAGGCGGCGGGTGTCGCTGAAGACGAGGCCGGCCATGATCAGCGCCCGCGCCCGCTCCCGGCTTTCGGCGAGGCCGCGCTGGACGAGAAGCTGATCGATGCGGGTCTTGGGCTCGGCCTTGGCCATCACAAATCTGAGATATCACTCTAGAAAGTGCATTTAATATACTGATTTACAATATGTTCACGTCATCGAAAGCCGATGCTCTCCGCGACATGTCTGGCGCTAAAGTAGTTTCTCGGCCTAATCGCGCGCAAGCTCGGGGAGGACGCCCAGGCGGGTCAGCCGCCGGAAGCGCAGGACGTGGAAGATCGCGACGCTGATCAAGCCGACCGCCATGCCGATCCACACCCCGACGGCTCCGAGCCCGAGCGGAAAGCCGAGCAGATAGCTCGCTCCCAGGCCGAGCACCCAATAGCCGAAGGCGGCGAAGGCCATGGGAACGAAGGTGTCGCTGAGCCCCCTAAGCGCCCCAGCGCCGATGGTCTGGGCGCCGTCACCGATCTGGAAGACGGCGGCGACCAGGATCAGCGTGGCGGCCAGTGCGACGACGCCGGCATTGGCGGGATCGGAGGTGTCGAGAAAGACGCCGACCAGGGTCTCCGGCCAGGTCCACATGACCAGGCTCATCGCCGCCATGAAGACGACGCCAAGGCCCATGGCAGTCCAGCCGGCGCGCTTGACGCCGGCAACGTCGCGCCGGCCGACGAAGAGGCCGACCCGGACGGTCGATGCCTGGGCAATGCCGAGCGGCACCTTGAAGGTGATCGCCGCGAGCTGCAGCGCGATCTGATGGGCCGCGAGCGCGCCCGTGCCGATCCAGCCGAGCATGATGAGGGCACCGGCGATCATGCCGAACTCCATCAAGAAGATCCCGGCGATCGGGAGGCCGAGGCGGAAGATCCGGGCGAACACCCGCCAGTCCGGCCGCCAGAACCGGGCCAGGATATGGTAGCGGCGAAGCGGCCGAACGCGAACCGCGATCGCGAGCATGACCAGGAACATGAAGCCGTGTGCGATAGCGCTGGCGAGCCCGGCCCCGGTAAGCTCGAGCCGGGGCAGGCCGAGCCGCCCGAGGATCAACCCGTAATCAAGAACCGCGTTCAGCGGAATCCCGGCGAGAATCACCCAGAGGCCGAGGCGCGGGCGTTCGAGGGCGGCCGCGAAGTTGCGCAGCACCGTGAAACCGACGGCGAAGGGCAGCGACCAGGCGAAGACGTTCAGATAGACCTGGGCACCCCGTGCGGCCTCGGGCGGCTGGCCGAGGGCGAGCAGGACCGGCTCGGCAAACATAAGGCCGACGCTGGCCGGCAGGCTGAGCACGAGCCCCACCCAGAGGCCCTGGCGGATCACCCGCCGGACCAGACGCGGCCGCCGCGCCCCCAGGGCCTGGGCGGCGAGCGGCGCGGTCGCCATGGTGATGCCGATGGCGAGGAAGAAAAACACGAAGAAGGTGGTGAGGCCAAGCGCGGCCGCAGCCAGGGCCTCGGCCCCGAGCCGGCCGATGATGATCGTGTCGGTGGTGGCGATCGCCATCTCGCTGAGGAAGGTGAGCGCGATCGGCCAGGCGAGCGCGGCCGTCGCCCGGATCTCGGATCTCCAGGCGGCGAAGGCCAATGGCGGGGGCGCGCGACGCCCGGCTGTGGTCATCGCATCGGTCATGGTACTTGCGGTTCAGGGCCCCAGAAAAAAGCCCGCCGCCCTGCTCGGTGATCCGGGGGTTGAACGGAGCAGGACGCGGGACTTCTTCAGCCCATGGTTATAAGCCTGTTCCGTCCGACCCGCATCCCGGAAATGGCAGGCCGCGCGAATTCGCCAGAATGCTGCGCGGCCTTGGTCGGTGGGGAGGGATTCCTAAAACCCGACCCGTCGAATGGGAAATATGCTTGCGGGCGGGACCACATGACACGGCTGGAATTCCATGCAAGGAGATCGTATCGGCTGCCGCCGGGTTTCCTCTCTGCCCCTGGGGGCGGAGAGGATCAAGGAGAGGTGGGGGAGTTGGGGACGTGAGCCCACCTCACCCGGCTCGCTCGCGCTCGCCACCCTCTCCCCCCAGAGGGCGGAGAGGGTTGACTTCGCTTCCCTTGTCCAACGTTCCGAGGATGTGAAACCGACAGCCTAACGGACCGAGAGAGGCTAAAGGCCGAGCATGATCCCGAGGTTCTGGACGGCGGCGCCGGACGCCCCCTTGCCGAGATTGTCGAGCACCGCGCAGAGCAGGATGTGATCCCGCTCGTCATTGCCGAGGACGTAGAGCTTGATGTCGTCGCTTCCCGCCAGGGCGTCGGCGTCGAGATGGGTCGCCTCGGTGCCGGTCTCGACGATCACATGGGGGTAGCCGGCGTAATACTCCGCCAGCATCTCCTCGATCTCGATCCGCTTCAGAGGCTTGCCGAGATACTCACCATTGATCGGGATGGTGACGCTCATGCCCTGGGGAAAGCGCCCGACGCTGGGCACGAAGATCGGCCGCCGCTCGAGCAGGGCGTATTTCTGAATCTCCGGGACGTGCTTGTGGGAGAGGTCGAGCCCGTAGAGCCGATGGGGCGTGTCCAGCCGGTCCTCCCGGTTCGGGTCCTCGAAACGCTCGATCATCGACCGGCCGCCGCCTGTGTAGCCCGAGACCGCGAAGATCGAGACCGGGTAGTCGCCGGGGATCACGCCGGCCCGAACCAGCGGCGCGAGCAACAAAATGCAGCCGGTCGGATAGCAGCCGGGATTGGAGACGCGGCGGGCATCGGCGATGCGGCCGGTCCAGTCCGGCGTGTATTCGGGCAGCCCGTAGACCCAGTCGGGGTGCACGCGATGGGCGGTGCTGGCGTCGATGAGGCGCACGCGATCCGAGGAGACGAAGCTCGCGGCCTCGATGGCGGCGGCGTCCGGCAGGCAGAGGAAAGCGACATCGGCATCGTTGATCGCGTCGCGGCGCCTCACCGGGTCCTTGCGCTCGGCCTCATCGAGCAGAAGGAGCTCGACATCGTCGAACGCCGCCAACCGCTCCCTGATCTGAAGGGCCGTGGTTCCGGCCTGGCCGTCTATGAAAATCGTTGTCGGCATCGGTAGTCCCTCCCCGCCCGGCATTCGCCGGACGGAACATCGTCGAGCCGGACTTTAGAACACCATTCGCCCCACGGAATCAATGCCGATGGTTCCGCGGCGAAACGCCCCCTCAGGCCCTGGCGGTTTGTGCGAGTCCCCCCGCCTTGTCGGCGCGGCCGAGGGCGGCCAGCGCCACGGCCGCGATGTGGCGGGCGTTGAGCGCGGCCTTCTCGTACTGGTCGAACGGCTTGTCCTGATCCAGGAAGAGATCGGGCATGACCATCGGCCGGAATTTAAGTCCGTTGTCGAGCAGCCCCTCATGGGCCATGAACTGCATGACATGGGCGCCGAAGCCGCCGGCCGAGCCCTCCTCGACCGTGATCAGCACCTCATGCTCCTTGGCCAGGCGGCGGATCAGATCCTCGTCCAGGGGCTTGGCGAAGCGGGCGTCGGCCACGGTCGTCGACAGCCCCATGGCGGCCAGCTCCTCGGCGGCCTTGAGCGTCTCCTGTAGGCGCGTGCCGATGCTGAGCAAGGCCACGGCCGTGCCCTCGCGCAGGACCCGCCCCTTCCCGATCTCGAGCGGTTCGCCCCGCGGCGGGAGCTCGATGCCCACGCCCTCGCCGCGCGGATAGCGGAAAGCGCTGGGCCGGTCGTCGATGGCGGCGGCGGTCGCCACCATATGGACGAGCTCGGCCTCGTCGGCCGCCGCCATCACCACCATGCCCGGCAGGCAGCAGAGATAGGCGAGGTCGTAGGCGCCGCAATGGGTCGAGCCGTCGGCGCCGACAAAGCCCGCGCGGTCGATGGCGAAGCGCACGGGCAGGCCCTGAATGGCCACGTCATGCACGACCTGGTCGTAGGCCCGCTGCAGGAAGGTCGAATAGATGGCGGCGAAGGGCTTGAAGCCCTCGGTCGCGAGGCCGGCGGCGAAGGTCACCGCGTGCTGCTCGGCGATGCCGACATCGAAGGCCCGGTCCGGGAAGCGCTCGGCGAACTTGTCGAGGCCGGTGCCGGCCGGCATTGCGGCGGTGACGCTGACGATGCGGTCGTCCTTTTCCGCCTCCTTGACCAGGCTCTCGGCGAACACCTTGGTGTAGGACGGGGCGTTGCTCTGCGTCTTGTAGAGCTCGCCGGTGACGACGTTGAACTTGCCGACGCCGTGATACTTGTCCGGCGATTTCTCGGCCGGCTCGTAGCCATGTCCCTTCTGGGTGACGACATGGAGCAGCACCGGGCCCGGCTCCTGGTCGTCGCGCAGGTTCTTCAGCACAGGCAGCAGATGCTCGAGATTATGGCCGTCGATGGGGCCGACATAGTAGAAGCCTATCTCCTCGAACAGGGTGCCGCCGGTGACCAGACCGCGCGCGTATTCCTCGGCCCGGCGGGCCGCCGTCTCGATCGTGCGCGGGAACTTCTTCGCCATCTCCATGCCGAAATGGCGGATCGAGCGGTAGGACTTGGACGAGATGAGCCGCGAAAGATAGGCACTCATCGCCCCCACCGGCGGGGCAATGGACATGTCGTTGTCGTTGAGGATGACGATCAGCCGGGAATCCATCGAGCCGGCGTTGTTCATCGCCTCGTAGGCCATGCCGGCGCTCATCGCGCCGTCACCGATCACGCAGATGACATCGCGTTGCTCGCCCTTGAGGTCGCGGGCCACCGACATGCCGAGCCCGGCGGAGATGGAGGTCGAGCTGTGCGCGGCGCCGAAGGGGTCATAGGGACTCTCCGAGCGCTTGGTAAAGCCTGAGATGCCGCCGCCCTGGCGCAGCCCCAGCATCTTTTCGCGGCGGCCGGTCAGAATCTTATGGGGATAGCACTGGTGTCCGACGTCCCAAATCAGCCGGTCGTCCGGCGTCTCGAAGACGTGGTGCAGCGCGATCGAGAGCTCGACGACGCCGAGGCTGGCGCCGAGATGGCCGCCCACGATCGAGACGATCCGCACGGTCTCGTCACGCAACTCTTCGGTAAGCTGCTTGAGTTCTTCGAGGGAGAAGCCGCGCAGATCCGCGGGGTCCTTCACCTTGTCCAACAAGGGTGTGGTCATGTCTTCCGCCAACGCTCAGTTCCCTTTTGCGATTGATTTAGTCGGTTGTCCCCCAAATACACCTACGCCCGCCGGTTGACAACAAAGCGGGCGAGATCCTTGAGAGGTTGAGCTTTTTCCTCGAACAATTCAAGATGTTCCGCCGCCTGGACCGCGAGCATGTCGGCCTGGGCGCGGGCGCGGTCGAGCCCGAGGAGGGAGACGAAGGTAGCCTTGCCGGCCGCCGCGTCCTTATGGGTCTTCTTTCCCACATCCTTTTCGTCGCCCTCGGCGTCGAGGAGATCGTCGACGATCTGAAAGGCGAGACCGAGGTCGTGGGCATAGGCGCGCAGCGCATTTCGCGCCGGCTCCGGCGCCTTGCCGAGAATCGCGCCGGCCTCGCAGGAATAGCCGATCAGCATGCCGGTCTTGAGGCGCTGAAGGCGGGTGATGGCCGGGATCGTGAGATCATGGTGCTCGGCCAAGAGGTCCAGCATCTGCCCCCCGACCATGCCTTCGACGCCGATCGCGGCGGCCAGGGCCGCCACGAGCTCGCACCTCACCTTGGGATCGGAATGGGTCGGCTCCTCGCTCAACACCTCGAACGCCCGCGTGAGCAGGGCGTCGCCGGCGAGGATCGCCGTGGCCTCGCCAAATTCCACATGGCAAGTCGGGCGACCGCGCCTGAGGTCGTCATCGTCCATCGCCGGAAGATCGTCATGGATCAGCGAATAGCAGTGCACCATCTCGACCGCCGACGCGGCCCTCAGCGCGCAGGATTCCGCCACGTTGAAGAGCCGGGCGCTGGTCATCACCAGGAAGGGGCGCACCCGCTTTCCGCCGGAAAGCGTTGAGTAGCGCATCGCCTCGATCAGACGCGATTCCGGCCGGTCGTCGATCGGCAACAAGCGATCGAGCGTCTCGTTAATGTGTTGCGCGTTTTCGGCGAGGGTCGCCGCGAACCCACTCACGCCGGCCTCATTCCAAATCCGCCGGCTCCAAACCGGCGATGCCCTCGGACCCCAGAACCACCTTTTCGACGCGCGCCTGCGCCTCCTGCAGCTTGGCCTCGCAATGGCGCTTGAGCGCGGCCCCGCGCTCATAGGCGTTAATGGCGTCGTCGAGCTTACCGGAGCCGTCCTCGAGCGCGCGCACGATCGACTCGAGTTCGGCCAGCGCCTCCTCGAAGCTCAAGCGCGCGATATCCGGCGGTGTGGAGGAGTCCCCCAAGTTTCCACTGCCCTCAGTTCGGATGGCGCAGTCTAGGCAGGCCGACCCGGAAGGGCAAGGAAAACGGCATGTTCCGGTAAGTGCCTGTTTGAGCAGTCCCACGGGGCTGCGACGCCGGCGATTTCGCCGGCCGAGCAGGAGTTGGAGCATGATGTCATGAGATATGCTCACCTGCGCCGACGCGATTTTGCGTCCCGGGCAGGAGACGGGCGCGGCGCGTATCGGGGACTACGGGCAAGCCCGTCGACGAACCCGGGGCGCAAAAGCACCTGGCCCTTCGGGTTGCGCCCTGGCGGACGCCCGCGGCGTTGCGCCGCTTGGCCGATAGCCCCGCATCGCCCCGCGCGGCGCGCCTTGCGGATCGCCTCGCCAGGGCACAACGCAGATGGGTATATCTCATGACACCATGCTCTAGGAGCGACGCCCTCGGCGGGGATAATCGCCGCGTCCCGATGGGTTGGCCGAGGCCGGCCGCCCGGTTCGTTGCCGCCGCTCGCCGGGACGGCCGGCCTGGGACCAACGCAGCCTCCGTGCGACTGCTCAAACAGGCTCTAACGCCTTGAAGTCAAATGCCCATCAGCTCCCGAACATGGGCCTTGACGCCATCAGCGAGCGCCGGGAGGTCGTAGCCGCCCTCGAGAACCGAGACCACCCGGCCGCCGCAGCACCGATCGGCGACGGAAAGAAGCTCGCGGGTGACCCAGGCATAATCCGCCGTCTCAAGCCGCAATTGGGCGAGCGGATCGCGGGCATGGGCGTCGAAGCCGGCCGAGATGATGATTAGGTCCGGCCGGAAGGCCTCGAGCGCCGGCAGAATGCGCTCGCTGTAGGCGGCGCGAAACTCCGCCGAGCCGGTTCCCGGCGCCAACTGGACGTTGATGATGTTGCCGACGCCGGTCTCACCCTCCATCCCGGTCCCGGGATAGGCGGGATACTGATGCGAGGAGCCATAGAACAGATCGCGGTGCCGTTCGAACGCGGACTGCGTGCCGTTGCCGTGATGAACGTCGAAATCGATGACGGCCACCCGCTCCGCGCCGTTGACATGGCGCGCGTGCTGCGCGGCGATGGCGGCGTTGTTGAACAGGCAGAAGCCCATCGCCTGGGACGCCTCGGCATGGTGGCCGGGGGGGCGGACGGCACAGAACGCGTTGCGCACCTCCCCCGCGATCACCGCGTCCACCGCCGAACAAGCGGCGCCCACGGCCCGCAGGGCCGCCTCGCCCGAGGCCGGGGACAGCCCGGTATCGGGATCCAGCATGCGGTACCCCGACGCCGGCATGTTCTCGAAGATTGCCTCGACATAATACGGCGCGTGGACGCGCTGGATGTCCTTGATGTCGCCTTTCGGGGCCTCGCATCGGTCGAGCAGGAAAAAGGCGGGGTCCTCAAGCGCGGACAGGATCGCCCGCAGACGCCCCGGCTGTTCGGGGTGCTCCGGGAAGTTTTCATGCTCGACGCAGATCGGATGCGAATACAGCAACGTAGACATGGCGGTGAGGAACCGCAAGATTACAGAAAGGTTGCGCATTGTCCCCGAAAGTTGGGTTGCTGGCCAGGAAGGATTTGCGACCGACGGATTTTGGCCCGCCGCACGTGATGGTGATTGAGCCTCGCCTTGAAAATCGCGGCCGGGGGCCGATCTTTGCTACGCAACGTCGATTGGGTCCGCGTTGGAAACGAGTTCACACAAGGCGAGGCGTTGGCGCGCAAGGGTTGTCGACCCAACGGTGCGCGGCGAGGTGGGCATGAGTGAATGGGCGGTCGGACGGCGTTGGCGCCACGCGATACTGCGCATGGCAATGGCAGTCATGTGTCTGCTCGCCCTCTCCCCGGCCGGCGAGGCCCAGCAGAGGGGCGGCCGGGAAGGCGCGCTCGTGGCCATCGACGAGGTGCGGCAGATGCCCCTCAGTCAGACCGTTCCGGTGATCGGACGGCTGGTCGCGCGGCAATCCGGCGTGGTCGCCGCGCGCACCCGGGGGCCGGTCGCCGAAATCCGTGTCAATGTGGGCGATCGGGTCGAAAATGGCGACATCGTCGCGGTGCTGGTGCTTGACCGCCTGGAGGCCGAGCGCAGGCTTCGCGCCGCCGAGGCGGCGGAGGCCCAGGCGGCGATGCAAACGGCCAAGGAAGAATTCACCTTTGTTCAACAGGAGTTGAGACGTCTGGAAAACTTGCGCCGGTCGGCCGCTTTCAGCCAGGCACGCTACGAGGACAAGGTGCAGGACGTCGCCAAGGCGCGCAGCTCCATCGCCGAGGCCGAGGCCGTTCTGCTGCGCGAACAAGTCAACTTGACCATGGCCGAGATCGACCTCCGCGATGCCGAGATCCGAGCGCCTTTTGGGGGCGTCGTCTCCATGCGTCATACGGAGGTGGGCTCCTACCTCAATGTCGGCGACGACGTCGTAACGCTGATCAACGACCTCAATCTGGAGATCGAGGCGGATGTCCCGGCGTCCCGCATTTCCGGGCTGGCGCCGGGAACGGAGATCGCCTTTCGCTTGAGCGACGGCAGCGACCTCAAGGCCAAGGTCCGCGCCGTCGTACCCGAGGAAAACCCCCTCACCCGCACCCGCACGGTCCGGTTCACGCCGGAATTCAACGGCAATCGCAATCTCGCGACCAATCAGAGCGTGACGCTCTACCTGCCCGTGGGCGAGCCGCGCGACGTGACGACCGTGCACAAGGACGCCGTGATCTCGCGGGGCGGGCGGAAAATCGTCTTCGTCGCCAAGGACGGAGCCGCGGACATGCGGAGCATCCGCCTGGGCGAGGCCGTGGGCAGCCGCTTCGAGGTCGTTGACGGGCTCGAACAGGGCGATCTGGTCGTCGTGCGGGGCAACGAAAGACTTCGCCAGGGCCAGAAAATCGTGCTGAGAGAGGGTGGCTGACATGGAACGGTTGAGAGCATGTCTCGCTCATATAGACCCATTCTGATGGCGCCGCGGCGGGTCAGCCCGTCAGGCGTCCGGCGACGGGCGATGCGGTGCCATCGGGCGAGCCGGACAACGCCGCGGATGGCCGCCGCGGCCCACCCCTTCGGGGCAGGCGGTTTCGGGCCGTGGACGGCGTCGGGCACCTTGACCCCAGCCCGAAACCGCTCTGTCAGAATGTGTCCATATGAACGAGATATGCTCTAGATGGACCTGATCCGTTTCGCCATCGACCGCCCCATTGCGATCCTGGCCGCCGTCCTGATGGTCGTGCTGTTCGGGCTGGTGGCCCTGCAAACCATCCCCATCCAGCTCACGCCGGACGTCGACCGGCCGGTCATCACCATCCGGACCAGCTGGCCCGGCGCGGCCCCGGCCGAGGTCGAGCGCGAGGTCGTCAACCGCCAGGAGGAGGTGCTGCGCGGGATCGACGGGCTGGAGGAGATCCGCAGCACCTCCCGCAATGGCTCGGCCACGGTGACGCTGGAGTTCCGCGTCGACCAGGACATGGACAAGGCCCTGCTGCTGGTCGCCAACCGGCTCGACCGGGTCGACGGCTACCCGGACGAGGCCGACGAGCCGACGCTCGACACGGCGGGCAGCGAGGACAACGCGATCGCCTGGTTCGTCCTGACCCGCCTGCCTGGCAACGAAACCCCCATCAAGAACTATGGCGACTTTGTCGAGGACGTGATTCAGGACCGCCTGGAACGGGTTCCCGGAGTCTCCCAGATCAACGTTTTCGGCGGCACCGAACGGGAAATGGTGATCACCGTCGATCCCGAGCGCATGGCACGCTATGGCCTGACCGTGCCCCAGGTCGTCGACGCGCTGCGCGGGGCCAGCGCCTCGATCTCGGCCGGCGACGTGGAAGAGGGCAAGCGACGCTACGTGGTGCGCACGGAGGGCGAGTTCACGACCCCCGAGCAGGCGGGGGCCGTCCTTCTGCGCAGCATCGAGGACCCCGAGACCGGCCGTGTCGCCCGCGTGACGGTCGCCGACATCGCGACCGTGGATTTCGGGTTCAAGGAACGCTCGGCGACGATGCGCTATCTCGGCGAGGAGGGCATCGCCCTCAACGCCGTTCGCGAGACCGGCACCAATGTGATCGAGACGATGGAGGGCGTTCGGGCGGCGGTCGAGGAGCTGAATGCCAGTGTCCTGCCCCAGGCTCGACTCAAGCTGAATCACGTCTATGACGAGACGATCTACATCGACTCCGCCATCGACCTTGTGAAGCAGAACATCTGGATCGGCGGGACGCTCGCCGCCCTCATGCTGATCCTGTTCCTGCGCTCGGGCGGCGCCACGCTGATCGTCAGCCTGGCCATTCCCGTCTCCGTCATCGGCTCCTTCGTCGCGATGGCCGCCATGGGGCGCTCGATCAACGTGATCTCGCTGGCCGGCATCGCCTTCGCGGTCGGCATGGTGGTGGACGCGGCCATCGTCGTGCTCGAAAACGTCTACCGCCTGCGCCAGCAAGGGATGCCCCGTGCCAAGGCGGCCTATGAAGGGACCAAGCAGGTATGGAGCGCGGTGCTGGTCTCGGCGCTGACGACGGTCGCCGTGTTCGTCCCCGTGCTGCTGATGCAGCTGGAGGTGGGGCAGCTTTTCCGCGACATCGCGGTCGCCATCTCGGTCGCCGTGCTGCTGTCGCTGCTGGTTGCGATGACGGTTATTCCCGCGCTCTCCAAAAACCTGCTGAAGAAGCCCGTTGGCGATGTCATGAAGACCCGGCGCCTGCCCGGGGTCGACCATTTGGCGCGCGGCTTCACGGCCCTCATCATCGGCTTCACCAAGCGGGTCACGGCCAGCCGCTCCCTCTCGCTCGCGGTCGTCGCCGTGATCTGCGGCGCCGCCGGAAGCGCTGCCTACCTGTTCCTGCCGAAGCTGGAGTACCTGCCCGAGGGCAACCGGAACTTCGTGCTCGGTATCTCCCTGCCGCCGCCGGGCTACAACCTGGAGACCGCGAACGCGATCGCCGAGAACGTGGAGACGGAGATTCGCGACCTCTGGGTTACGGAGACCGGCCCCGAGTCGCAATCCGGCCAGTCGCCGAAGATCGAGCATTTCTTCTTCGTCGCCCAGACCACGCAAAGCTTTGTCGGCGCCGTCGCCGCCGACGACCACCGGGCGGCCGAGCTGATCCCGGTGATGCAGGGCGCGGTTTTCAGCGAGCCCGGCACCTTCGGCTTCGTGACCCAGCCCTCGATCTTCGGCCGCGGCATCGGAGGCGGCCGGTCGATCGACCTCAACGTCTCCGGACCCGAGCTGGAGACGATCCTGGACGTGGCGCTGGACGCCACCGTTCTGGTCAACGAGGTTCTGCCCCGCGGCGAGGGCAATCAGCTGCGCCCGCGCCCGGGCCTGGAACTGGGCGCGCCCGAGGTGCGGGTCATTCCCGATCCGGTGCGGCTGGCCGACAACGGGGTGACGGTGCGGGAGCTCGGCGCGACGGTCGATGCCTTCAACGACGGGCTGCGGGTTTCCGAAATCACGGTTGGCGGCAAGCGGATCGACCTGACCCTGCGCGGGCCGGAGCGCAAGATTCTGCAGACCCAGGGCATCAACAACCTGCCGGTGGTGACGCAGTCCGGCAAGATCCTGCCGGCGAGCGAGCTCGCCGACGTGGTGTTGACCTCCGGCCCGACCGAGATCCGCCATCTCGAACGCGAGCGCACGGTGACACTCCAGATCCGGCCGGCCACCGAGATCCCCCTGGAATCGGCGATGGAGCTGGTCGAGACGGAGGTCATGGCTCCGCTGAGCGAACAGGGCCTTCCGCCCGGAGTGTCGCTGCGCATGTCTGGCACCGCGGATAAGCTGACCGAGGCCTGGAACCACATGCGGCTGGACCTGATCATCGCCATCGCCATCGTGTATCTGGTGATGGCGGTGCTGTTCGAGAGCTTCTTCTACCCGCTGATCATTCTGCTGTCGGTGCCCCTGGCGGCGGCGGGCGGGGTCGGCGGCCTCGCCGTGCTCAACCTGTTCGTCCACCAGAAGCTCGACATGCTGACCCTGCTCGGCTTCATCATCCTGATCGGCATCGTCGTCAACAACGCCATCCTGCTGGTCCACCAGACGCTGTTCCATATACGCCGCGAGGGGCTGGAGCTGCAGGAGGCCATCCTCTCCGCCACCCGCAACCGTATCCGTCCGATCTTCATGTCGACGCTGACGAGCGTCTTCGGCATGCTGCCGCTGGTGCTGTTCCCCGGCGCCGGATCGGAGCTCTACCGCGGGCTGGGCTCGGTGGTGCTCGGCGGGCTGTCGCTCTCGGCGGTTCTGACGCTGGCGATCATTCCGCCGCTGCTGACACTGTTCGCCGGCGTCCTCGAGGCGCGGCAACGCAAGAGTGCCGAGGTGCAGGCCCTGCCCACCGCCGCCGAGTAGAGTGCCGAAGAGGTCCGACAACGAATTCCCCAGTTGGCCATTCGGTTATACTCATATTATAATTCCTTAATAAAACGGTCGGGTTGCGCTCCTTCGGGGGCAGTATGAAGGAGCGCATACCTGATATCGTCCGTTCGCTTCGCGAGGCCGGCTGTGCCCGCCGCCGCGAGGGGGTGACGGTAAAACCGGGGAGCAGGTCATGGAAATGGACTTGGAGACATTAAGGGACAACGCGCGCCGGGCCAGCACCTTGCTGAAGTCGATGAGCAACCAGCATCGCCTGATGATCCTGTGCCAGCTGGCCAACGGCGAGAAGCGGGTCGGAGAGCTGGAGAACATCATCGGCCTAAGCCAGTCGGCGCTTTCGCAGCATCTCGCGCGCCTGCGCCGCGACAACCTGGTTCAGACCCGGCGTTCCGCCCAGACCATCTATTATTCCCTCGCCGGCCCCGAGGCCCAGGCCGTGATCGAGACGCTTTACGGCCTCTATTGCGGCCCCGTCGTCGCCGCCGAGCAGGCCGACGTCAAGAAGGCGGTCGCCGGAAGGTAGCCCGAGTGGAGGCCATTTCGCCGGAGCCGCGGCCCCGCGAGACCATTTCAACCCCTTGCGACGAGGAGCGGCAGCCATGATCTTCCGGCAGTTGTTCGACAGCGAGTCCTGGACCTACACCTACCTCCTCGCGAGCCGGATCGGCGGCGAGGCCCTGATCATCGATCCCGTCTTCGAGAAGGTGGAACGCTACACTCGGCTGCTCGAGGAACTCGACCTCAAGTTGGTCAAGGCGGTCGACACCCATACCCATGCCGATCACGTGACCGGGCTGGGCGCGCTTCGCGATCTCACGCGCTGCGTCACGGTGATGGGCGAGCGCAGCAAGGTGGACGTGGTGTCCATGCGCGTGCGCGAGGGCGACCGCATCGATATCGAGGGCGCGAGCCTGGAGGTGCTGGAGACGCCCGGCCACACCGACGACTCCTACAGCTTCCTGCTGCCCGACCGGGTATTCACGGGGGACGCCTTGCTGATCCGAGGCACCGGACGCACCGACTTTCAGAACGGCGACCCGCGCGCCGCCTATGACACGCTGTTCGGCAAGCTGCTCAAGCTACCCGAGGAAACCCTCGTCTTTCCCGCCCACGACTACAAGGGCGACACCGTGAGCACCATTGGCGAGGAGAAGAAACACAACCCGCGCCTTCAGGTGTCCTCGGTCGAGGCATATGTCGAGATCATGAACGGGTTGAACCTGCCCAATCCGAAGATGATGGACGTCGCGGTCCCGGCCAATCTGAAGATCGGCTACGAACAGGCCGATCCGGTCATCCGCCGCGGGACGCTCTCCATCGACGAGGCGCGCGGTCGGCTGGAGGACGAGAAGTTCATCTTCGTCGACCTTCGAGAGGCCGGCGAGCGCGCCCGCGACGGCGTGATTCCGGGATCGGTGCATGCGCCCTATCTGAAGCTGGCGGAATACGCCTGCGTGGGCGGCCTGCTCCACGGTCTGGCGCGGGAGACCGGCAAGACCCTGGTGCTCTACTGCGCCTTCGGGGAACGTTCGGCCCTGGCGCTCAAGGCCCTGCACGAGGCGGGGATCGAGAACGTGCTGCATGTGGGCGGCGGTCTGAAGGCCTGGAGCCAGGAAGGCGGGTCGGTGGACCGGTTGTAGAAGGAAGCCGCTCATCCTTCGACACGCCGCTTTCGGCGACTGCTCAGGATGAGGTTTTATGGGAGGCGCGAATAGTGGCCTCATCCTGAGCCGAGTCGAAGGATGAGGCCGTAAATGTGAACGCCTGCCCGCAGGGCTTACGCGCCATCCTTCGTGAGAACGAGCGTCAGGTTGTTCGCCGGCATTGTGACGACGTCGGCAAGCGCCAACCCCTGTTCCGCCGCGAGGGCCGCGACATCGGCCGTGTCGCGCACGCCCCAGGCCGGGTTCTGGCGGCGAAGCGAGGCATCGAAACGGGCGTTGCTGGCGGCGATATGCCTGCCGTCGCGGGCGAACGCGCCATAGACGAGGAGCTGGCCGCCGGGCCCGAGATGGCGGCCGGCACCGCGGATCAGCCCCTCGGTCACCGCCCAGGGTGCGATATGGGCGACGTTGATGGCGAGGATCGCCACGAGCCGATCCGCCGGCGGCAAGCCGGGCGCGCCCAGCCGCCAATCGGCCGCCGCCGCGTCGAGAGACACCGCCGGCCGGACATTGCCGAGGCCGGCATGCCCACGCCAGGCATCGATGCTTTGGCGGTGGTCGGGATCGGGGTCGGTCGGCCACCAGGTGAGGCGGGGCAGCGCCCGGGCGAAGGCGACCACATGCTGCCCGGTACCGCTGCCGACCTCCAGCACATCGCCGGCGAGATCGCCGAGACGGCGCCCGAGAACCTCTGTGATGGCGGCCTGATTGCGGCCGGCAGCGGGCGCGGTGAGACGCACGTCGTCCCGGACCACGCCGCCCTCATTTCCGAATTCGATCGGCGTTCCCGACCTGTCCATCTAGAGCATGCCTCTCAACGGCACCGGGACGGCTCAGGCGTCGGCGCCGGCGAGGGCCGCCTCGCGCCACGCCCGCGCCGCCTGCTCGGCGGTCTGGAACTGGCGGTCCGGGTCGGTGGCGTACCACGCCTTGAAATAGTCGAGACCGCCCTGATGGGCCTCCTCGGTGAAGGCCTGGAGCGTGTCCGTCACCCAGACCAGACCGAAGCCCTTCTGAAAGGCGTCGCCCGAGGTGTGGCGGGCGCAGCAGTCCGTATGCAGGCCGGTGACATAGAGCGTGTCAATACCGCGCTCGCGCAGGATGCGCTCGATCTCCGTGCTCTGGAAAACGCTGTAGGTCTGCTTCTCGAGCACGACGTCGCCCGCCCGCGGCTTGAGCTCGGCGACGATCTCGCCACCCGGGGTGCCGCGCATGGAATGGGGCGGCCATTTGCGAAGCTCGGCGTCGCCCTGATCATGGCAGTCGGTGGCGTAGATCACGGTCACGCCGGTCTCCCGCGCCGCCTCGACCAGGCGGCTGATGGGCGGGATCACGGCCTTCGCCCGCTCCTGATATTCGGGCCCGCCGGCATCCGCCAGCACGCCGCCGGGAAGCACGAAGTCGTTGGCCATGTCGATGACGATCACCGCGCAACGCCTTGGATCGAGTACCGAACCGCCCATCTGTCCCCTCCTATGCGAAAAAACGTCGTACCTGAAGTTAGGTCGTCATGCTAGAGGACACAATCCACCGGGTGACGCGATGGCCGCGGTCGTTCTCGGAGGCCGAGGCGTAGGAGAGAGGAAGCCGGCATGGGCAACCAACCATCCGTCCGTATCCTGCATCTCCTGGACGCGCGGGAGGCCATGCCGACGCTCATCCGCTGGTTCGAGGAGGAATGGGCGCCCTGGTACGGCCCCTCGGGTCCCGGCGACGCCGAAAGCGACCTCGCGGCCTGCCGCGGCCGGGACATGCTTCCCATCTGTCTCGTCGCGCTCGACGCGGAGAACGAGGTGATCGGCACGGCGGCGCTGAAAACGGAGTCGGTCGGCAGCGAGCTCGGCTTCGGCCCCTGGCTGGCCGCCTTTCTGGTCGGCCGGGAGCATCGCGGCCGGGGCGTCGGGGCGGCGCTGGTCGCGGCCATCGAGGACGAGGCGAGAAGGCTCGGCTTCGAGGCCGTCTACACCTCGACGGACGTCGCCGAGGGCATGCTCGAACGCCGGGGGTGGGAGGCGATCGCGACGACGCTGTCGCTGCGCGGCCCGATCACGGTCTACCGCCGAGGTCTCCGGGAGGACGGGCCGCCCGACGGTCACAGATAGCCGATCATCCGGCCGCAGAGAATGACGGCCAGCCAGAGCCCGAGCGAAAGCGCCCCCGCCACCCGCAATCGCGGCGCGGTGCCGGCCGCATCGGATTCCCGGCACGCCGCCCAGGCGGGCGCAAGACGCAGAAGCAGGGCATTGGCGACGGCGCACAGGATCAGCAGCAGCTTGATCCGGAACAGCGTCAGGTCGGCGTACTCCACAGCCTTGACCGAGAACAGGAGCGCGCCGGTGACCACGGCGAGGCCGAGGCCGGCGATCGCGACAGGCAGCAGGACCCGTGCCAGAACCGCGATCGAGACCGACCGCCAGAACCCGATCAGCCTCAGATCCAGCGGCAGAATCGCGCCGAACAAAAGCGCTAATCCCACAACATGGCTGGCGTTGACGAAGGGATACACCCAAAGCGACCGACGCAGCGTCGTGGCGAGCGCGGACTCCTGAACCGCGCCCAGGAATTCGGCGAGCATCGCCGCGGTACTAATCGCGGTTGGGGTAGAGGTTGTAGAGCTGATCCCCGATGATCACGCGCTCCGCCTTGACGCGTCTCTCCTTGGTGTCGGCGGAGCGCTGACCGGAGATCGTGACCTCAACCCCCTCGACCAGCATCTCGTCCTTGAGCCCGGCGCGGGCGTTGCGCCAGGGCTGCCCGACCTCCACGAGCCATTCCTCGCCATCGACGTCGAGGGTCAGCACGCCGTGCGGATTGCCGAGCCGGGCGGTCTTGATGACACCTGTGACCTCGAAGTTGCCGTCGGCGGTCCACCGCCATCCGTGATGGGCCGGCGCCGTGCCCGGCGCGAGGCCCGCGACAGCGAGGGTTCCGAAACCGATCAGGATCGATCGCCTGCTGAGCATGGTTCAGCCACCTCTCGGTTGAGCCGATCACCGGCAAAAACGCCGTTTCCGAATGATGTGGGGTGTCCGCCGGGCCGATGGAATGGTTCTAGCGCGTCAGCTCCTCGACGCCGGTGTCGATGCCGAAGATCGCGCGCTCGGCAAGGCCGATGAAAAGCCCATGCTCGACGACCCCGGGCATGTCGGCGAGACGACGCGCGAGCGCCTCTGGATCGGCGATTTCACCGAAAGCGGCGTCGAGGATGTGGTGGCCCTCGTCGGTGACGAAGGGTTCGCCATCCGCGCCCACGCGCGGCCGAGCGTCGCCGCCGAGCGCCTCAAGGCGAGGGGTCAACGCCGGCGCGGCAAATGGGATAACCTCGACAGGCAGGGGAAAGCGACCGAGGCGGTCGACGCGCTTGTCCGCCTCGGCGATGATGACGACCCGGTCGGACAGGGAGGCGATGATCTTCTCGCGGAGGAGCGCGCCCCCGCCGCCCTTGATCAGGCGGAGGCCGGGATCGACCTCGTCCGCCCCGTCGATGGTCAGGTCGAGGCGATGAACGGCCGAGAGATCGGTGAGCGGAATGCCCGACCGACGGGCGAGATCGGCCGTCGCCCGCGAGGTCGGCACGCCCCGGATGTCGAGGCCGGCACGTACCCGCGCGCCCAGCATCTCGACCATGAGCGCCGCGGTCGAGCCCGTGCCGAGGCCGAGCACCATGCCCTGCGCGACGAAGTCGAGGCTGCGCGCGGCGGCGCGGCGCTTCTGCTCGATCACGGACATGAACGGCCCCTCCTACGGAAGGTCGCGGCGCAGCGCGGAGCCGGCGGAGCGCACGGGCAGAACCGCGACCGACCGCCGCCGGGTGAAGCGATAGACGCGCGCGGGCGGCCAGTTGAGGATAATGCCGCCGATCAGCTCCGCCCTGAGGCCGAGGCGATCCATGAGCTTGTCGGGGACCGGGTTTCGCCGACCATAGGTGAATTGGTAAAGGGCCCCGCCCGGCCGCAGGACATCAAAGGCGCTTTTGAGAATGCGCGCCCGGGGAAGCCGCCCCATCGACAGCAGTGGCAGACAACTGACCACGGCGCCGATCTCGGACCCGACCCCAGCCAGAGCCCGCTTCATCGATACGGCGCTTACGTTGAGCACGTTCACCCCGGGGAAACGATCGCGCAAATGCTCGCTCAGCAGCTGGTTCTGCTCGAAGACATAAAGCATCGAAGGCGCGACCCCGCGCGCCAGTATGTGCCGGGTGACGCAGCCCGTTCCGCCGCCCAGTTCGACGACCACCCCGCTCGACCGACCGATCTCGCTCGTGATCAGCCGGCCGAGGGCCTCGCTGCTCGGCAGCACGCCGCCGATCGCCAAGGGATCCCGCAGCCACAGCCGAAAGAATTCGGTGTCCGAGACGGCGCGCGCGCTTCCGGACGCCATACGATGCCGCTCGAACCGCTGGACGACCACGGCCCTCCCTCCGTCCATTGGATGAGACTCGATAACCGCCTTGGTCGGTGGGGGTCAAGAGGAAGGCGCGGCGCCGTCTCAGAGCTGATTGGCGATTTCGATCAGATTGCCGTCGGGATCGCGGATGTAGACGGAGCGGATCGGTCCCCGGGAACCGGCTCGATCGACGGGGCCGAGCACGACTTCGATCTCCTGCGCGTAAAGGGTCGCGGCCACCTCTTCGATCAGCGTGTCCGTGAGGAAGCAAAGATCCGCGGAGCCGGGCGTCGGCCGGCGGGCATGGGGGGTAAGGGGCCGGTCGGCGGCATGCAGATTGATCTTCTGATCGCCGAAATGAAGCGCGACCCGGCCGCCCGCGAAATCCTGCCGCGTCATGCCCAACACCGTTTCGTAAAAGCGGCAGGTTCGGGGAATTTCCGAGACCGTGAGGACGAGATGATCGAGAGCCGAGATTTGAAGGGGCGAGGAGTTGGAGGAGTTCATCGCCATGGCCCCGCTCGATGCCGTAACGAGGGCTGTCAATGGACCTCGCCGGAGGCACGCAGGTCCGTTTTCCACTCATGGGCAACGATCCAGCGCAGCTCGTCCTTGATGGCGGCGGAGTGGCGGGTCGGCTCCGCCTGGAGCACGCCCGACACGATGGCCACCTGTACGGCCCGGGGCAGACGCTCGAAATTCTCCAGCACCAGGAACTTGATGCTCGGACGTATGGCCGGCGAGACGAGAAGGCTGAGCACCAGCTTCTTGCGCACGTCATGGCGCAGATTGCCGGCCTCGGTCAGTTCGAAGAACTCCTTGACGAACTCGCGGGGCGTGATGACGCCCTCCATGAGGGCGACCAGGTTCTGGCGCAGAGCCGCGGTGTACTGGCTGCGCGTGCGAACCACATAACGGGCCGCATGGCGGCGCACATGGGCGATGGCGCGGGGGCTGAAGGCGTTTTCGGTCACCATCTCGACGGCGCTGCGCACCATCGGGTGGCGGGTCGTCTCCCCCACCATCGTGTAGAGACCGGACACCAGCCGGGTGGAGTTGGCCAGCGGGGTCAACCGCGCCGCGGCCGCGACCGCCATCGGCGGTTCGGGATCCTGTGTCGCCATCACCGCCAGCGGCAGCGGGTCGTCGATGGTCTGAAGATTCAGGTTGGGATTGAGCAGGTGTTCGGGGATCAGGATATGCCCGTCTTCGCCGGGCACGCAGATGGGCGAGCCCGTCTTGTAGGACTCCTTGATGGCCAGGGCCGTCTCGATGCCCTGGTGACTGATCCCCAGGCCGCCATCGGTCCGGCCCTCGGCTCCCGGCGGCACGCGGTATGCCTTCCGCCGCGCCTGTTGCCGTGCCCACTCGTTACGAGCGCTCGCCGTGCCGCTCATGAGCTTGTCACTCGACAATAACCTTTCTGACCAACTGACATTTTCACGCAAGAGCTTTAACGGGGAATTAACAACACAGACTATTACGGCTCGACAACGGTCCGAGGGGGACACAAATCCGCAAAGACAGCCGAGACAAACCCTCGATCCCAGGCCTTGTCGAAAGGGAGCCCGAAAAACGAATCTATCCATATGATAAATAGAAAGTGGTAGTACGAGCGCGAGGTGGCCGCTCGAATGCCTGTGTGCTACACTGCAATTATTCTGGTCTGGCATGGGGGGGATCAGAACATGAAGGGCGTTGTTCTTAAACGTGAAGGCGATCTGACGACGGTCTTTTGGCGAAAGACCTTCATTGGATACGTTCACCGGCGGCAAAGCGACAGGAAATGGGTCGAGACTGCCTGGATGGGGCAGTCCTTCACGCGGTTGCCCGCCGTCCATGCAACCAAGGACGCGGCCGTAAGCGACCTCGTCGCGATGCGGGGCTTCGCCAACGACAATCACCGATAATCGACCGACCGTATCCGCGCGGAGCGAACGGCAGCAAGACCGCGGCGCTTGAGCGTTGTTGCCGTTCGGGGAACTGTGCTAGAGCATGCGGTCATGAAGAACCGTGTCAGCGACTATTTCACCATTCTCGGCGGGCTCGGCCCCGCCGCCCTGGCCACGGACGGCGACGGCCGCGAGATGCCTCTCCCCGACGCCCTCGACTGGGTGATAGCAACCGCCCGATCCACGCATGACGCCGGCAACACGGTGATGTTCATCGGCAATGGCGGAAGCGCCGGGATCGCCAGCCATATGGCCATCGACTTCAGCAAATGCGGCGGTATTCGCGGCACCTGCTTCAACGATTCCTCCTCCCTGACCTGCCTCGGCAACGATCTCGGCTACGAGAACGTGTTCGCCCAGCCCGTGGAAATGCTTGGCCGGCCCGGCGATCTGCTGGTCGCCATCAGCTCGTCCGGACGTTCAGCGAACATCCTCAACGGCGTCAAGGCGGCGCGAACACGCGACTGCCGGGTATTGACGCTGAGCGGCTTCGCACCCGACAACCCGCTCCGCGCCATGGGCGACATCAACCTTTATGTCCCGGCCTCGCAGTACGGCTTCGTCGAGGTGACGCACCTCGCCCTGCTTCATGCGGTACTCGACCTGCATGGCGGCTGGGACGGGGCGCGCTGAGGCAATAGAGAATACAATATCGCTTACTCTACTTTAGATAGATCCACACGATCTCCTACCCGTATACTTAAGGGAAGTGTTGTGTTTGGGGCATTCGACTCGGAGTTGATCATGTCTTGGCACGATAAGGTAGTGCTTTGCGGCATCGTGGCGGGGATGGCCCTTGGAATGGCGTCGGCAGTTACCGCCTCGAACGTCAGCGAAGAATTTTCTCGGGCGGCATTTCAGGCCGCAGATCAGAACGGCGACGGCTTCGTCGACGAGGCGGAGGTGACCGCCGATGCGGCCACCGCCTTCGCCGATCTCGACGCCAATGGCGACGGCCAGATCTCTCCCCGCGAGCTGACCGAGCCAGACCCCGCCGATATCGACCGAATGGACACCGACAGGAACGGCAAGCTGTCATTCAGCGAGGTGATGACGCGCAAGCTCGAGGACTTCTATTCCGCCGATGTAAACAATGATGGCGTCCTGTCCATCGACGAAGCCATTATGTTCGACGCGGTGCAGTAGGTGCAGTGAAGAGGGGGACATGACCGCTCAATCCATTCGCAGGGCCTTGCTCGCCTCGTCTTTGGGCCTTTTGTCCATCGGCCTCATGGGATGCGGGAACTCGGGGGAAATTGGCATCGGGACGCTCGGCGGCGCCGCGGCCGGAGGCGCCTTGGGCTCCACGGTGGGCAAGGGGAAGGGCCAGACGGTGGCCGTTCTTGGCGGAGCCATCCTTGGCGGGATCGCCGGCGACCGCGCCGTTGACCGCCCTCTGGAAGAACAACGGTCCCAAAGGCGGGAAGCCGCCCGCGAACGCGAGTTCGAGCGCCAACAGCGGGCCCGAGACCTCGAAGCGCATCGTAAGCTTGATTTCGAGCGCCAGAGCGCCCTCCAGAAGGAGCAGGTGCGACGAGAGATCGAGGAACAGCGGCTGTACGAGGAATGGAAGCGCCAGCGCCTCGCCGGCCATTCCGGCGCGGATTCCGCCGACCTGGTGACACGGGACGATGTCGTGACGGCCCAGCGCCTGCTGATCGCACTCGGCCACTATTCCGGCCCCGTCGATGGCGTCGCCGGGTCGGGGACAATGGCCGCGGTCAGGGCATTCCAAACCCGCGTGGGAATGCCGCAGACGGGCGTTTTGAGCCTGGATCTGATCAACAGGATGCGGGCCGCGATCTAAACAACGAAACCTAGGGCCTGTTGATATTCACCGCATCGATCTGGTTCGAGACCAAAATCGTCGCGGACAAGGAGAGAAGCGCAAGGAAGTGCCGGCCACTTTCGAGC
>JANQJG010000085.1 GCA_028281785.1 Rhodospirillales bacterium
GTGGACCCCGCGCCATGCCGACCTCCAAAGCAAACCAGAACCAGGGAAACACACTTGGAGGAAAAGGGGAATCCACAAGCGAAATTCCTTCACAGGCTCGAAAGCGGGGGTGACAGTGAACGAGATTGCGATTCCACACGACTTCCATATGCGATCGCCCGTTTACTCCGCAGGATCGGGAACGGGGTCGGGGTCGGGGTCGGAGCCGCGGGCGGCGGTCGAATAGGCCATGCAGATGCCGCGCTTGCTCTCGCGGATGAAGACGAGCATCTCCCGAACCTCGTCGCAGAGGGGCAGCGCCGAGAGAAGCTCGATGGACTCGGAAAGCGGTCGCGGCGACCGGAAGAGCTCCTGATAGGCTTTCTTGAGGTCGCGCCGCGCCGCCGCCGACAACCCGGCGCGCCGGATACCGACCGTATTGAGGCCGCGCACGGTGTTGGTCTGATCGATCAGGGTGAAGGGCACGACATCCTTGCCGACGGCGGTGAGCCCCCGGATCATCGCCCGCCGGCCGATGCGCACGAACTGATGGATCGGGCAGTTGCCGGAGATGAAGGCGTGATCGCCGACCTCGACATGTCCGGCCAGCAGCGCCCCGTTGCAGATCACCACGCCATCGCCAACCACGCAGTCATGGGCGACATGGGCCGTGGCCATGAGGAAGCAATGGCTGCCGACGCGGGTCGCGCGGCCGGCCTTTTCGGCGCGGTGGATGGTGGCGAACTCGCGGATGACATTGTGGTCGCCGATGATGACCCCGCTGTCGACGGGCTCCCAGCCCAGGATCTGGGGATCGCCGCCGATCTGCACCGACAGGCCGATGCGGTTCGCCTGACCGATCCTGCACGCCCGGCCGATGAAGCTATGGGGGCCGATCTCGGTTCCGGCGCCGATCACGGCATCGTCCTCGATTATGACGCCCGGCCCCACCTTGACCCCGGGACCGAGTTCCGCGCTTTTGGCGATGATCGCGCTTTGGTGAATATCTTCCATGACGCCAGCCGTCTCCTCCACCCCTTTTCTCGACCAGCAGGTGGGCGTCTGACAAGTCCGAAGTTCTCGGGGGAGGTTATCGAAACCGTGACACAGGATCTATCCATGGAGAGAAGTCCGGGTTAGGTTGTCGCGCGAAATCCGGAAGGGGCCGGGCAACCAGCAATTCGAGGGCAGTCGAGACATGACGGAGAAGCTGCGGACGGCGGTGGTCGGGGTCGGACATTTCGGGGCGTATCACGCCGACAAGTACGCCGGTCTGGCGGAGTCCGAGTTGGTGGCCGTCTGCGACACCGATGGCGCGCGCGGTAACGAGATCGCGGCCCGCCACGGCGTGAAGGCCGTCGCCGACTATCGGGATCTGCGAGGCGAGGTCGAGGCGGTGAGCGTCGTCGTCCCGACCAGTCAGCATCACGAGGTTACGCGCTTCTTCCTGGAGAACGGGGTTCACGCGCTCGTCGAGAAGCCGATCACCGATGACCCGGAACAGGCGGCCGACCTGACGCGGCTGGCAGACGAACGGGGGCTGGTATTGCAGGTCGGCCATGTGGAGCGGTTCCGCCCCGTGTCGATGGCCTTGCTGGAGGTGGCGACCCGCCCCCTTTACATCGAGTGCAACCGCATCGCCTCGTTCCGGCCGCGGGGCACGGACGTCAGCGTCATTCTCGACCTGATGATCCACGATATCGATCTGATCCTCAGCATCGTCAACGCACCGGTCGAACGGATCGACGCCATCGGGGCGCCGGTGCTCTCGGGCAAGGAGGACATCGCCAACACGCGTCTGCGGTTCGCCAACGGATGCGTGGCCAATGTGACGGCGAGCCGGGTCAGCCTGAAGACCGAGCGCAAGATCCGGGTCTTCCAGGGGGACTCCTATGTCTCGGCGGACCTGGTCCAGAACAAGCTCGTGGCGGTGCGCAAGGGGGATGGTGAAATGCTGCCGGGGATCCCGAACTTCGATCGGGTCGAGAAGGGGTTCGAGGAGGACGATCCGCTGAAGCGGCAAATCGCGGCTTTCCTTCATGCCGTGCAAGCGGGCGAGGCGCCGCTGGTGGGCGGGGCCGATGGACGGCGCGCGGTGGAAACGGCGCTTTGGATCACGACCAGCGTACAGGAACATTTGCGCCAGGTGATGGCCGAGGCGTGAGGCCCGAGTCCTTCGACGTAAAACGGCGGTCCGAAGACCGCCGTTTTAAGCAGATAGCAGTAGTGGGAGTCTGAGGTCTTCCGCCTTTAGGCCGCCTTCCGCATCGTGCGCTGGGTACGCACGGGCTTTTTCGCCGCGACCTTTCTGACCACGACCTTCTTCGCGACGGGCTTCTTGGCCACGGTCTTTTTCACGGTGGTCTTTTTGGCTGCTGGCTTCTTGGTCGCAGTCTTCTTCGCCACAGGCTTTTTGGCCACGGTCTTTTTAGCCACGGTCTTCTTGGCGACCGGCTTCTTGGCCACGGCTTTCTTCACGGTCGGCTTCCTGGCGACGGTCTTCCTGGCGACCGGCTTCTTGGCCACGGTCTTCTTTACCGCCGGCTTTTTGGCGACCGGCTTCTTGGCCACAGCCTTCTTCACGGTCGGCTTCTTGGCGACGGTCTTCCTGGCGACAGTCTTCTTCGCCGTCGTCTTGCGGGCGGTCGGCTTCGTCGCGACGGTCTTTTTCGCGGCGGGTTTCCTGGCGACCGCTTTCGTGGTCTTCCTGGTGGCGACGGTCTTTTTCGCCACGCTGGGCTTCTTCACGGTGGAGGTTCTGGTAGCCATCACGGGCCCCTTTTCGATCGTTGCAACCAAGCTGCCCGGTTGCCCGAGCGGTAGTAATCACGAGCATAACTAGCGAAATACTGTTAATAAAAGGTGACTTAGTCAGGCAGCTTTGCGTTCGTCTTTAGAATTTCCACTGTGCCAGTCCTATCGTCACCGAAGACGCGGTTCTGGTTTTGCCGACGGCATGGAGGCGAAGGCTGGATGGCGCGAGTGGACGAAGACGCGAGATTGGGGCATGATCCGCCGCCTTGGAGGACGTCCCAAAAACACGCCCGGGCAGGTAGGCCGTTCGCGAGCCGGCGCGGGCCCAGCGGAAAGTACGCACGCCCATGACATCGCGGATCACGATCGTTTCCAGCTCGGACGACAGATATGCGCCGCTGCTCTTCGAGTTGATCGACTCCATCAGGATCCATCCCCAGTCGAAATCGGTCGATGTCTCGGTGATTTCCGCGGGCATGAGCGAAGAGGTCGCGTGCCGGGCAAGGGAGCGGGCCGACAACTTCGCCGAGGGCCGTTGGGACCTGCCGGTGTCGGAAAGACGATACCGGGGCAGGGAATGGCTGAAGGGGCGAACCGTCAAGGTGTTCCTGCCGGATTACTTTCCGGGCTACGACTATTACATCTGGCTCGACGCCGATTGCTGGGTGTGCGACTGGCGGGCGATCGACCTGTTCCTGCTCGGCGCCGAGCGCGCCGGCCTGGCGATGGGAATAGACGAGGTCTCCGCGGATCATAGGGTCGCGTCGAAGACCACTTGGCTGTTCGGCCGCTACCCGATCATGAAAACCTTCGGCTACAAGCATTCGATGCGCGCCTACCTGCCGATGCATATGGTGAAACGCCTGACCCCGATCACGCCTTTCAACGGCGGCGCCTTCGCGCTTCATCGGGACGCGCCGCATTGGAAATCGGTTCAAGGGTATCTGGCACGGCTGACCAAGCGCGCGCGGATCTTCGGCTCCAACCAGCTGGCCTTCGTGATGGCGGTGGAATTGGACGGGCTTCCGATCGAGATCCTGCCCAACTGGTGCAACTATATCGGCGTTCCGAAGGTCTGCGCGCGGACCGGGCGGTTCGTGGAGCCCTATTTGCCGCACGAGCCAATCGGCGTGCTGCACCTCGCCAACAAGGATGACGCAAGGCTGGACCCCAACTGGGAGACAGACCTGTTGGATACCGACGGCAACACGGTTCGGAGGACCCTGCGCTACCGGCCGGAGTTCGTGGCTGCCAATCGGGACCATACCCTAGTCGAGTGAGGAACCGGCGGGACGGGGAGCGGGTCATGACCGG
Source organism: Rhodospirillales bacterium (assembly GCA_028281785.1). Lineage (GTDB taxonomy): Bacteria > Pseudomonadota > Alphaproteobacteria > Rhodospirillales > Shumkoniaceae > JANQJG01. Next base: position 4,048 of record JANQJG010000085.1, read on the forward strand.
TCGCGCCAGAGACGGCGACGGCGGCCGCGAGTGCCTGTGGCTGGCGCTGACCTTTACCTTCGCGGCGGTGGCCACGAGCCAGCTGATGATCCAGGCCTTCGCCGGGCCGTGGGTGGTGCAGGACGACGCCCGGCAGTTCCTGTTCTGGATGCGCCGGTGGCTCGAGCCGGACCTGTTTCCCGGCGACCTCATCTCCCGTTATTTCGAGGCGGTGTCGCCGCTGGGCTTCACGGCTTTTTACCGAAGCTTCGCGGCGTTGGGCGTCGATCCTTTCCTTGTCGGCAAGCTGTTGCCGCTTCCATTGGCCCTGGCGACGGCCTGGTTCGGTTGGCGCTTCGCACGCGCGATGGCGCTGCCGCCGCCGGTCGCCTGCATGGCCACGGGCCTGATGCTGCTGTTCGTGTTCCTGCGGGACGATTTTGCCAGCGCGACGCCGCGCGCCTTCGCCGCGCCGCTGTTCCTGGCGTTTCTCGATCAGCTTGCGCGGCGACGGCCGCTTAGTGTGTTCGTCTGCGCGGGGCTACAGGGGTTGTTCTATCCGCAGATCGCGCTGGTCGCCGGCGGAGTTGCCGGGCTGGTTCTGATCGATTTCTCGGCGGGGTTTCCGTGGATCAGCCGCGAGCGGCTTTTGCTTGCCATGGCGGGGCTCGCCGGCGTCGGTCTTTCCCTGTTGCCGTTCGCCTTTGCGAGCTCGGAGTTCGGGCCGGCGATCGGCGTCGCTGCGGCGCGGGCCGATCCCATGTTTTTGGATGGCGGCCGCGTGCCTTTCTTCCAGGACGTCAACACCGTCTACCATTATCTCTGCGGACGGCGTAGCGGGTTCTTCCCGGGAGAGTTCGGCTGCTACGAAGTGAGGAGTAATCCGCTCGTTGCCCTTGCCCTGTTCGTGGTGGTCATCGGCCCGGTGCTGCTGCTGGCGCGCCGTGGCGGCGAGGCGGGAGAGCCGGCCGAGGCCGTCTTCGCGCGATCGATCCCGCTCCGCGTTTTGATCGCCGCGGCGGTTCTGTTCGTTGCCGCGCATCTGCTGCTGTTCGACCTGCACCTGCCGGCGCGCTATGGCAAGACGCCGCTGCGGCTGGTCGTCCCGATCGCGCTGATGGCGGTGGCGCTTCCCTGGGCGGCGCGGCCTCTGGCGCGCTGGCACCAGCATGGTGCAACAGGGCTGTTCGCGGCTCTACTCACCGTGCTTTTCGTCGTGGTGCTGGTCGACAAGCGGATGCCGCGCGGCAACTACGTTCAAGGCGGCGCGTCCGGCCTCTATACCGCGCTGGCTTCCCTGCCGCCCGACACCCTGGTCGCCAGCCTCGAACAGGAGGCCGACAATCTGCCGAGCCTGGCGCGCCGGCCGGTGCTGATCGCCAACGAATACATGATCCCTTATAGCGCGGGTTATTACCGCCGGCTCCAGGCGCGGACGCGCGAACTGATCGCCGCAATCTACGCTTTGGAGGTGGACGGCCTCGCCGCCCTGGTGGATCGGTATCGGGTCGGCGTTTTTGTCATCCGTCGCGACCAGTTGGCACGAAGCGCCTTGGCGGGGCAGTGGTGGTCCCCGCTGTTTCCGGAGGAGGCGGCGGAGGTGGATGCGGCCCTGGCCAGCGGAACCGAGCCGGCCCTCGCAACGATCATCGAGACCTGCGACGCGGTGAGCAAGGCGGGTGGGTACGCCTTGGTTCCCGTAAGCTGTCTCTCCGATTAACGTTCCGTGACGGCGATTGCATCCCGCATGGCCGACAGGACGGCGGCGGCGGCCCGTTGCGAGGGCGGGGTGCGGTCGGCATCCATGAGAATGCCGCGCAGGCGATCAAAGCCGGCGACCTGCGCGGCCCGGGCATCGGGTTCGTGGAAAAGATCGAGAAGGGTGGACGACAGGGTCTCGGGCGTGCAGTCCTCCTGCAGGCGTTCGGGGATGACGCTCTCGTCGAGAATGACGTTGGGCAGCGCCACGTTGCGCAGCTTGATGAGGCGCCGCACGACAAAGGCGGTCAGCGCGCTGGCGCGGTAGGCGACGACCATGGGCACGCCGGATATCGCGAGCTCCAGCGTCACGGTGCCGGAGGCGGCGAGGGCCGCGTTGGCGGCGGCGAAGGCGTCCGCTTTCTCGTCCGGTGAGACGACGGAGATGGGCATCGGCCAAGTCTTTACCTCGGCGCGCACCTGGGCGTCCACGGTCTCCACCGTGGGGACGACCACCTGCAGATCGGGAAGCCGCTGGTGCAGCTTGTCGACGGCGCCGCGAAAGGCGGGCAGGAGGCGCGAAATCTCGACGCGGCGGCTGCCGGGCAGCACGGCCAGAAGGGGCTCTTCGGCGGCGATCCCGTGGCGGGCGCGGAACTCGGGGCCGTCGCCGCCAGCGGCGAGGTCGATCGCGGGATGGCCGACATAGCTGGTCGGCAGCCCCTCCTTCTCGAAGTAGTCCGGCTCGAAGGGGAGCAGGACCATGAGATGGTCGAACAGCCGCGCCGTCTCCCTCGCGCGGCGGGGGCGCCAGGCCCAGACCTGCGGCGCGACATAATGGATGATGGGCATTTGGGCGCCGCGCGCGCGCAGCCGCTTGGCGACCCGGAAACTGAAACCCGGCGCGTCGATGGTGACGACGGCGGCCGGCCGGAGATCCATAACTGTGTCGACCGTCTCGCGAATGCGGCGCTGGATCTGACGGATGCGCGGGATTACTTCCAGAAGGCCCATGGTCGCGAGTTCATGGATAGGGAAGAGGCTGGCGAGACCTTCTGCGGCCATGCGCTCGCCGCCGACGCCGGCGAAGCGGACGGCGCCGCCGGTCAGATCCTTGAGGCCATGCATCAGGCCGGCGCCCAGGGCGTCGCCCGAGGGTTCGCCGCAGGCGAGGAAGATCAGTTCGGGTTTGATGAGCGCCTGGCGCTCGGTCATGTTCCACCACCCCGGATGTTAGCTTATCGCCCGGGTCGGCAACCTAACGATCCGTTACGCCGACAACAACCTCGCAGGTTTCTGAAGAGAACAAATCGATAGTTGACCTCGTGCTTCGAGACGCTGCGCTCCTCAGCATGAGGTCAATTTTTCATGTCTAACCTCATCCTGAGCAGCCGCCGAAGGCGGCGTGTCGAAGGATTGGGAGGCGCGTCGCGCCGTGTCGAAAGGCGTAACAAGAAGTATCAGCGATTCTTTCAGCAGCCTGTTAGAGGCGGTTGAGCTCCGTCTTGATGGTTTCGACCGCGCGGTCGGTAACACGTCCCGAAATGGCCCACTCCCAGGCCCGTTTCAGGACCCAGCGCACGGCGCTGTTGGAAAAATCCTTGAGGTCGGTGTCGAACAGCGTTTTGCCGACCATCTCGACACGTTCCTTGATGCCCGTTCTCAGCGCCGGGAGGTCAACGACCTCGCCGCTCGGTGGCGCCGGCAAGGGGATCGGTTCGCTCAGTTCCTCGGTCAGGGGAATGATGGGCAGGCGCGGAACCTCCTCGCCGGCCTTGTTGGGCTTCGTCCAAGGCGTGCCATCCGGTCCGCGTACCTCAAAGCGGTCGCGGACGGTCGGATCGATGCCGGTAAAAAGGGGGTTGGTCTGGGGCAGGGATAGGTGCCAGCGCAGGAAGGCCTGGCAGTTGCGGCGCCCGAGCTGGAAGTCATGCCGGCGGAACGTTTCGTGGAAGAAGCCGCCGAAGCCGCCGAGGATACCGGCCGCCATCGCCGGCTCGACGGAGTTGCCCTGGGCGTCCTGGCGCGACGGCGAAATCATGAAGCGGCTGTAGACCCCGTCGTCCTCGGCCAGGGCCAGCTCTTCCGGTTTGAAGCGGGCTTGGTTCTTGAGGGCGTTGAACATCGCGAGGAAGATTCGCGACAGCCGGTTGTCCGGCTGCCAATTGGCGTTGAAGGCGACCTCGTTGGGGAACGGATCAATCATCACCACGGCGCGGCTGGCCTTCTCCCCCTCGCGCGGGTTCTTGCGGTTGGCGCCGCCGGAGAGATGACGGCGCGCCAGCTCCAGCGGTTCGTTGTTCATGAGGCCGCCATCGACGCAGAGGAAACGATAGGGATCGGGCGGCGTGTCCCAGGCCGGCTTGCGACCGAGCCGTGCGTCGAAATCGGAAGCGGGCCGTTCGAGGGTCCTTGGCGCCAGGCCGATCGGAAAGGCGCCGCTGGCAAGGGCGGCCTGGGCAAGCGTCGGCCAGTGCCCGTCATCGGGCGCGTCGGCGGGATCGAGCGCGCGCGCCCCGTCGAAGGTCTTGCCGTTCATACTGACCGCGAAGCGCATGTCGTCCATGTGGTTGGACATGCCGTAGCGGGTGTCGGGCTCGTGGCCGAAGACATGGAAGCCATAGGGCACGCCGCGCAGATTGGCAACGGTCAGAAAGAGGGCGAGGGGATCGTCGATATAGGGTCGCCCGGCGGCCCGGCGCTCGGTCCGGAGGGCGAGGGCGGCGATGGTCTCGAGCTCCGTCGAATCGAGCAAGGAGATTACATGGCCGGTCTGCTCGATGTCCCGGCGGCCGAGCAGCTTGGAGATGTCGATCTGCCGAACCCAGGCGTCATAGAGCCGGTTCCGCTCAGGCGCGGGCGGCCGATCAACATCGGTCACGGGTTCCGTTTCGCTGGCGAAGGCGTTGGCGGCGATGGCCGCCGTGATGGCCCCGGCCGAGGCGCCGGACATGGCCCGGATGCGGACATCGTGCCCCGGCATGGCCCCAGCGCGGTCGGCCTTGGCGGCATGCCAGGCATCCAGCGCCTGAATGAGAAAATCGACGACGCCGGCGGCATAGGCGCCCCCGGAAACGGCGCCGGCCATCACCAGTCCCAGATCGAAGCGCCGGCGCCTGCGTCTTCCCTGCTCAGCCATGCTTCACCTCCCCCAAGAGTGTAGGCTTCAGGAACCGGAATCGTACGCCAATGTGCAGGCTTCGAGTCAACTGCGAATGCGACGCGAAAGCACAGATCCTGAAAAGTTTATTTTGGTCGGTTTTTGTACGGGGTAAGGAGGGCTGTGAGTCCGTGGATATCTGCTTATTCAGCGTCATGGCCGGCGAAGGCCGGCCATCCACGACTTAAAGAAAGACGTGGATGCGCGGAACTGATCCCCGGATCAAGTCCGGGGACGCGCATGACGATTCTCATGTGTGTCTGCCGTGCGAAAGAGCGGCAGCAGCGGCGCGGTCGAGCATCCAGAGAAGGCGGCCATCGCGGGGGCGGACCCGCGCGGCGGGCAGGGCGCGGTCCTCGGCCTTGCGGGGTGCGAGCAGGCGGGCCAGCATCGGGGCCTTGTCCGCGCCCTGGACGAGGAAGAGGACGTTGCGCGCAGCGTTGATCACGCGGAGCGTCAAGGAAATGCGGTCATGGGGCGGCTGGGGGCTCTTCGTGGCGATGGTCAGTCGGCGTCCCCCGTCGATGTCGGGGGTGGTGGGAAAGAGAGACGCCGTGTGCCCATCGCCGCCGATCCCCAGCAGAACGAGATCGAGGGAGGGGAGGGCCTCGCCCGTGACCTCTCGTAAACGCGACTCATACGCGGCGGCGGCGCGGGCCGGCGCGATCTCGCCTTGGATGCGGTAGATGGCGGCGCCTTCGGGCAGACCGCGCAACAGCGTTTCCTCGGCCATGCGATAGTTGCTCTGCGGATGGTCCGGCGGCACGCAGCGCTCGTCACCCCAGAACACGGACACCTCGGGCCAGGAGAGACGGCCTCGATGACGCGGACCGGCGAGACGCGCATGCAGCGCCCTTGGTGTCGAGCCGCCGGAGAGGGCAAGAGAAAACCTCTCGCGCGCGAGTTGGGCCTGCCGCCCGATGCGGACGACCTCCTCGGCCACGGCCTCGGCGAGCGCGGCCGGGGAGTCGAGGACCTTGACCTGCTCCGACCTCACGGAAGCCCCGCGCATTCGAAGGGGTCACTGCCAAACTCTTGCGACTCGACGACCATCTTGCGGGCGGCCTCGGGCCCCCAGCTTCCGGAGGGGTAGGGATGGATTTCCCGCGTTTGTTCGAGTAGCGGCGTGAGCAGACGCCAGGAGGCCTCGACCTCGTCGGCATGGACGAAGAGGGTCTGGTCGCCCTGGAGCACATCGAGGAGAAGGGTCTCGTAAGCCTCGGGCATTTTCCCGAAGGTCCGCTCATAGCTGAAGGTCAGCGGCACCATGCGCATCTCGAAGGGTTCGCCCGGCACCTTGAGCTGAATGCCGAGAAAGAAGCCCTCGTCGGGTTGCAGGCGGAGAACCAGGGCATTGGGGTGGTGGCTGTCGCAGCCGACGGATTCGAACAGGCTGACGGGCGCCGACTGGAAGGTCACCGAGATCTGGGTCAGCCGGCGCTTGAGCCGCTTGCCCGAGCGCACGGTGAAAGGGACGCCCTGCCAGCGCCAGGTATTCACGGCGAAGCGGATGGCGGCGAAGGTCTCGGTCGTCGAGTCGTCGGCGACGCCCTGCTCATCCCGGTAGCCGATGACCTCCTTGCCGTTGAGGCGGCCCGCCGCGTACTGGCCGAAGACCACATGTTCGGGCCGGATGGGCGTGATGGCGTTGAGGAGCTTGATCTTCTCGTGGCGGATCGCTTCGGCGTCAAAGGTGATGGGCGGCTCCATGGCGATCAGCGCGAGGAGCTGCATGACGTGGTTCTGGATCATGTCGCGAAGGGCGCCGGAGCGCTCGTAATAGCCGCCGCGCCCCTCGACCCCGAGGTCCTCGGCGACGGCGATGTCGACGGCGGCCACGCGGTCGCGGTTCCACAGCGATTCGAAAATGACGTTGGCGAAGCGGAAGAAGAACAGGTTCTGGACCGTCTCCTTCCCCAGATAGTGATCGATCCGGTAGATCTGGCTCTCGTCGTAATAGCGGTGCACGACCTCGTTGAGCTCATGGGCCGAGGCGAGGTCCGTGCCGAAGGGCTTCTCGATGACGATGCGGGTCCAGCCCGGGCTTCTGTTGAGGCCGGCCTCGCCCAGCCCTTTGATGGTCTCGGGGAAGGCCTCGGGCGGCAGCGACAGATAAAGCATGCGGTTGCCGGGGAGGCCATGCTGCTTCTCCAGCGCCTCGATCCGTTCGCGCAAGGCCCGGAAGTCGTCCGGCTTGCGGTGGCCGATGGAGTGGTAGTGGACGCAGTCGTTGCACCAGGATTTCGCCTCTTCCGGCCCGACGCCACCCTCGGCGATGGCCTCGCGCATGACGGCGCGGTAGCCCTCGTCATCCTGCTCCGCGCTGCGGGCGAGGCCAAGGATCACATGGCGCCCCTTGAGATGACCGTTCGCGCTGAGACGGGCCAGCGCCGGCATCAGCTTGCGCTTGGCGAGATCGCCGGTGCCGCCGAATATGATCGAGATGTGGGGCTCAACGACGCGGTCGGACATGCTCGGTTCCTTCTGTATGTCCAGGGTGTAGCGTGTGCTATCGCCCTGGAGAGTCAGGGTAACTGCCTTTTGACGGCCCACAGGGTCCATCTCCTCTCCGCCCCTGGGGGCGGAGAGGATCAAGGTGAGGTGGGGGAGTTGGGGACGTGAGCCCACCTCACCCGGCTCGCTCCGCTCGCCACCCTCTCCCCCCTGAAGGGCGGAGAGGGGCATTTGGATCCATTCGCCCCCGAAAACTTCAAAATGGGACGGCCCCAACGTAAGAGGATGGCGCGCCGATCGCCTCCAACTTGGTGCGCTTGGACGCCCGTTCCAAGCGCAGGGAACAACGCAAACGCGTGATTAGTCGTTTGCGGGCTTCCTCCAGAGGTTATTGACGGCGCGTCTTGAAAGATTCGACGGCGAGATCAGAAAGCTTCAGGTTGCCCAACTGAAAACCGTAGTTGAGTCTCATCAGGATGACCTTCCAGCCGTTCTCGGTCCGGACCAGTTCATGATCGTAATGGCCGACGACGATCCAATAATCCTCGCCTTGGGTGTTGGGCAGATAGTGGGAGGCGAAGACCTGCGAGAGGCAATGCGCCTTGTCGCCGTCGATGGTCACGAGATGGTTGGTTATGAGATGCTGGGTGCGCTCATAGCCGGGCAGCACTGTTTTCCAGGCGGCCACGATCTGATCCGGGGTCAGCGTAGCCGGCGAGCCGCCGTCGCCGCCGGCCACCGCGGCGGCATAGGAGGTGTAGTCGAGAATCACCTCGTCGGCGAAGGCCTCCTTGACCCGATCCCATTGGCCGAGATCGGCGAAGGTGCCGATCGAGTTGACGGTGTCGATGATCTTCGCACGGTCGATGACATAGGCCATCGTGTAGTCCCGATCGGGCGGCATGCGGGAGGGGATGTCGGCGGCGGCGGCCCGACCGCTCCAGGCGGCGATCACGATCCCGAGGACAATCGCGGCAACTCGTCGCAAGGATATCCTCCCTTTTTCTCTCATATGCGTTGGCCACTCAATTGTACCGGTAACTTATGACATCGGAGCGGCAACACCGGAAATCGAGTTCCCGTGAAGCACCGCGATAAAAGACTTGTACGCTCCTTGCCCTCGACATTGCCGCGATTGCGGTCCGGATAAGCAATGGCCACCTTATCCGGTGGGGAAGGGGCGATCATGCCGCCCCTGCGAGAGGAAATGACCATGTTCATGAACACCGGAAGGCGCAGTGCGCGCAGGAACTTCCTTGTCTTGGCGGCTTTGGCTCTGACCGCGTCGCCGACGGTGGCCGTGGCACAGGCGAATCCGCTGGACAGCCTTATCAAGAAATCCCTGGAAAATGTCGCGCCACCACCGGCTTCACCACCCGAGGCACCCGGGGCCGGCCCTCAGGAAGGTGGGGCCGGTTTCGAAAACCTGCTCCGTCAGATCGACGAGAAGGAAGGGGTCATTACGACGCTGCAGACGCAGCTCTCGGACAAGGACGGTCTTCTCGCGGGCCTCCAGGAACAGCTCGCGGAGAAGGATGGAGTGGTTGGAGCGCTCCAGTTTCAACTCAGCGAGAAGGACGGCCTGCTCGCCGGAATGCAAGCGCAACTAACCGAAAAGGACGGATTGTTGGAGGCGCTGCAAACCGACCTGACGCGGAAGGATGGGTTTGTTGCGGAGCTTCAGGGACAGCTTGCGACGAAGGACGGCCTTCTGGAGGGGCTGGAGGGCAGACTCAGCGAAAAGGACGGACTGCTGGGGGCGCTTCGGGGCGAACTGACGGAAAAGAACGATGTGCTGGGCGTGCTTACCGAGCAACTGGCCGACAAGGACGACCTGATCTTCACCCTCGAGGACAGGCTGACATCGATGTCGGGCGTTGTCGCCACCCTCGAAAGCCAAATGTCGGCGACGCAAACGCATATGGCCCGGCTGCGCTCGCAATTCAGCGATCAGGACAGCCGCGTTGCCGGCCTGGAAACGCAGGTCATTCAGAAGGACAACCGGATCGGGGAGCTGTCACGCGAGCTCGCGGGCCGGGCCCGGGAGGTTTCGGAGCTCCAGGCCGAGCTGTCCACGGCACGGACCCGCAGCGAGGACCGAGGGGCGGCGCTCTCAGGGATACGGGGCGAGTTGGAGAGCCTCCGCGAGGCGGCCAGCACGAGCGCCGCGTCCGTCGCATCCCTGGAGATGCAGCGCTTGGTGCTGGGCGGCCTGCTTCTGATCGCGGTCATCGGGATGGTCGTTCTCTGGCGCCGGGGCGTAAAACCGGCTTAAGATAAGAATATTGGGTGCTTACGCTCGTCCATAGCCCATGAAGGCTATGAAAGGTCTTGCCTGTCTCAAGGAGCATGCGCCGTGGAAACGTCCATTCTGATCGCCAAGTTGATCGGTCCTCTTTTGTTGGTGGCGGGCCTTTCAATCCTGATCAATCCCCAGGGCCTTCGGGACATGGCCGGGGAGTTCCTGGCCAGCCGCGCCTTGATTTTCCTTGCCGGGGTGCTGGCTCTCCTGGCCGGGCTCGCCATTGTCAACACGCACAATGTGTGGACCCTCGGCTGGCCGGTCATCATCACGATTTTCGGGTGGGTATCGGTTTTCGGCGGGGTCATCAGAATGGCCTTCCCGAAGCTGACCAAGTCCATCGGCGAGACAATGCTGAAAAAGGACGCCGTCCTGCGTGTTTCCGGCGGCTTTCAGACGGTTCTCGGCGCCTATTTGATGTTCGTCGGGTACCTGTAGCCGCGCCCGAACCGCATGATCCTGCCCGATTGCCTCAACAACGTGTCTGTAGTAGAACATAAAAAGAACATTTGAGCATTCGAAGCGGTCTCGAACCAGATCGATGCGGTGAATGTCCACGGACCCTAAACGGCAGTGCCGTTATCCAACCTTTTATCTTTTGTCATTAAATTGCGTGCATGTTGTGACGATCGTCACTGTGAGTCGGGGGTGACTACCCATAATGGGTAGAGGCACTCACGAAGGAGCAGCGCCGAGTATGAAAACCACGGAAAAACGGCGGGAATCGGCCCTTGTGACGTGACAGGTTTGGCATGATTCCAGACTCTTTTTGGACAAAAAGCTAATGCCAAGGTTGCGTTGATGCCCTGATCGCTTCATCATAGGCTTCAGAGATCGTTTAAAATGTTAACGTTACGACTTTGAAGACTAAGGTTTGGTGGTGGGATCGGTCATCAGAACAGCCGCAGTGCTTATAGGAGCGCGGTATGAAGCCGAAAGCTTCTCTTGCGGTAGACTGGACCGCTATTCACCAACGACTTTTCAATCGCCCCGATAGCGAGCACGAACAGGCGATTGTCAGGGTCGTTATCGTCAGCCTGCTGGCCATCTATGTCAGTTGGTTGGGCGCGCATGGCGAACTGGTCGACGCGAACGCGGGCAAGCTCCTGCTGGCAACGCCGTTTGTCTTCGTGACGCTTTCGGTCCTTTTCGTTGGATGCATCATCATCTGGCCGCAACCCTCGCCGCGGCGGCGGATCGCGGGGACGATTACCGACTTCTCCGCGATGTTTGTGGTGCTCAAGGCCGGCGGCGAGTACGCGGCCGCGCTCTACCCGATCTATCTGTGGGTCACGCTCGGGAACGGCTTCCGCTACGGCTTGCCGTATATGGGCGTGTCCATGGGGCTTTCTCTCGTCAGCTTCCTGGCGGTTATCACGACCACCGCCTGGTGGCTGGACAATTTGGCACTGGGCATCGGCCTGGCGATGGCTCTGATCGCGATACCGGGCTATTCGGGCACGCTGATCAAGAAGCTGACGGAGGCCAAGGCGCAGGCCGAGGAGGCCAATCAGGCCAAGGATCGCTTTCTGGCCCGCATGAGCCACGAACTGCGAACCCCGCTCAACGCCATCATCGGCATGAGCGACCTTCTGAAGGGAACGCAGCTTGATCGCGAGCAACGCGACATGGTGCGAACCGTCAAGACCTCCGGCCGGGCGCTGCTGTCCCTGATCGAGGGGATCCTCGATTTCTCCCGGATCGAGGCCAACAAGATCAGCGTTGCCATACAGAATTTCGATCTGCATGCCGGGATCGTCGATCTGGTGTCGATGGTGCAGCTCCAGGCCGACCGGAAGGGGCTCGGCCTGGGCGCGAACGTGTCGCCGCAGGTGCCGCATCTCCTCATCGGCGACTGGCCGCATCTTCATCAGATCCTGGCCAACCTGCTGGTCAACGCCATCAAGTTCACGGAGAAGGGCGAGGTTCTGTTGCACGTGGACGTGGTCCCGGCCGAGGAGGAGGAAGGGATCCGCCTGCGCTTCACCGTGAGCGATACCGGGATCGGCATCTCGCCGCAGAACCTGGGCCATATCTTCGAAAGCTTTGCGCAAGCCGACGAGGGTGTGAATCGGCGAAACGACGGCGTTGGGCTGGGTCTGGCGATCTCGCGGCATCTGGCCGAGATGCTGGGCGGAGAGATTGGCGTGGAAAGCGAGGTGAGCCAGGGCAGCCGGTTCTGGGTCGAGGTTCCCCTTGCCGTGCAGCCGGCGCGCAAGCGGGACGAGAATCTCGTCGACGCCTCCGTGGTCCTCGTCTCCGAGGATATGATCCTGTCAACCAATCTGCGCCGCGCCATGACCGATCTGGGGTACGAGGTGGAGACCGCGTTCTCCCAGGGGCAGGCGCAGGAAGTCATCGGCCGGGCCGCAAGCGACAACATGATACCCATCCTCGTCATCGACGCGCGCGGGGCGGGAACCCGGGCCGCCGACATGGCGTTGGCCCTGCGCGAGATGTCCCCCGCTTCAACGATGCCGGCGATCGGGATTGTCGAAGGCGATACCGAGGTACAGGAAAGCGCGACCTTCCTGTCATGCATTCCCGCGCAGCCGGAATCGTTCGAGCTGTCGAATGCCTTTCATCTCTGCCGGGTGTTTCTGTCCGCGCACTCCGGCGCGGAGATGGGCGAGAGGTCCGGAAAACGGGATCGCCAGAGCATGCGTTCCTTGTCGATCCTGGTCGCCGAGGATAATCCGGTCAATCAGAAGGTCACGGAGAAGATCCTCAATAGCGCGGGACACCGAGCGGTGCTCGTCTCCAACGGCGACGAGGCGCTGGACGTTCTCGAGGAACAGGAGTTCGACCTCGCGATTCTCGACGTCAACATGCCCGGAACCAGCGGCATCGATGTGGTCAAGCTCTATCGGCTTGCCCATTTGGGAGAGGCGCGCCTGCCGATCATCGGCCTGAGCGCCGACGCGACAACGGAAACGCGGCGCGCCTGTGAAGAGGCAGGCATGGATCTCTATCTGACCAAACCTGTCAGCGCCGGCCGTCTGCTCGAAGAAATCGACACGCTCGCGCCTTTCAGCGGGGAAGAGCCCGATCTTCTGCAGGTCGAGTTGGCGCCGCCCATCGAGGCCGCCAATGTTACGGAAATCGCATCCCATCCCCGCTATCTTGGCGATGCCCGCTCCGTCATCGATTGGTCCGTGGTGCAGGATCTGGAAACGCTGGAAGTCGGCAGCGATTTCGTGAATGAAATCATCGGTGAGTATGTCGTCGACGCGGACCAGCTGCTCCAAAACATGGAGGGCGCGGTGACGGTCGGCGACGCCCGTGAATTCCGCGACAAATGTCATGCGCTGCGGAGCTGTTCAGCGAATGTGGGGGCTCTCTCGGTGCGTCGCGAATGCCAGAAGCTGAGCGGCATCACGCCGGAAGAGATTCGCGTTCGGGGGCAGGCGCATGTCACTCGAATCCAGAATGAGTTCCTGCGCTTCCAGGAGGCCATCGGCAAATACCTGGCGGAGCGGGGAAACCAATCCCACCGAATTTAGTCACCTGCAGACAGGCCGTTCGTTCCCCGCAGGGACGCTCTCCCATGGGGACAAGGGAAGCCAAGGATTTGCGCAATGACGGGCCGAAGTAGAGGTCAGCGCCTCCGGCGGCGCGCGCCGACGAAGTTTGGAGACGTTTCCGTTTCCGGGGCTCGATCGACGGCCCGCCGCCGACAGGAAACCCCGCTATCCTTCGGTCGTTTCAGGGCCCGCCGCGGCGACGGGCGCGGACCTGCGCTGGGAACGGGTCCACAACCGGTCTTGCGCCATCGCCAGCCGTTCCATCTTGCGCACGTCCTGGCGATGCACCTTCATCGCGGCGTCGACCCAGAGGTCCGTGATCTCCTTGAGCTCCTGCCGACTGACCGGGCGGGTGATCCCGCGTGCCTGATAGACGGCCTGCCGTGCCCAGAAAGACCGTTCGTTCCGAGCGACATAGTCGTGGACGGCATCCACGCCCGCGCCATCCTCGGCAAGATAGTCAACCACGCCGAGGTGATGCATTTCCTCCGCCGTGTAGATCCGGCCGCTGAGAATGAGTTTTTCCGCGGTGACCGCGTTGAGCCGGCGGCAGAGGAGAGTGTACCCGCCCATCCCCGGGAAGAGATTAAACAGGATTTCCGGAAGCGCGAACTTGGCGCTGCGTTCGGCGATGATCACGTCATCGGTCAGCGCCGCCTCGAAGCCGCCGCCGAGGGCGTCGCCCTGGACCAGCGAGATCGACTGGAACGGCACGTCCATCTTGGTGGTTCGCCGGTACTGGACGTCGATGCAGGTATAAGCATATCGGCGAAGGCCGTCGCGGTCCTGGTTGCGAATGCACTCGACGAACCGCGGGAGGTCCCCGCCCAGGTTGAAGATGCCGGGCAACCGCGAGGCACTCACAAGGTATTTGACGGGCGGCTCGGCACCGGCGTCGAGCCGGTTATGGCTTGCTTCGACATGTTCAAGCACCTGCCGGATGTCCCGCAACAGTTCAAGCGTTACGCTAGGTCTTCGCGTGAACTTCTGAAATTGCCACAGAATTTTGTCCTGCGGCTCGAATTCCAGCTCGACTTCCTCGAACTTGGGGAGATCGTTGAGCCAATCTACCGGTTTCGCCCGCCGCTCACGCCGGGCCAAGGCCATGCGGGCCAAGGGTTGAAGGCTGGGGTCGACCCGTTGAAGCATCGGACTCGAAGGGCTGGCCGGGGCCTCGCCATCCGGGGACTCCGCCTGCCATGCGCTGGGATTAAGTGAGTTGGACATGCTTCCCTCCAAGACCTGGTCCTGTGTTTTTTGCCCATCGAATGGAGGAAAACAGCAGACCGAAAGATCCGCGAGCGATAGGCGGGAGAAGCCCTCGTCACGCGGAAATCCGCTGCCCCCTCTCGACGTGTCCCCAAAAAAGAGTAACGCTTTTTTCGCGAATGCGCGAGTAACTTGTGGAGAGACTCGGTTTCGCCGCGCGATTATTGCAATCGGTTCGCAAAATGGTCCTCCGTTCACCCGCCCTGAACCACAGATCTGGCTGCGTACAACCATAAAGCCCCGTTTCATGAATAGTACACGAGTTGCATGTCGGATCGATGACTCTGCCGCCCAACAGCGGGAGCGGAGCCGGTTTGTCTTCATGAAACCCAACGAAAGGATAGGGGTAGGAGGGGATTCTGAGATTTTGAATGATGTTTTGCCTGGGCCGCGGAGGAAGGTCGGAACAATATTTTGGGAGTTCCCGGACAGCCGGTGCAACCATAAGGTGGCTATACCGGAGGCTCCCGAGGGGCTGCCGAGATCGGTCGATGGCCGAGGGTCTTTAGAAAGGCTTGACCGCCATCTCGGTCGCGGCGGTTGGAAATATTTCGAAGATTCAAAGAGATTAAGTGATATTACGAACCATTCAAATTTAATGAACACGTTTGGGTTGGCCGCTCCGCCGTCAAGACTCGACGGTTATCAACCATTCCGTGCCGGTCGGACCCGAGGGAAGGGGTCATGGATCGGCACTGGGGAGTCACGACTTGCGATCGTCCGGAGCTCGCGATCGTTTCGATCTTTTGGGGAGAAAGCGGGGGCCATTTTAGGTTTATCTTATCTTAGGTGGTATTCTTAACAATGCTGGCACGCTAAGAATAAGCGTGATTGACGGAGAACACCGATGTCGCTCATCGTGGTCGTCGACGACCGGCAGACCAACCGAAATATCATGAAACGGCTCGCCAAGTCTGTTGAGCCTGAAGCCGAAGTGCAGGCCTACAGCGACCCGCGCGAGGCGCTCGAGTGGATGGTCGACAAGGATGTCGACCTGTTGATCACCGATTACAAGATGCCGGCGATGAACGGCGCCGAATTCGTGAAGGAATGCCGCCGGCGCCTGAAATGCTTCGACCTGCCGATCGTCGTTATCACCGCATACGAGGATCGGGACTTTCGCTACCGATCGCTTGAGGCGGGCGCGACCGATTTCCTGCTCAGCCCGATCGACCACCACGAGTTCCGGGCCCGGGCCCTCAATCTCCTGACCATGTGGCGGCAAAAGCAGATCATCAAGGAGCGCGCCTATTCGCTCGAGCGCGAGCTCAAGGAGGCCAACGACCAGCACGCCGAAGCGCTTCGAAAAAGCGAACAGAAGCTGAGGAATGTCATCAACACGATCCCCGCTCTCGTCAGCGCCACCGACAATGAGGATCACTGCGTCTTCCTCAACAACTACCATGAGCAGATATTCGACATCGAGTGGCAGGGCGCGGTCGGCAAGTCGAAGAGCGATCTCTTCGGTAGCCAGTATGGCGAGCGGCAAAGGCGACTCGATCAGAGGGTCTTCGCCACCGGCCAGATCCTGCGCGGCTATGAGGAGAAACTGGTCGACCGCGACGGCGAGAGCCGCCTGTTCCTGACCACCAAGGCGCCCCTTCACGACGGTTCGGGGGGCGTCGAGCTGGTGGTCACCGTCTCGCTCGACATCACCGACCGCGACCGGGCGGAGAACGACGCGCGCCGCCTCGAATCGGAACTTGCCCATGTGTCGCGCCTGAGCTCCATGGGCGAGATGGCGGCGGGCTTTGCCCATGAGCTCAATCAGCCGCTGACGGCGATTTCCAATTACGCGCAAGGCTCCCTCCGGCGGCTTCGGTCGGAACGCGTGACGCCGCCCGAGCTGCAACGGGTGATGGAGCTCATCGCCGACCAGGCACAGCGGGCGGGCGATATCATTCGGCGCATTCGAAGATTCGTTCAGAAAGAGGATACCCAGAAACAGGGTATCGACCTGAACTCCGCCATCCGAGAGACGGCGGCGCTGCTGAGCGGCGAGGCCCTTCGCCACGAGGTGGATGTCGCCCTCGAACTCGCCGACGACCTCCCGGACGTGATGGGGGACACGATCCAGGTCCAACAGGTCATCCTCAACCTCGCGCGGAACAGCTTCGAGGCGATGAGCGAGGCCGGCTCGGAAGCCCGCCGGCTCATCATCCGCACCGCGCGGCGGGACGCCCAGAACATCGAGGTGATGGTCGCCGATACCGGGCCGGGCATTCCCGAGGAAGTCAGCGAGCATATCTTCCTGCCCTTCTTCACGACCAAGTCGGGCGGCATGGGAATGGGGCTTTCGATTTGCCGTTCGATCATCGAGGCCCATGGCGGAAAGCTCGCGGTGGCGAGCAACGGGTCGAGCGGAACCGCCGCCCGTTTCACGCTGCCCATCGCCTGGGACATCGCGGACGGCGCTCGGGTCGCGCCGGGCTGAACCTACCTCCGTCCAACTCGCCGCCGGCGCGCCCGACGCGCGTCGGCCGGGACAGATCCGCGGCAATGCCGGATTGCCGAGCCGTCGGTAGCGATGATATGCCATCCTTGCCGACCGCACAGCAATCGACCTCATAACATAATGCTTCAGGAGGGCAAGGTGGCCAAAGATCCGTCTCGAAAACGCGCCATTCTCGTGACAGGTTCGGGGAGCGGCATCGGCGCGGCAATCGTGCGGCGGCTGGCCGCGCCCGGGATCTCGATCCTCGTCCATGCGTTGAGCAACGAGACCGGCTGCCGGCGGGTGGCGGAGGACGCCCGGACCAAGGGCGCGGAGGCCGTGGTAACGCTTGGCGACCTCGCCGAGCCGAGCGTGGCCGAGGGCCTGATCGACCGGGCGGTCGATGCGTTCGGCGGGCTCGACGTGCTCATCGCCAATGCCGGATTCCCGGAGCTTCGGGTCTTCGGCGAGCTCGATCGGGAGGGGCTCGAAACCTGCCATCGAGTGATGACGGCCGGCTTCTTCCACATGGCGACACGCGCGATCCCGCACCTCAAGGAGGCCCGGGACGGCCGGGTGATCGCGATCAGCACCCTCAACGCGCATCTGTTCCGCTCGACCTATCCGGTCTATCCGGCTTCGGCGGCGGCCAAGGCCGGCCTCGAGGCGCTGGCGCGGTCGCTGGCCATGCAGCTCGCGCCCCATGGCGTCACCGTCAACTGCGTGGCGCCGGGGCTGATCGAGAAGGAGGCGGATACGGTGCAGTTCTACAGCGCCGAAGAGATGGCGCCGATGGTCGCCCAGGTGCCGCTCGGACGGGTCGGGCGGACCGACGAGGTGGCGGCGATGGTCGCCTTTCTCGCAGGCCCGGACGCCGGCTACGTGACCGGGCAGGTGATCCACGTCAATGGCGGGATCGTGTGAGGCCGGCCGCGATCGGGGAAGAAGGGTCGGAAGAGGAGGCTTTTGGGGTGGTGGATTTCGGCGTCCAGGTCGGGGAGGCAGCCCGCTTCGCGAAGACCGTGGGCGAGACGGACGTCTATCTGTTCGCCGGGCTGTCCGGGGACTTCGCCCCCAACCATGTCAACGAGGAGTACATGAAGGCCACGGCCTTCGGCCGCCGCATGGCCCATGGGGGGCTGCTGCTCGCCTTTGCGTCCACGGCCTCGACGATCATCGCCGGGAAGTCATTGAAGAAGGACCCGGACTACTACCCGGTCTCGGTCGGCTATGACCGGATACGCTTTCTCAAGCCGGTCTTCATCGGCGACACGGTCACCGTCACCTATACGGTGGTCGAGCTTGTGCCCGACCGGGAGCGCGCCCGCTCCAGGATCGAGATCCACAACCAGCGTGACGAGCTGGTCATGGTCGGCGAGCACATCCTGCAATGGGTGAGATCGCCGTGATATCGGTTCCGTGCCTGTTTCCACGGTAACGGACAGGTATCCTTTCGGCGCGGCCGACCGGCCCTGGCAGTGCCACAGGACGGAAACTGTGCGTGACCGAGGCCAGCCGGTCGTTGTAGCCCTTTGCCATGCGAAAAAGACCTTCGGCTCGCCTCCTGGTTCTTGATCCCAAGAACCGCGTTTTGCTGTTCCACTTCGTGTTTCAAGAAGGGGCGCTGGCCGGCAAGGAGTACTGGGCGACTCCCGGGGGAGCGCTCGAGCAGGGTGAGAGTTTCACGGATGCCGCGAAACGGGAATTGCGGGAAGAAACCGGCATTTCCGCACCGATTGGTGGGCAGGTGCTCCAGAGAAAGGCAACCTTTCCCACCCCGGATGGCGAGTACGTTGAAGCGGATGAGCGATACTTCCTCGTCAGGGCGGCCGACGACCATGTCGATGAGCGTGGCCAAGGCCCGTTGGAACGTCACTACATGAAAAGTTTCCGTTGGTGGTCGCTCGAGGAACTCGCCGCCACGTCCGACACCGTGTTCCCGGACGGGTTGGCCGCACTACTCAAGGCACAGCTATCCTCGGAAGCATGATGCTCTAGTGTCCCGATCGCGAGATTCGTTACATTGAATCTCGCGTGAATCGGCACACTAACTTGTTGATTCTATTGTGATTCAACTTCCGAAGTTCGGCATACATAATGTGCCGAACTTCGGAACCATCACACTAGGGCCTGCGGACAGTTACCGCATTAATCTGGTTCGAACCGAATCCAACCCCCGATCTTCCGACATCCCTCGCGGCCTCTTGAACAGATCGTGGGTTTACGGGCCGCTGTTTCGATCCCAATTTGATGGTCAAAATCTGAGATTCCGCTGCGAGGGAGGTGTTCATGCTCACGCGACGATCCTTGATCCAGGGCCTTTCCGTCCTTGGCGGCGCGGGTGGCTTTGGCGTACTCACCCGCGTGCCCGCTGTGGCGGCAACATCCTCCGAGACTTTCGAAATCGTCCGCACGGAAGAGGAATGGAAGCGCCTGCTGACCCCGGAGGAATATTGGATCCTGCGCGACCATGGAACCGAACGGCCGGGGTCGAGCCCGCTCAACGATGAGCACCGCAAGGGGACGTTTGCGTGCGCCGGCTGCGATCTGCCGCTGTTTCGCTCGGAAACCAAATACGACAGCGGCACGGGATGGCCGAGCTTCCACACGCCCATCGAGGGCGCGGTCGGGACGCGCGAGGACCGGACCCTCTTCTTCATGGTCCGGACCGAGGTCCATTGCGCGCGCTGCGGCGGCCATCTCGGCCATGTGTTCGGGGACGGCCCGCCGCCGACGGGCCAGCGCTATTGCATCAACGGCATCGCGCTCGACTTCCAGCCGGATTGAGCTTTCCGTGAAAATAAGTCCTTCGCTTCGCGTGGTGTATTTTTTTCAATGTTAGCAAGGTGAATTGGGGCTTGGAGCTGCCTGGCGCCCCCATTTCAGGTGTCGCCAAATCGCAAGCGTTCGGACTGAACAGCCGTAAGAAAGCCTCTCAGCTCGCGATTTGAGATCCATCTGATCCGGCCACCCTCCCGTGAGACGGGGGACTCGGGACTATTTCACGATCAACGATTAAGCGGCTATTTCTGGACGAGCTTTCCGTTCTCCTGGCGGAAGAAGGTGCCCTTGGGCGCGCTCTTCAGAATCTGCTTGGCGTAGACCCGCGCAACCTGGTCGGCCTGGACGCCTTGCTCGCTCGCCCGTTTCCGGTAGATGGCGCGCCGCTCTGCATTGACCTTGTCGACCTGGGCCTTGACGGCAGCGGGCGCGTTGCCTTGCCGAACCTCGACATAGCCGTCGAAGCGCTCGGCCACGACGCCCTGCGCCCTGAGTTGGTCAAGAGACTGGGCCAGAGCCGGCGACGGCGCACATAGGACGCCGAGTGCCGCCATCAAGACAAGGAAAGCCGCCAGGGTTTCGAGTCGCATGCGTTGGATCATGATCGTCACCTGCCCAAATCCTTTAAAAGACATCGGGATTCTCCTCGATGTCCTCTTGTGCCGTCTCTTCGAGCTTCACCCGGACATCCGCGTCCAGCTTGATGTTGAGGTTGATGGTGATCGGCTCTTGCGGAGCCGCCACCTCGACCCTGGGGGTGCAGGCGCCAGCGAGCGCGAGCACCAACAGCACGGGTATCGCCCGACCGCCCAACGGCGCCAAGCCTTGCCAGATCCACACGCCCCTACACTCCCGGTTCCGTTTCGTCACGCCCCCATTGTGGAGAATGCGAGGTTTTGGGGCAAGATCACACCGAAGTCATATGTAAGCGGGGTCAGTTGTCGCGCCGCAGGGTGCGTTCGAGGAGATCGGTCGACAGCTCGCGGCCGAGCTGCAAGGCGGTGATCAGGGGGGCCATATTTCCACTGACATTGATGTTGAAATGCAGGGGACGGCCTTCGAGGACATCGGGGTTGTGGCCCTCCATGCGGATGGCGAGGGCCGCCTCGCCATCGCTGCCCGCGTTGATCCCGATGGAAAGCAGCTCATAGCGGAAGTCCTTCAACGCCTGAAGGACGAGGTCGACCTGGGAGGCCTGACCGGCCAGGGCCGCGTCGGCGGCCTCGGACTGGTAGCGGATGATCCCCGTACCCTGGGCGGCGAGCCGGCCGTCCTGAACGGCCACACCGCCGTCGGTGGTCGAGACGGGTAAGGTGCCCGAGACCACGCCCTCGCCGCTGAGCCCCTGAATGTTGAGGCCGTCGAGAAAACGCCGGAGATCGAGGTCCGTGATCCGGACCGGGACGGTCTCCCCGCTCTGGCCGGGCCGAAAGGTGGCGTCCGCGATGGCGATCTCGCCGCCGGCCAGGCTGCCGGCGAAGCGATCGATCTTGAGGGTGGGCTCCTGACCGGGACGCGACGAGACACCAAAGGCGAGGGAGATATCCTCCAGGGGCAGGCCGGCGTCGATCCGCGCGATGGTCAGTCGCTGGCCGGGCGGCGTCCCCGGCGGGAGCAGCGACTCGAGGTTCAGACTGCCCGTGATGCCGTCCACCTGGACGCCGGCGGCGCGGAAGGACAACCCGTCAAGCGAAAGACGGGCGCCGCTGGTGAGCTGGCCGCCGTCGAAGGTCAGGTTCGCGACGGCTTCCGCCTGTCCACCAACCTGCTCCAGCATGTTCAGAAGTGGGGAGAGGGCGGCGGGTTGAAGGCCATCGGGGCTGAAGGCTTGGGGGGGTAGGCGCGCGTCCACGGCGATCCGGCCGCTCGGGAGGTCATAGCGGGCCTGCACGGGGAGGATGATGAAGGTGCCTTCGGGCGACAGCACGGCGTCGACCGTAACCGTGTCATCCTGGGTGGCGAACGTCGCGTCGAGGGACAGGGGCGTGAACCGCGCGACGTCCGCGAGGTCGCGCACCGGGCCGGCGGCAACGCGTCCGCTGAGCTGCCCGTTCGCGCCCAGGGTCGCTTCGCCGGTGACGGCCTCGACGGCGATTTGGTCCGGCTGGGAGAAGAAGGTGCCGCCGGACAAGGTCAGCGTGGCCCGTGGGTTTTCCCCCGGCGCTTGTTCGGCCGAGAGCTGGACCGCATCGAGTGTTGCAGTGATAGTTCGCTGTTCATCTCCGGCCTCGCCGATCCCGACGGCGGTCTCGGGAAGCCGGGCCGAGAGGTCGAGACGGAGCGTCCCGCCGGGGTCGCGGACCGCCTCCGCCCGGTCGATGCGTGCCGAAAGGGCGGCGGGAAGGGTAACCGCGTCGCCAACGGACGCGTCGCGGATCGTGATGTCGGACGGGGAGTCGAGAGTGAGTCGCGCTTCTTGGTCCCGTAACGTCGCCTTGACAGGAAGACTGGTCGATACGGAGCCGACCGTTACACCCTCCGCCAAGCGGCCGCCCGCGCGAAGATGCATAGCTAGATCCGCCGTGAGGTCCGTCGGAGTGCCGGCCAATGACCCTTGCACAGAGGCCGCTTCAACCTGAAGACCGTCCCAGGCAAGCCCGGCCAGCGTGGCGTCGAGATCGCGAAGGCCGATGGTTTGGGGGGCAAAGTCGGCGGCGGTTGTCGCTTCGGCCCGAACCGACGCGGCAAAGTGCGTGGCGCCGGCTTGCACCCCCAGGGTCAGATCGCCGGAGGCGGCATAGCGTGGATCTTCTCCGTCGAAGGTGGCCGTTATGCCGCCCCCAGCGGCGATCTCCAGCCGTGCCGACTCGAAATCGGCGGCGAGATCGGCAAGGGGCGTCGGAAGCTCGCCCAGGTTCCAGGCCGTGATGTCGATCGTGTCGATCTCGACGATCGCGGGTTCCGCGAGTTCCATTCCCAGGCTCTCGGCGCCCGCCGAGGTCTCAACGCGGGCCGAGACGCGGGACGCGGAGAGCATGCCGGGGAAGTCGAAGCCGGCGACGTCGAGGCCGAGCGCGGCGGTCCAGCCGCGTGAACCGAGATAGGCGATAACTTGTCTCGGCGTCCGAGGGAGATCGTCGAGTTCGAGGGAGCCGCCCGCGCGGAAATCCAGCGCGGCCCGCCCGGAAATCGGCACGTCGATCAACCGGCCAAAGGTTTCGGCACCGAGATCCAGATCGGCGTCGCCGGCAAGCGCGACATCCGGCTTCTGAGCGAGATCGCTGATATCCGCGTCCAAACGGACGGAACCACCAGGCGTGGACAAGCCCAGGCTCGCCTGGAGCGCGCCCCGGCCGGGATCGAAATCGGCGGCGATCCCGCCTTGCCCGAGATCCACGCCGTCGAGGGACAGGTTGGAGATGCCGCCACGCAGAGCGACGAGATCGGCCCCCTCCGAGGGCCAGGACTGGACCTCGAGGTCGACCGACGCGACGGCCCGGCCTCGGGGGGTAACCGCCTCGATACGGGCGTCCGCAACCTCCAGGAGGTCGAAGGGCAGGGCAACCCGTCCCGCCGGGCTGTCACCGCCTCGAGGCAGGGGAAGGGGCGGCCCGTCGCCCTCGAAGTCCAGGCGAACGGCGAGGCCGTCAATGGTCACGGACTCCATTCGCTGGTCGAGCAGCTCGTCGAGTTGGAAAGTGACGGTGAGACGCTGGGCGGAGATCGACGGCGCGAGACGAATCCCGGAGAAGACGGCCCGCGAGGTGGACAGGGCGTCCACGTTCAGCGAGGCATCGGGATACCCCCGCGCCGCGAGGAGCCTTACGAGGACGGTTTCGAGGAGGGCGTGGCGGGCCACCCCCGCCGCCACGATCAGCAAGACCGGGAGAACGCCGAGCCAGATCAGAATGCGCCGAGCCCTCGAAGCCAAGACTGGGTTCCCGCCGTGATGCTTCTGGTGAATATGGATCCTACGTTGTCCCGACGCGCTTTGAGACGCAAGAGGCCATGCGGTCAGCGGTCTGCCGGAACACGGTTGCCCCGGCCGGCATGCTTGGCGAATAATCCCCGGCGCCGGAAAAACCATTGGGAGGAATGCAAGAAATGGCCGAGCCCGCATCCAAACGTGTTCTCGTCACCTCGCCCCTGTTCGGCAAAGCCGAAGGCAACGCGCTCGAGGTCCTCAACGCGACGGGGGCCGATATCACCGTCGTGGACACGGTCCGGCCGCTGACCGAGGAGGAAATCTCGGAGCGGATCGCCGGGGTTCACGCCGTCGTCGCCGGGAGCGAGCCGCACACCCCGCGGGTGCTGGACAGGGCAACCGACCTCAAGCTGCTCGCGCGGGTGGGAGTCGGCTACGACAGCATCGACGTCGCGGCGGCCCGCGCCCGGGGCGTCGAGGTGACGCACACGCCGGACGGGCCTTGGCCGGGGGTGACCGAGCTGACGATCGGGCTGATGATCGACCTGCTGCGCGGGGTCGGCCAGTCGGACCGGGCGCTGCGCGCCGGCAAGTGGAGCCGCCCCATCGGCCGCCGGCTCGCCGAGGCCACGATCGGCGTCATCGGCGTGGGGCGGATCGGCAAGGGCGTCGTCCGCCACCTTACGGGCGGTTTCCCGGGCGCCCGCATCCTTGCCAACGACCTGGTGCCCGACGAGGCGTTCGGCGCCGAGCACGGGATCGCCTGGACCGACAAGGAAACGATCTATCGCGAGGCGGACCTGATCACCCTGCACGTGCCGCTGACGCGGCTGACGCGGGGTCTGATCACGGCCGAGGCCCTGGCCATGATGAAGCCCGAGGCCTGCCTGCTGAACACCGCGCGCGGCGGCATGGTCGACGAGGTCGCGCTGGCCGCGGCCCTGCGCGAGGGAAGGCTGGCCGGGGCGGCCCTCGACGTCTTCGAGCGGGAGCCCTATGCCGGGCCGCTCACCGAGATCGACAACTGCGTCCTCATCCCGCATGTCGGCGGCAACACGGTGGATTGCCGGCAGCGCATGGAGATGGGCGCGGTCGAGGAGGTGCGGCGGCTGTTGGCCGGCGAGCCCTTGGCGTTTCCGGTGCCCGACGAGGCGTAGGCGGAAGGGCGCGTTTCGGCGGCACCTCTGGCGCCTGCTCATCCTTCGACGTTGCTCAGGATGAGGCCCTCATGCTGAGCTTCGTCGAAGCACGAGGGCCGGCTATCCGGCCTGTCACGTCAAACGCTCGCTGGTATCAAATCGGCCTGGGCCGTCCATACCTCCAAAGAAGACGCGAGGGGCCACGACCCGGGAAAAACCGGGGTCGGGGGAAGCCCTCGTTTCGTCCTTGATCGGAGGATTGACGACGCCCAGATAACTACTGTATCTAGGCCGCGCGCAGCGTATTCCGAGAATTTATACCAAGATATAGCGTTTTGACCAAGGAATGAACAGGATTTGACACTTCGCGACAACTATCCTTTTGAATGGAATAGCTATCCGTATTTGAATTAAACTAACCAAACTTAGACATTTGGGTGATGCGGTCGTCATATTATTGTAACAGGCGACCGCATATGTCGGGCCGTCTCCCAGGGAAGGAGAGCCTTTCACGGCAGTGGCTTTGGATGAGGGGACTGAGCCATGACAACTTGGATTTTCCCAAGGCTTGCCCGGGCCGGAATCTTCGCCGCGGCGGTCGCGATGGGAGCGACGGCGGCGATGGCGCAGAGCATCAGCGAGCGGGAGGCGTGGCTCGCGGCGCACACCTTGGGCACGCCGGACGCCTATGAGTGGTTTCTGGAGCTCTATCCGGACGGGGAACACGCGGAGAAGGCCAAACAGGCGCTCGCCGGCGAGCTGGCGCCGCGATTTCCCGAACTGACCGCGGCCGCGCAGGAGCAGACCCAGGCCGCCAAGCCGGCCGAGGCCGGCACGCAAGCGGCGGAACCGCCTGGAACCGCGTCCGGGGCCGGGGTGGACAGGCCGGCATCGGAAACCCCCGCGGAGATCACGGCACCGGAAGCGGCCGAGACATCGGCCCCGGCGCTGGCCGAGGCGCCCGCGCCGCCGCGCAAGCCCGACGCTTCTGCGCAGGCGACGGACGTGGCGGATGTAGCGGCCGCCGCGCCCTCGACACCGGCCGAGCACGGCGACACGCCGGCGGACACACCCAACGCGCCCGCCGTGGCGGAGGCTCCGGCCCCGGCGGCGGCCGAGGACACGCAGCAGGCGGCGCTGCCCCCGGAAACGGCCGCACTTCCCCAAGACACGACAACGCTTCCCCCGGAGACGGCGGCCCTGCCAAGCGGGACCACCGGCCCCGCGGAAACCGGACTGATGGAAATCGCGCCGCCGCCGCTCGACCGGGCGCGGCTGCGGGAACTGGTCGACTCGGCCTTTGGCGGGCGGCCGATCTCGGGGCTGAGCTATGAGCGTCTGAGCTATCTCGCCTATATGCTCGGGCAGACGGCGGGGCTGAGGACCGAGGCCGACGCCCGGCTCGCCGCGGTGACGCTGGCGAACGCGCTGGCCGGACAGGTCAACAGGCTGGGCGGGCTGTCGGCGAGCAAGCGGGAGCGCCTGGCCGAGGCGGTGGCGGCGGGGCTGACCCGCTCAGTCCAGGAGGACGCGATTCCGGTCGGCGAGGGCGTCTTGCTGGCCGCGGCGCGGGGCGGCCTGGATGCCGGGAGCGTCGATCTGAGACCGGCCGGCGGCCTCGCAATCGCGCCGGGCGCCGCGCCGGCACGGACCGCCGATGCCCGGGACGGAGCCCAGGACGGCGAGCGGCGCGGGGGATCGAGGACCGGAATCCAAATCGAGGAGATGGCGGCGGTCGACCCGAACGCGCCCGCCCCGGGGACGGGGAACGCGGCGGCACAGGCCAGGACCGGCGCTGACCGCCGGCAGGGGGAGATCAACGCCTGGCAATGGGCGCGGCAGATGGGCACGCCCGAAGCCTATCGGCATTTCCTCGCGGAGTATCCGGAGAGCGCCCATCGCGGCCAGGCCGTGACGGCGCTGCGCGACCTGGGCGAATGGGCGCCGGACCTCGGGCTCGAGACAGGGAACGGGGCCGCCGAGGACGCGGCGGTGCCGGAGGGTACCGGGCGCGACCGGCAGGCGGAGGAGGGGGGCCAGCTTCTCGGCCGCTTCCTGCGGCTGTTCGGTGGTGACGGCCAATAGGCCGGAGGCGGGGCGGGGCCGCCCGGCGTCTGCCTGATCTCCCGGCATTCGTTTGAACCCATGGCCGAGGACAGCGACAAGAAGGGCGGCCGGGGCCCGGTGATCAGCCGGGGAATCTGGATGCCGCTGATCGTTGTGCTCCTCGCCTGGGCGGTCATCCGCCGCCAGAGGGCGAAGAAGCGAAAGCTCGACCGGATGGAAGAGGACGGGTGAGGCGGTTTTTGCCGTCTCCATCCCCGTTTGGGCGCCCGCTCCCCGAATCAATTTTGGGACATCGCCGCGCGCACCCCCGGAAACGCCTTGACTTCTCCCCCGAACCTCTTGTTTTCAAAGGATGTCGCGAAACCGGGGTCACAAGCCCGGCGATCTGTCGTATGGGTTGAGACCCGGAATGAGTCCAGGTTTGGAAAGGAGCAGTCATGAACTACCCGATGGCGATCGTATTTTCCTCGGCCCTCCTCGTCGGTTCCTGCGTGATGAATCAGCCGCCCGCGATTTCTCAGAGTACGCCTGCTGCCAAGTTTCAGATCGCAGCGGGAGGTCCCAATACCGCTTGGAGGGTAAATACAGATACAGGAACTGTATGGTACTGTTCGACGGACGGCGCGACAAAACCCAAATGCATTAGGTCTGATTAATTTGTCGGGCACCTCTCTGGCAAAAGCAGGTTGAAGTGTAATCCTAACAGGACAGGGTTTATATTACGAGTTATTTTGGCAACTATGTCCAGCTATTCTCTGTTACGTAGGCTGTAAACTTACAGGCCAGGGTTACGCTTGAACAATATTTTCAGTGTATCAGGTTCGCAATCAAAAGTAACGAAAAAGCTCACTGATTGCCATCCTTCTTTTGTCGGATAACCACGTTGTTTCTCACTCCTCGGTTGATCATAGCCTTCCAAGCAGTCGGGCGAAGTCCTTTTTCTACTTGAATCTCAAGTGGAAATATTTTGACAGCGTGTTCCCTGCTTTCTAGTGACATATCTACAAGACGGGCTAGCGTCTGTTCGGACAATGATGACTCACTCTCCTCCCTCTTTCTTGCATAACCCCACCTCGGGTCCTCGTGCCAGCTTGCTATATTTGGATGACTACGGACAACCACATCTATCACTTCACGAACCTGTTTGAGTTTCAGTTCTTGGTCTGTTAAAATCAACGAACTTGGATTTTTTTGGGCCGTTACGCTTGTGCTAATTGACCAGTTAATGTCATCAAAAATAAACCATCCTCCGGGCCTTAACATTCTCTCAGATAGTAAAAAAGCGAGCGCATCAGGCTCAAACATGTGAGCCCCGTCTATGAAAATTAGATCAAAAACTGGCCTAGGCTCCATCCGTAGGAATTCCTTAAGACGCCAATTGTAAGTTTGAGATTCGTAAATTGGTATTACTATGTCATCTAGGCCTAGTTCAGAAACGAAATTCTCCAAACCAGGTCTATAGGCGACAGTCTCTAGTCGATCTATTGTGACAACTGAACCTTGTCCGAGACACTTGACCGCTGCTCCCGCGTAACAACTGCTTACGCCATGGCTAAATCCAAGTTCAAGTACACGTGAAAGTTTATGCTCAATAATAAAGTTATAGAGTATTTTGCCGTACTCAAAAGATATATGGGGATATCCGTCAACAACTTTGAGTACGTCATCGGGAGTTAAGAATGACTGTATTTTATCCCGATTCATGGTGCGACACCCACATCCTGTTATGAAAAATATCGAGGCGAGTTGAAGCGCTTAGGTTAAGCCGAGTGAAATCGGACCTTCCAATTCTCTGGAGGAGAAAGAATACCAGATAACTTGGAGATAGTTTTACGCATGGCGCGATCTCCAGAACCTTCTGGGCTCTCGGTCTGCGCGCGCCGTGAAGGTAAGTTCGTGGACGAACTCAGCAGCTTCATGAGCGCCGTTTGCCTGAGGCAACGACGCACAGCGTGCTGTGATGTCTTCGCGAAATCCGGGTTCGAGTATCATGTCGAGGTAAGGGTCGACCTTGTATAATTCCCTAGCCCGAATACATAGAGCCAAGCTCTTGTGCTCAGCATATTGAGCACGGCTAAGTTGTTCGTCCATGCTGGGTTCTTCGTTAGGAATGAAAATTGTAGGCACGCCAGTCGCGAGCAACTCGTGGAAACCGTTATAACCTGCGGCACTAATGACGAAATCGAAGGCTCTAAGATACTTGCCTAAGGGATAGAGACTTAATCGGATAACTTCGGGTGGAAGCTCCAAATCTTCGTTCGAAATCATCCATTGTGCAACCGCGATTTGAAGGTCCTTTTCGCGCAGTAGCCGCGAAAGAACTAATGATCTGACCTTGCTGTAGTCGAAATTGTTTCCGGAGCCGAGCTGTAGCAACACGGCGGTTTTGTCGGGATCTATACCGAGATGTTCACGTGCAAGCTGACGATCCATGAGTTCGTTTTGATCCAAAAGCCTTATCGGATCGACCAGTCGTGTTCTCGACCGGTATTTCGTGGTCAAGCCGTGGTCGTAGCTGTTAGCGAGCTCACCCGGCTCAACAACTCCGTGGAACTCGGATTCGCGCTTGATGATGTCTTCTGCCGCTGTTCCTGGCCGCCACATGGCCCGACGGCACCAGAGGGAGAGGCATTTTGGATTATCGCGCAAAGAACTAGTAAGCCCACCATAAGCAACATTTCCGTCGAAAACTAAAACGGACGCATTGTAGTATGAAATGATTTCGTTTAGCTGCTGACGTAGAAAATGATTCCATCTATTGTTATCGCATTTTAAGTAACTATGAAATGGAATATATTCAGCGAGAAAGTTGTGCTCTTGAATCACTTTCAAAGCCTGGGACATGGTTACGAAGATGGGTTGAATGGCGGGACAACATCGACGCGCAATGGCTAGCGTTCGTGTGAGATGGCCCATACCGATCCCGTTCGAAGTCATGAATATTGCCCGAACAGGTGGAGGCTTCGGGGCGGTTGAAGTGGTGACCTGCACCTTGCGTGGTGGCCCTACGAGCTTGCGAACCCTGTCAACATGCGCTGTATGGCTGAAGCGCTGCCTGAGGATCTCGGCTGTTCGGCCCTTCTGCTCAGCAAAAGCGGACCAATCGCCATAGTATTCGCTAACCAGGGATTTGACGTCTTTAGGCTCACCATAGATAGCGGCTTCGCCAAAAAGCACCTCAAACATAGGTGGGAGGATGGCAAGGGCGCCGCTGGCCATGGCCTCGATGATCACGCGCCCAAACGCCTCAACCCAGCGGCTATGATGGAAGTACACAAAGAAGTCGATGGTTCGCAGGAACTCCTTGGGATCGACGCTGTTGAACGGGAGCACCTCCCAGTTCGCAGGATAGTCTCCGACGAGATCCTTGAGAAACGGGGCCCCTCCGAGGACCCGCACACGGCAGGCGGGATCGTCGGGATAGGCGGCCAAAGTGGTCTCGCGATCATCCGGCCATTTCAAGAAGTCTGGTCGGCTGTGTCGACCGATCACCGGCCGGTTGTCGCAGAAACCATGTCGGGTGGCGGCCCAGTCGTCGATATCGAGAACTTCCAGCCAATCATGTTCGAAGAGAGGCGGCGGGTTTTCAAGGCCAGCCACGGGTGCGCGGACAAGGGGACCCAAGGGCGCCCATAGCATATCCGGCCCGAAGACCTCCTGTGCGTTATTGTTGATGGTATTCCAGTCGTAGTAAGGGTTTCCTTCTCCATCCAAAAGGGGGTGGCTAATGATGAAAAGCCTCGTTTCAGCGTCGATCGAAAACGAGTGACTCGGGGGATAGGTGAAAATCTGGGGGTGATAGGCTAGAAGAAGCGACGCCGAGATACTGTCCCGGGGATCCAGCAAGTCCGCAAGTCCCTCGTCGACGCATTTTCGAACAGTCGGATTGAAGGGATGGGGGTAACCAAGGACCGGCCCTTTGATCTGGATGAGTCCCGTACGGTAACCGGCCTTAGCCTGGGCGCGGATTTGCTCGCCTGGTCCAGAGGCCGCGCCGCCCGGAAAGCGGAAGTCGCCGACCATCACAATGTCATAAAAAGAGCGGTTGGCCACGGTCCAGTCCCCCGAGATTGCTCGCGCCCGCATCCGGTTCACCGGGTACGGACGTCGTCCTGATTTGACACAGAGGCGCGCCGTCTGTCCATCCCCGAGCGACGTGCCATGTCGCCGGGGCTTGCCTCGGATGGCGGTCTCGACTTATTCAAAGGGTCGGGAATCCTTACGGCCATTCTCAAACCCATGGGGCCGAACGGAGCGTTTGAGAGCATGGACGATCCGAAGACCACGGCGGACGGGACGTCCGAAAAATCGGGCCGGGAGCGAAGCGCGGGGCGCAAGGTCGAATGGGCGGAGCGGAAGACGCCCGACATCCCGCCTTCGCAGGATGAAGCTCAGCCCGCGCCGGGCGCCGATGGGCAGGGCGACGGGGCAGCCGATCCCAACGTGATCTGGGCGCGGGCGATGACCGATCTCGTCGACCGGCTAAACGCGCGGACCGAAAGCGTGGTGGAGGCCCTGACCCGGAAAAATCCGGAACTGGAAGCCATCGACCGCAGATTGACCGACCTCGACAAGCGTCTGGCCGGCCTCACGGAATCCCCGCGACCGACATCAAAGGCCGGCGACAAGGGCTGGACGGCGGGCCTGGCGGAAACCTTCAAGCGCCTTGGACGGCGGGTTCGGGGCAGGGGCGAGGCGCCGGCGCCGGAGGCGGCGGGGACGACGCCCGCGGCGCCGAGCGAGCCGCCGCTTGTCCCCTTTCACAAGGAGATCGGCGACAAGGCCGTCCTCGGCATCACCGCCTTCGGCCTCAGCGACGAGCAGCTGGTCAAGGTCCTCGACACGGTCGAGGCCGACTGCGCGCGCCGGGGCGCGGTGCCCGTGTTCCTCACCGACAACGATTCCTTCGAGCTGTTCCGCGCCCGCGGCATGGTCTTCGAATACCTGCCGCCGCCCGAACTCCGCGAGAAGTTCGCGCCCGACCTGCCCTGGACGCTGTATCTGCAGCGCCGCTACGCGCTGTTCCAGCGGAAATGGCGGCCGTCCGGCATCATCTCCTTCGGCAGGCGCCTGCCGGTGGACGGCGAGGAGGAGGGGCGTGGCGCGGCGGGCCCGCCGGGCGCACCGCCGGTTCCGCCGCCGGAGCCGCCCGGACGCTGATCAATCCCAACCTCACGTCTCCCGAGAGCACTTGTCGCCCCAATAGCGATGAGGATTGATGGAGTGTGGGTTGGGCCGTTGCGTTGTGGGACCGGAAAAATTGAACCACAGAGGCACAGAGGACGCCGAGATAGATAGGGAGAAGGACGTAAGTGGGAGAGCTTTGCGCACACTCTCCCCCTCCGTGAAACCTCTGTGTCTCCGTGTCTCTGTGGTGAAGAAAGGGAATCCGCCCTCACCCTCCCGACCCTGACGGGCCGGGCCCTTCCTCTCCCGCGAGCGGGAGAGGGGGTCCATGGTGAGAAGTCCGGGTTAAGGCATCACACCAGCGCGTCGTCTTTCTTGCCCTGCCCGCGGGCCGGCGGGGCGTCCTTCCGAGCCTTGGCCGAGACCTTGGCCTTTCCGCCGCGCGCCGGCTTGGCCCGGGGCTGGGGCGGCGCGGGCGCCTCGGACTCGGCCACGGTCTCCGCGGACGGCTCCTCGGCCTCGGTTCCCAGCGGCGCGACATCGCCCCACATCTCGCCGCCGGCCTCAATGGCCAGCCGGCCATAGCGCACGGTCCCGGAGACGGTTCCCGTCGGCCGAATCACGAGATGGTCGCGAACCGTCAGAGTGCCCAGCATACAGCCGGCGATCTCCGCCGCCTCGACGAGGGCCACGCCCTCGAAGCGGCCGGATTCGGTAACGCGCAGCAGCCGGCACTCGACCGAGCAGTCGAGGCTGCCCTCGACGACCAGCGTGTCGCAGGCGGAGATCTCGCCCTTGATATGGATCTCCTTGCCGATGACGACCTTGCGGCCCTCCGCCTGTTGCAGGCGCTGATCCCACATCTGCCTGAGGCCGTGATGGCCGGGCGGACGATAGGCGGGCACGGGCCGATAGCCGGACGGTTTCTTGCCCACCGGCGAACCGCGCCGCAGGGGCGGGCGGTCCATACCGGACGTGCCGGACGCGCCGCCGCGTCCGGTGGTTTCCCTCATCTTCACCATTGTATCCCTCTACTCCCTGGCTTCTGCGATCGGGCCTCGTTTACCGGGGCTCCGAATCGGGACGCCTTCTCTTCTTTTCGCCGACGCCCCGCGATGTCAACCCGCGATTTGCGGCGCCGCTCCTCTCTCCCTTAAACCCGGCCGATTCGTTGGCGCTCTGAACGTCACGAAACAAACCCTCGAATCCGATTGAGGCAAAGGTCTTTTCCGCCGACCGACGGAGGCGGCTCGTCGACCCCGAGCGGGCCACGAAGCTGAGCCATCGCCAAGCCGTCTGCCGCGTCATGGAACCATCCAGCCCGCGAAGGCCTCGGCTCGCACGCCAGTACAGGCGGGTCTCGGCGGCGACCAGCGACCGCGTTCCGTCGACCGGTGACCTTGGGCGCATGTCCGGTGTTAGCAACGACATGCGCCTCCCTCAAGAGCAGACAGGTTGAGTTTTTGTGACTCTCGATGCCGCTCCCGGTCCCGGCCCGATGAACGTCTTGTGACCCCCCTCCCCATTTTAAGCCGCTTTCGCTTGGCGCGCCAAACGTTCGCTGGCGGCCGCGGGCCGTAAACCGGAAGGGCGCGACCCGCGAAAGCGGGTTTGCGAAGCGGCAGATGGGGTGGGCCCGGTGAGTCGGAGGGCCGAGGCCACGGGCGACCTAGATGCGAGGGGGGCCACCCGCTCCCGGCATGGATGAAAGAAGACGACCGCGGCCGGGTTGTCGACCTGGGCGTGTGACCGATGCAACCCTATCGTCCTTTCCATGTCCTCGACCCTCATGAGCCACCGAGCCCTTTTTGTGGTCCTTAGCCGGAACCCGGAAACAAATGGAGTGTACCGGGATTCCCGGCCCCAGGCTTGGGGCAAAGATGAGACATTTAGGAGTCTCTTTTGGGGTATCCAACGATCGGGCTGCGACTCTTTCGTGAGGCCGGAAAAGCCGCCGCAAGAACAGGCCAGCCTTGACCTTTCAGCGTACGAGCGGAAAACGGACGGTGACGCGCAACCCCCCATAAGGGCTATTGCGCGCGCTGACACTGCCGCCCACGGCCTCGGCGTTGCGGCGCACGATCCACAGGCCGATGCCGAAGTGGGTGTGGCGCTCGTTTCCCATGTCCTCCGCCATGTCCTCGACCGCGAGCTCAAGGGCGTCCGGCGGGCGCTGGGAGAAATAGCGCTCGAAGATCGTGCCCAGATATTGCGGGTCGACGCCCTTGCCCTGATCCTCGACCACCAGCTCGGCCCAGCGCTCATGGCGGCGCAGATCCACGGTGACGAACCCTCCCGGCGGAGAGAAGCTGATCGCGTTTTCGAGCAGGTTCTCGACGACCGTTTCCACGAGCTCCTCGTTGGCCAGGATGACAAGCCCCGATTCGAGGCGGAAATGGAGACGAAGGTTGCTCTCGGCCATCGATTCGGCATAGGCGCCAAGCATGCGCTCGAGAAGCGAGGAGGCATCCAGCCGCTGTTGCGGCGGATCGATCGACTCGGCGGCCACCATCTCCATCTGGCGGGCGGCCGAGACCAGGGCGTCCAGCTTGAGCACGGAGCGCTCGATCAGCTCCACGGCCCTTTCCCGGCGCTGGTCGCCCTGCGGGATCGACCGCTTGAGCGGCTCGATCGACTGCGAGATCACGGCCAGCGGCGCCTTGAGGGCGTGGGCGTTCTCCTCCGCCGCCTGGCGGATATGCTGGGCGGACTCCCGGAGCCGGTGGACGACGCGGTCGAACTCCTCGGCGACTCCGTCGAGCTCCGGCATCCGGTTCATCTGGGCAAAGGAGCCGGCGCTCTCGCCTTCCGTGCGGATCGCCCGCGCCAGGCGCTCGAACCGGCTGAGGCTGCGGCGGATCCCGAAGAAAAGCGCGATGACGATGAGAGCCATCGCGAGGTAAATGCCGGCGGCGAGCCGAACCTCGGGGGCTTTCCAATAAGGCTGCCCGACGGAGGAACCAAACAGCGAACTCGCCTCGTGCGATGTGATGACGACCCAGCAGCCGGCCGCGGTGTTGAACGGGGTGATGGAGGTCAGCACTTCGTCGTCCCCGGCCGGGTTGGTGTATCGCGTGGCGAGGGCGCGGTTCCCCTCGCATGTGCCGAGGAGCTTCTCGAAGATTCCCGCCTCGATCAGGTCGCGCCGTTCCTTTTGCAGGTAGTCCGTGCTCACCGCCGGCGTCGAGGCCACGTAGAAGAACGTACTCTCCTGTTCGGCGTGCCTGGGCCGGAAGAGCAGCTTGACCTTGAGATTTCCGGTCCGAAGGCGACCCATCGCCTCGTGGAGGGGCTCGGTCGACTGTTCCTCAAAGGATTCCAGCAGGGGAACCAAGCCCTGCAGAATCAGGCGGCCTTCATCCTGCACGTTCTTGAGGAGCAGCGATTTCTTTTCCTCGTCGGCCGCCTCGAACTGCAGATAGAGGATCATCGGCACGGTGACGAAAGTCGTCAAAAGAATCGCAAGCTTGGTGATGAAAGACGGCCAAATCCGGCCGAACTCGTTACCGACCTTGCGGGCGGGCTCACTCATCTATCCGCCATCGATAGCCAAAACCGGGATAGTTCTCGATTTTCTCGAACGTGCCGTCCACCTTCCGGAACTTCTGCCGGATTCTTTTGATGAAGGTGCGGACATTGGCGCGGAAGCCCTGGTCGCCCTCTCCCGAAATGAACCCCGCGCCGTGCACGAGGTCGTAGAGCTCGCGATAGCGGATATCCCGGCCCGGACGCGATGCCATGTACTGGACCATCGTGAACTCGGTAAGGCTCAGATCCACCTGACTGTCGCGCCAGAAGGCCCGGCTCGTATCCAGGTGAAGCTCGAGATGTCCTTCCTTCAACACCGATCCGGTCTCGGCCTCTGAATTGAGCTGGCTTTTGGTGCCGGTGAGGATGAGCTCGATCCGCTTCAGGAGGATGGAGACGCTCCGCGACTTCTCGACGAAGTCGACCGCGCCGCCCATCAGCGCCGCCTCCTCGTAAATCTGGTCGCTGAGCACGGTGAGAAAGATGACCGGCACTTCGATGTCGGCATCGCGGATGTGGCGTAGCGCCTCGATGCCGTTCATGCCGGGCATCTTCCAATCGAGGAGGATGAGCTCCGCCTCGCGGCCGTCGATCAGATAGGCGAGGGCGGATGGCGCATCGCCGAATTGGGTTACACGGAATCCCGCGTCCAGAAGGTTTTGCTCCAACGACTCTCGAAACAGGTCGTCATCATCGACAAGAATGACACGGGGTCGGTACGTTTGACGTTCAACCACTTCGTTCACGAAAAACCGTCCGCAATCTGCCAAGACAGCGCTGGATCGCGCGCCTGTTGTCCTGTTGGTCCTCGACGGTGACCTCGTAGTTGAGGACCCTGTACTGCTGACTGGCTAAATCCAAATAAAAGAATACGTCAAGACTGCAATCCTCCACGCGGTAGCTCCAGACGGTGGCCGGAGGCTCCTCGCGGACGTTATTGGGCTCCCCCAGAAGGCCAACCGCCTGGCCCCGGTCCAGGCCGATGACGAGTTTCGGATCGAAACTCCGAGACGCCTGGGTAGGCTTGCGTGGGGGAGCCTGGACGATGGCCATGGGCGCGGCCGGCTCGATATCGACGCTGAGGTCTTCTTCCGTTGCACGCTCCGCCTCTTGCGGATCGGGCTCCGCCAGCCCGGGCGGGGGCGGAGGGGCATAACTGGGATCAAAGTAAACCTGGCGCTGCTCGGGTACGTCGGGACCTGTGCATCCCAGGAGTACGAGAGCCACACCAACAAATATCCCCTCGCGAAACACTCGCGTCGCCATCTTATCGCCCAACCGGTCATGTCGATGCCGCTACCCGGTAGGATAGTTTTTTCTGGCCGTTGACGCCAGTACTACCCGATGGGGGGAGGCAAATTCTCCTTTTTTGCATTCTTTTGCACGTCACAGCCAGTTTCGCCTTCTGGCCGATCTACAGCTGAGCGGCAAAGACAGCTATTGCGTCCTGAAAAGGCCGGCAAGTCAATCCTCGGCGGACCGGACCACATAGGTTTCGTAATGGCGCACGAACTCGTCAACCGTGCCGCGTCCCAACTCCGTGTTGTAGTGGCGCTTCCAGTACGAAGCCAATCCCGCGATATCGCCGGCATCGGGGAGGGGATGGGGAACACGGAGATAGTGAACCCGACACATCGCGGTCGCATAGGCGAAATTCCAAACCAGTTGCTCGATCCTATCCTGCGAGGCGGCCAGGAAGGACTCGACACCCGCCCTGAGTTCGGGACGAAAGGCCAGATAGTTCTCCCAGATATCGTCATGGGTGTCGGGCTCCATCTGATAGAGGCCGCGGGCCGGTCCGTCCTGAAGCTGCCGCAGGTAGCGAAGCCGGCTTTCCTGGACCGCAGTCCCGATAACGAGATTCTCGGCCGCGCGGCTGTACGCGCCAATACGGGTCAGCACGGGGCGTACCAGATGGAGTCGGCATTGGCGAAGGTCGAGCATGGCGTACTCCCTTGCAGGGCGGCGTGGCGGACCCCTGATCACCGAACGAGCCGTCCGAACGCCGCCGTCGGGGTGAGGTCTGCCGAACGAAATGGCCAACGGAGCGGTGGATCTCGCGAGAAGCTGTGGGGTTGCGCCTCGCTGACCAAATCTCCGGCAAATTTAAGCGGTCTCGTATCAAGAAGTTGTCCGTTGAGGTCAAATGAAAATAGTATGCATCCTGCTTCCCGGCATCACTGGTGTCCCGATCACGAGATTCGATACCTTGAATCTCGCGTGAATCGGCACACGAACTTATTGATTCTCGTGTGATTCAGCTTCCGAAGTTGGACACATATAATGTACCGAACTTCGGAACCATCACACGAGGTGTTTTCGCAAAGAGCTCTCGGCGCGCGCCCAAGTGTTTGGCGAGGGTGATGTCCCAATTTAGCGAAGATCGTTTCATTTTTCGGATGCGGGTACGAAATAGCCGGGAATGACACGTTTTTGACACAACCGTCAAAAGGCGACTTTGGAGATACTGAACGCGTCGTAGCTCAATCGGTTTTCGTGAAAAATGAGCCAGGATACCGAAAGAACTTATGATCGGGTCACAAAACGCGAGTACGAGGCCGCCCGCTTCCATCGCCGCTCGCTACAGCCGGTTGCCGGGGAGATGAGGGGGCCGCAGAGCGGCCGGACCCCACGAGAGTTTGCGCAGCTCCGAGACGGTGGCAGGGGGCTTTGGGCCGAGTACAAGAGGCGATGGCTGCGGTGAGGAAAGTCCCATTTCCTTCATGGTCGGGATTCCCGAGGAAGAACCGGCTGCGGCATGGGCAGCCACAACGGGAACAGGCAGGCGCACGCCAAGTGGCCGAACGCGAATGTCAGCCATAAGAAGTGATGGCACATACCGGGGCGGGGCAACTCCCGTTCTATTTAATGGCGGGGAAGAACGGAAGAATGGAAAAAGGCGAGGTTTTGGTCGTTGACGGTTCGCAGTTGTTCCGCGAAGCCTTAGTAATTTGCCTTGAGTTGTCACCGTTCACGGTGGCCGATCAGGCTCGGGATCTCTCCGAGGCTTTGTTCCTGATCTCGGAGGGTTCTTACCCGGAGGTTATCCTTTTCGATTTCGAAGAGGCCGAGACCTCGAGCGAAGATATTGTCTCGGAGCTCCGGCGGCGGCTGCCGGAGACGAAATTGCTGTTGTTCACGGCGGAGCCGTCCCCGAACAAGCTGGTTCGCGCCCTGAACATGGGAATCGAGGGCTGCGTCCTGAGGACCGTGTCCGGCGATATTCTCATCAAGTCCTTGGAACTCGTATGCATGGACGTGAGCGTATTCCCGGCCAGTCTCGTTCCCGCTCTTCTGGCCTACCCGCCGCAAGGCCCATCGGCCGCAGCCTCTCCACAGGATCTATCTTCGCGCGAACGCGAAATCCTGCGCTTTATCGTCAGCGGCTATCAGAATCGTAAGATTTCCAAACACCTGGGCATATCCGAGGGGACCGTAAAATCCTGCCTCAACGGGATATTGAAGAAGATCGACCGCGCGAACCGGACGCAAGCCGCGACTTGGGCGTTCCAAAACGGCATCATGCCCATTACCGAGGAAGAGGATGGGCCGCGTTTGAACGCCTCTCCAGGGTCCGGAAACGGCTCGTTCAATGGTGGCGGCATTTCCGCCGCCGACACCCATGGCGACGAGCCAAAGGGCGTGATCCTGCCTCGGCAGGTCTGAGCCCACTCCGCCGTCTCAAAGCTCACGGTCAAAACGCACGCGGTCAGGCGACAGGCGCGTTTGCCATCAACGGGTCAGGCGGCGGACGCGATCGCGGCCCAGGACGTAGATATCGAAGGTGTCGCCGAGAACCTGGCGAAAGGCCGCGTCGGCCACGTCCAGACCACCGGTGAAGGCGCCGAAGGCGGGAAGGATCAGACGCTCGCTGTTGCAGAGCAGGCATCGCCGGGTCAGCCGCCGGCCGAACGCCTGGAGCGTCACCTTCGGGTGGAGATGCCCCGAGATCTCTCCATCAGAGCCGGACAGGTCGGCTTGGTGCACGAAGGTCAAGCCGCCGATTTGAAGGCGCCCGACGCACCGGCCATCGACATTGCTCAGGGGACCGGGATCGTGATTGCCGGTGACCCAAATCCAGCGGCGGGGGAGAGTCAGGGCAGAGAGACGTTTGGCATCCTCATGATGGAGGCGGTCGGTGCCCTCCAGGTCGTGAAAGCTGTCGCCCAGGCAAACCACGAGCCGGGGAGTGTAACGCTCGACTACCTTGGCAAGGTCGTCGAGCGTGGCGCGCGTGTCGTATGGCGGAAGAAAGGAGCCCCGGCGGGCGAAGGACGAACCCTTTTCAAGGTGAAGATCCGCCACGACGAGGAGCTTCTTCGCCGGCCAGTAGACCGCGCCGGAGGGATCAAGGGTCAGGGTCGCTCCGCCGAAGCTGAGGCGGTCGCGTGGAGGTGGCCGTCGGGCGCGCGCGTTCCCCATCAATCGATCCGCATCGCTTCTTCGATCAGACCATCGTCGTCCATCAGAAGCGCCTCGAGACCTTCGTCCGCGACCTGCTCCCTGCCGATGGAGAGCAAGGCCGGCACGGCCAGCGGCGAGACGCGATCCAGCGGATGGAAATCAATGCGGCCGGCGATACGGTTTAGAAAGGCCGCCAGCCGGTCGAGATCGGTGAGCTGCCCCTTGGCGTCGGCCCAAGCGGCGCGAAGAAGCAAATGATCCGGTTCGTATTGGCGGAGTACGTTATAAACGGTGTCGG
Organism: Rhodospirillales bacterium; assembly: GCA_028281785.1. Lineage (GTDB taxonomy): Bacteria > Pseudomonadota > Alphaproteobacteria > Rhodospirillales > Shumkoniaceae > JANQJG01. The sequence goes on from JANQJG010000085.1 coordinate 44,077, forward strand.
AACTGAAGGTCATCTGCCGACCGGTCTTCTCGAAGCCGGGATGCCGGCGCTCGATCAGGCCGGCGATCTCCGCGACATTATAGAACGATCGCTTGATCAGCGTGCTTTCGCCGATCCATTCCATCAGCTCGTCCTCAAGGATGTCGATGGAAAAGAGCGGATCGGGATTGGTCACCGGTTTGACGGACCAGACCGCGACCACATAGTCGGTGGCCACGAAACCGAGCGGCGCCAGCCCCTGTTTTTCCATCCGGCGAGTCAGGAGCATGCCGAGGGTTTGATGGGCGTTCCGGCCCTCATAGCAGTAGGCGACCAGGAACTGCTTCAGGTTTCGGCCGCCGCCACGCGGGAATGTCTCGACCAGGAGCCCTTCCGGTCCGGGGAGTACCGAGCGCAGGGCCTGCAGATGGAGCCATTCGCGAACGGCTTCCGGGAACTCCGTCCATCTGTCGGGCCGGTCGAAGAGTCGGCGCACGCGGTCGGCGAGATTGGTGGTCAGGGGCAGGCGGCCGCCAGCATACATCGGCACGCGGGGCTCGGCCTTGCTCTTGGCGGCAGTGACGATGACGGAGGTTTGTTCGATGCCCTGGAAGGCCAACAGGCGCCCGGCGAAGGCAAAGGTGTCTCCGGGCACCAGACCGAGGGCGAAGCTCTCCTCCACCTCGCCGAGCCTGCGACCGCGGCGAAAGCGCACCGAGAGGGTCGGCGCGCTGACGATGGTTCCCGCGTTCATCCGATATTGGCGCGACACGCGGCGGGAGGTGGGGTGGTAGCGGCCATCCTCGCCGGGCTCGATGCGGCGGTAGCGGGAATAGTTGCTGAGTGCGTAGCCGCCGGACTCGACAAAACGCAGGGTATCGTCGAAATCCGAGCGCGAGAGGTCATTGTAGCACCACGCCTCCCGCACTTCGTCATAGAGCTCGTCGGGATGGAATGGCGATGAGCACGCCATCCCAAGCACATGCTGGGCGAGGACGTCGAGGGCGCCCCGGCCGAGGGTCTCGGAATCGAGATCGCGTTCGGCCACGGCGTCCCGGGCGACATGGCATTCGAGATACTCGAAGCGATTGGCGGGGACGAGAAGCGCCTCGCTCGGCTGGTCTAGGCGGTGGTTGGCGCGGCCGATGCGCTGTAGCAGCCGGCTTGCCCCCTTGGGCGCGCCGATCTGCACGACCAGATCGACATCGCCCCAGTCGATACCGAGATCCAGCGAGGAGGTGCAGACCACGGCCCGAAGGCGGCCAGCGGCCATGGCGGCCTCGACCTTGCGGCGCTGCTCGGGGCCGAGGCTGCCATGGTGCAGGGCGATCTCGAGATTGTCGTCGTTGAGCCGCCAGAGGTCCTGGAACACGCGCTCGGCGATGGACCGGGTGTTGACGAAGACCAGCGTGGTGCGCCGCGCCTTGATGGCCTGATAGACCTCCGGCAGGGCATGCCGCGCCATATGGCCGCTCCAGGGCACATGGGCGTTGGGGGCCAGGATGTCGATGCGGGGCTCGGCCCCGCCGGTCCCCTTGAACAGATCGACAAGGCTGCTGTTCCCACGCGGTGCGAGCCAGCGCCGAAAGGCTTCCTCGTCGCGGATCGTCGCCGACAGGCCGACCCGCCGGCAGCCCGGGGCCAGTCGCTGCAAACGGGCAAGGGCGAGGGCGAGGAGCTGGCCGCGCTTGCTTGGCGCGAAGGCGTGGAGCTCGTCGACGATGATGCATTTCGTGGAGGCGAACACGCGCGCGGCATCCGTGTAGGAGAGCATGAGCGAAAGCGATTCGGGCGTGGTCAGCAGCAGGTGAGGAGGGCGGCGGCGCTGCCGCGCCCGCTTGGCCGAAGGGGTGTCCCCGGTGCGGGTCTCGCAGCTCAAGGGCAGATCCAATTCGCAGACGGGTGTTTCGAGATTGCGGGCAATGTCCACAGCTAGGGCCTTGAGGGGAGAGACATAGACGGTATGAAGCCCGTCCCTGGGGGCTTCGGAGAGGTCCATCAGGGAGGGGAGGAAGCCGGCGAGGGTCTTGCCGCCGCCGGTCGGCGCGACGAGAAGGGCGTGGCGGCCGCGCCGCGCGGCCTCGATCATTTGGAGCTGATAGTCATGGGGCACCCAGCCGCGTGAGTCGAACCAGCGGCCGAAAGCGGCTGGTAAGGGACTCACAGATCTTTGCCGCTTCAAGCCCCTCTCCCTTGGCATAGACGATCCTCGAAGCCTTGAAAGAGCCACGTGAAATCAACCCTCTCCGCCCTCTGGGGGGAGAGGGTGGCGAGCCCGAGCGTAAGCTCGGCGAACCGGGTGAGGTGGGCTCATGGCCCCAACACCCCCACCTCACCTTGATCCTCTCCGCCCCCGGGGGCGGAGAGGAAACGCTGATGCAGACCGCACGCCCAACCTACCTCCCTCCCGCCGATTTGGCCGTCGAGTTTATACATATCGTCGGGGATGGGCGCATGCCGGGAAGCCTGTATTCTCGAGATGTTTGCATCACATATAGAGCATGACGACACGGAACGAACACTGGTTGCGCACGGATGAGTCGGGTCTCTATTGCGAACCCGGTGGTTTCCATATCGATCCGCAGCGGGTCGTGGAGCGGGCGATCGTCACCCACGGCCACGGGGATCACGCGCGTCCCAACAACCGCAAGGTCCTGGCCACGGAGGCGACGCTCGACATCATGCGGCTGCGCCTGGGCGTAGCCGCAGGTGACACGTTGCAGCCCCTGGCCTATGGCGAGACCCTGCGCATCGGCGAGGTCGATGTTTGCCTCGTGCCGGCCGGGCATGTGCTGGGCTCGGCGCAGGTGGTGCTGGAGTATGGCGGGTCGCGGATCGTCGTCTCGGGCGATTACAAGCGCCGCCGCGACCCGACCTGTGCCGGTTTCGAGGTGGTGACCTGCGATGTTTTCATCACCGAGGCGACCTTTGCACTGCCCGTCTTCCGCCACCCGCCCGACACGGAGGAGATCGACAAGCTGCTGGCCTCGCTCGACCTGTTTCCGGAGCGCGCGCATCTGGTCGGCGTCTATGGCCTGGGCAAATGCCAGCGGGTGATTGCGCTGCTGCGCGAGGCCGGGTATGACCGGCCGATCTACCTGCATGGGGCGTTGCAGACGCTCTGCGAGTTCTACGAGGCGCAGGGGGTCGCGCTCGGGCCGCTTCGCTATGCGACGGCGCGGGACGGAAAGGAGATGGCCGGCGAGATCGTGCTGGCTCCGCCCTCGGCGCTCAAGGAAGTGTGGTCGCGGCGGATGCCGAACCCGCGCACGGCCATGGCCTCGGGATGGATGCGGGTGCGCCAGCGGGCCCGCCAACGGCTGGTCGAGCTGCCACTGATCATTTCCGACCATGCCGATTGGGACGAGCTGACGCAGACCCTGACCGAGGTGGAGGCCGGCGAGATCTGGGTGACTCATGGACGCGAGGAAGCGTTGGTCCATTGGGCTGCCCAGCGCGGCTTGAAGGCGCGGGCGCTTTCGCTGGCCGGATTCGAGGACGAGGCGGAATGAGAGCCTTTGCCCGCCTGCTCGACGATCTGGTCTTCATGCCCTCGCGCAACGGCAAGCTGGCGCTGATCGAGGACTATTTGAAGCGAGTACCCGACCCGCATCGGGGATGGGGCCTGTCGGCGCTCACCGGCGACTTGTCGTTCCACGCGGCGAAGCCGGCGATGATCCGGACACTGGTGGAGGAGCGGACCGATCCCGAGCTGTTCCGGCTGTCCTATGACTATGTCGGGGACATGGCCGAGACCTGCGCGCTGATGTGGCCGGGCGATGGCCATGGCGAGGCGCCCCGCCTGGGCGAGATCGTCGACACCCTTAACCGGACGGGACGCAGCGAGGTCGCCGGCGTGCTGCGGGGCTGGCTGGACCGCATGAACGCGACCGAGCGCTGGGCCCTGATCAAGCTGGTGACCGGGGGCATGCGGGTGGGCGTCTCGGCCCGACTGGCCAAGACCGCTTTCTCCCGGGCCTTCGACCGCGACCTCGATACGGTGGAGGAGTTGTGGCATGCCCTCGATCCGCCCTTCGCGGAACTGTTCGCCTGGGTGGAGGGGCGCGCCGAGAAACCGGATGTGGCCAACGCGCCGGTCATGCGGCCGTTCATGCTCGCGCATCCGCTGGAGGAGGGGGAGGAACTCGACCCGAGCGAGTTCCTGGCCGAATGGAAATGGGACGGAGTGCGGGTGCAACTCGTCCGGCGGGGCGCGGAGAGGCGCGTCTACTCCCGCACCGGCGACGATATCAGCGCCGCCTTCCCCGATGTCATCGAGGCCTACGACTTCGACGGGATCGTTGACGGCGAACTGCTGGTGCGGGCGGCGGATGGGGGTGTTGCGCCGTTCAATCATCTGCAACAGCGGCTGAACCGCAAGACGGTGTCGGCCAAGATGATGGCGCGGTATCCGGCCTTCGTGCGCCTCTACGATATTCTTGTCGCCGGGGAGGAGGACCTTCGCGAATTACCTTTGATCGAGCGTCGGCAGCGGCTGGAGGAAGCGGTGGCCGGCATGGACCCGATACGTTTCGACATCTCCGAGATCCTGACGCCGGCGAGCTGGGAGGAAATCGCGGAGATGCGCCAGCGCGCCCGCGAGGCCGAGCTGGAAGGGCTGATGCTCAAGCGGCGCGACAGCGCCTATCAGGGAGGGCGAGTCAAGGGGCTGTGGTTCAAATGGAAGCGGGACCCCCTGACGGCCGACGTGGTGCTGATGTACGCCCAGCGCGGGCATGGAAAGCGATCTTCCTTCTATTCCGACTACACGTTCGGGGCGTGGCGGGACGGGGAGCTGGTGCCGGTGGGCAAGGCCTATTTCGGGTTCACCGACGCGGAGCTGGCCGAGCTCGACCGCTGGGTGCGCGGCCACACGATCCAGCGCTTCGGTCCGGTGCGGGAGGTTGAGAAGGCGCTGGTGCTGGAGGTCGCGTTCGACAGCGTGCACCGGTCCAAGCGCCACAAGTCGGGCGTGGCCATGCGCTTTCCCCGCATCAAGCGAATCCGCTTCGACAAGCCGGCGAAGGAGGCGGACCACCTCGAAGCCTTCTTCAAAATGATAGGCGAGGCCGGCGAGTCGGAATCCGTGGCCGAGAAGTAACGTTGTCGAATGACGACGAGGCGGGTGGGGTGCGCGGTTTCCTTCGCGTTTTCATTGTACGTTGACATCACACCCGTTTAGCGCGAAGGGAGGCGGTCAGCTACTCCCTCCTCACACCATATCGTTCGATGACGGAGTCTCGCCATGGTCCAGGAAACAGCGAAGAAACAGGGGACGCCGAACTGGGTGGATTGCGCGACCACCGACCTCGATGCGTCCGAAGCGTTTTACGCGGCGGTCTTCGGCTGGACCGCCGAACGCGCCACGGGATCGGATGGCAGGGCCTATTCGATACAGCGCCTCGACGGCAAATTGATCGGGGGCATCTATGAGTTGGATGAACGGATGCGCAGCATGAACGTGCCGCCGCATTGGGGAACCTATGTCGAGGTGGACGATCTCGATGCCACCCTCAAACGGGTGACGGAAGAGGGCGGGTCCGTGCTTGGCGAGCCCATCGACGAGCCGGACGTCGGCAAGATCGCGATCATCCAGGACACGGTCGGAGCCTATCTGCGCCTTTGGCACTCGGAACCGGGACATTGCGGCGAGGTGTTCAACATACCGGGCGCGCTGACATGGAACGAGTTGAATACGAAGGAGCCGGAGAAGGCGGCGGCGTTCTACAGCAAGGTCCTCGGCGTCGAGATCGAGATGATGGAGGGCCCGACACCCTACACTTTGTTGAAGGTTGACGGCCGGCCCGTTGCCGGCATCTTGAAGACAACGCCGGAGATGGGCGACTTTCCCCCTTCATGGGATGTCTACTTCGCGTCCGACGACGTGGACGCCACGGTGAAGAGCGTGGTCGCGGCCGGCGGCAACGCGCTGCGCGAGCCGTTCGATATTCCCGGCTATGCCCGAATGGCGGTCCTTCAGGACCCGCAAGGCGCGGTCTTCGAAGTGATCAAGCCAAAGAATCCGGACGAAGGCTGAGCGCGGATCGAGGCGGAGGTCACGGCCCGGCTGGGCTCATCGTTGGCTCCTGGCGAGGACTGTTGCGATTCCCCGAACGCTTTGCCGCGGCACTTGGAAGGTGATGATCACGATCCGGCATATCGCACCCTTAGATATCGAAGCGCTTTACGCGATTTCCTTGGCGACCGGCGATGGCGGGGGAGACGCGTCGCATCTCTATCGAGACGGACGGTTGATGGGGCATATGTACGCGGCGCCTTACGCCGAGTTCTGCCCCCGGAATTGCTTCGTTGCCGAGGATCGGGACGGGGTCGGCGGGTATGTGGTCGGCGCGTTGGACACCCGGGCGTTCGAGGCGTGTCTGGAGCGGGAGTGGTGGCCGGCGCTGAGAGAAATCCATCCGGAGCCCGGCGGCGACCCTTCTGGGTGGGATGCGGACCAGCGAAGGGGCTACCTGATCCATCATCCGCGACGGGCGCCGGAGGGCATCGTCCGCTCCCATCCGTCCCATCTGCACATGAACCTGCTGCCGAGGCTGCAGGGGCGCGGTCTTGGCACCTCGCTTCTCGACCGATGGATATCGGACGCCCGCGAGCAGGGCGCCCAGGCCGTCCATATCGGTGTCAGCGCCTCGAACAGGCGAGGGCTGCGTTTCTGGGAGTCGCGGGGGTTCGCGCCCCTGTCTCGAACATCGGATCCGGGATCAAGCGGGACCGTTTGGTGCGGCCGCAAGCTAGTGTCCCGATCGCGAGATTCGATACCTTGAATCTCGCGTGAATCGGCACACGAATTTATTGATTCTCGTGTGATTCAGCTTCCGAAGTTGGGCACACATAATGTGCCCAACTTCGGAACCATCACACTAGTGGTGCGGCCGAAACGGATGGTACCCATCCGTTTCGGCGGAAGCACCACGGGGTTCATAGATTCTGTGGTTCGATTCACGTGACGCTCGGGTACC